>DASWFI010000137.1:0-1767 GCA_036394315.1 Patescibacteria group bacterium
CTCTGCCTTGCATGCTACAGTGCAGGCATGGCAGCCAATACACTTGCGCTGATCGATTACAAAAGCGTACTTGGTCATGATTACTTCCCTCACGATTTGACGGTATAGGATATGGATGATATCCCTTGCTACTAGTTTAGGTGAGAAGTAATCAATTGTCCAGGTGTAACTTTTGTTTCATATTTAAGGCGATTAAATACTTGACAAACCCATTAAAAAACAAGTAAGCATGCTGTGATATCTATGCCGCTGCTCAAGAGAAATTAGAGGAAGAAGGAGTTGAAGAGGCTTTGCACATAAAGTCCGTCTAAACGGGTACTTTGTGTGCAAGTGGCTTTTCTGCACACAAAGTCGGTTCTATAGATAGTTGTAGCAGATACTATCAGGGCTATCCAGATGACGATGGGAAAGCGGTTGATATATGAACAGCCGAAAAATAGGACAAAAAAATAGGAGGAGAGAAGCCTTTCACGCAGGAAGTTTACCGAGCAATTCATTGAATCCAGCCTCATTAAAGTGACCATCTTTAGCAAGTGCATCGGTCAATTTAAGGGCGCGCATAACGTTAAAGCTTGTGGCGTCAACTAAACTCCAGTGCTTATCTGGCCAATTACGGAGGCGGGTTAATTCTTCAGCGTGAATTTTCTCGTTGATATGTACGATCTCGATTCCTTGTAAATTTCTGATCTCCTTATAAGCCTTGAATAAATCCTCACGATAATAAAAGCCACATTTCTTCTGAGCGGTCCCTATAAATTCAACGATGACATAATTCGTCGTTATAATTGGGCGACCCTTTTCCAGGGCTTGAGTCAATATGTCGTTTGCCTGTTTATGCAAATCTCGTTTTACACCGAATACCTCAATCCAGCCAGAGGTATCTACAAATAAACAATGCTTTCCGCTCGCCATTTACTATGCTGCTCTATCTATCGCGATGTAGTTTCTTACTCTTCATCTTCCATGTCATCCGGCTTGTATGTCCTCGCCTCCAATTCGTCAAGAAAACGGAAGAATGATGTATTTCGCACATCAGTAACCCCTGGTCGTGCCATTTCATCCTTTACAACACTACCGATAACTCCTGTAGATGTTATTGGAGGCATGTCAAAATCCAATTCTTGAGTTGCCTGTATATAAGGTACTAAGATAGACATGATATGATTTTTCACGCTCGGATAATAGACTGCTTCGTCTAGTATATGAACTAAACTTGTAGCATGATAGATGCCAAGCTGAGTAAGCAAAGACTCTGAGAGTTCTGGTGCTTCAAACTTTGGCAGTGACTTAAAATGTAGTGTTTGCCTCCAATACGGACGAAGGTCAGGTGTGGTCGTAGTGTCACGAATCACACCAAAGGAAAACTTTACTTTCTCAACGCCTCCCGAAGCCATCCCAAACAAAGATTGAGGATTAGCTTGTGGATGGTAGTTCCGTATCTGTTGGAGTTCCGGCATTTTCCTGTCCTTTCACTTCCTGAAGCATCATTGCATTGAACCGATTGATGCTTTCTATCAGGTTATTTGCACCAAGTGTTGTATTTTCAGCACTCATGACAACTCTAGCTACACACTTTGCCTCTATATATGGCAACGCTTTATACGCTTCTATCTGCTCTTCGGGCGGACCCATGAAAAGAGGTGTTGTTGCCTCAAAAAAGAGAAACGTAAATTCAGAGCCTTGCTGCTGTATTATCATATGAGTAGCGTGATCGGTCCTGATAGAATCAGGAACTATCCATTTAATAGCCTTGGGTAGGTTTACGGT
>DASWFI010000138.1:0-4040 GCA_036394315.1 Patescibacteria group bacterium
TAATAGTTACCTGATCAATACAGTCCTGAACAATTTTATCGCCGCCTTTGCCGGAACGCCCATCGTCAGCACGGTCCATAGCGCCACGGCCAGCGCCCTGCAGGGATCGACCTCCACTTACAACGGCATCTACAACTGGGTCACCACAGGAGTGCCGAACCCCGGCATTTCGACCGTACCCCGGGCCTATATCAATTGGATATTATTCAACGAGCAATTCGTACCGATCGCCTCCAATTGCGGCTATGACGGGGTCAGTACTACCGCCGATGCGGTGAAGAGCCATAGCTCTGCTGTGAGCATTTTGACGAGCGGATATTTGTATGTATATTGTAGCAACGAGAGTAATATCGATGTGTTCTTTGACAACCTGCAGTTGATCCATACCCGGGGGCCTTTGCTGGAAACAACTGATTATTATCCGTTCGGATTGACGATGGCCGGTATATCGGATAAAGCATTAAAGACTAACTACGCTCAAAACAAATATCGATATAACGGGAAGGAACAACAGAACCAAGAGTTTAGTGATGGGAGCGGGTTAGAACTATATGATTACGGAAAAAGGATGTATGATAACCAAATTGGACGATGGGAAGTTCTTGATCCTAACGCACATATACTACCACAGCACAGCCCGTATGAATTTTGTATAAATAACCCTATTCTTTTTGTTGATCCTGATGGGAGGTTCCCCTATCCTATATTTATCAGATCCTTTGCACCTATGAAAACTTTTGGCGGGGGGTTTTCGGGAGACAATAGAGGTTGGTCTACTTCAGCCTCTGCTACATCTAGGATGCAGCAAACCTTTACAATAGATCCTTCCAAGAAAACAGTAACAGGTTTAAATACTTGGAGCGACCCTTCTCATCATCCTGTTTTTGGTGACGGAATAGCAACTGATAGAGCCGATGTTAAAGCTGGATTTACTAGCCATGGAAGTGATAAGGTTGGTGTAGTTACATCACAAATGGCAGCCAATTTACCTTTAATTCCTTCTGCTGATATCGATATTCATTCAACATTACGGTTGACAGAGAATACTGATAAAGGAGTTCTTAATGTTCAATTTTCAATGGATGGAGATAGATTCCCTGCCGCAGAAGCATTTATTGGAGATACAAAAGGGCAAAGAGTATTTATAGGCGTGAGCGGCTATGATGGCAATCCTTACACAAGTTTACCCGGAAATAATGATAGACCTATGATGTATGCAAATTTTGACGTTAAAATAAATGAAAAAGGTGAATTTACTGCTGTTGTGAGTGCGGGTAAAACATATACAATTGACCAATGGAATAAAATGGTTTCGTCTGCGCCGTTAGAATATCAAAAGAGCGGAGCTAAAGGAACAGGTTCTACCAGCAACAACAATGAGGGGAGTGGCATGACCTGGTCACAAGCAGGTGCTTTGATAAATTCATGGTTACAACAAAACCCTAATATAGTAATTACAAGCCAATAATTATAAACAATGATAACAAGAGAATTTAACGCAATAAAGCTATATACATTGTATGTATTGACTGCTATGCTAAACTTTTGGGTGATACTCTTTAATCTGGGGTTCTCGGCCGGGCTGGCTAATTATTTTCCTGTATTTGCTCTATTAGGTACAATATTGTTATTTATAATTGCATCGCCTATGCTTGTTTACAAAATGCGTATGGGACTGATTATTGGGTTGGCTACTTTGTTTTTTATTTTTCCATATAGCATCCTCTTTACTATAAGCCTTTTTCAAGATTGGCGGTTCTCTTGGAGTTTATTATTGGTTACAATCCCCTCTATTCTTGTTTTAGGTTGCATATATATAACAGTAAAATATTTATTTACCAAAGGCTATTTTGCATCTATTAAACCTATAAATAGAACGGCTAAAATACTATTATCCGTTATACCTCTTTTATTGTTTATATTATATATTATCCGTTATGGAAGATATTGGAATTTATCAAATCTGTTTAACCTTCACAGTGCAACCGTGCAACTTACACACACTCTCTACATTAAACCGTGCGAATATCCGGACGTAGGAATTCATGAATTTCGAGCAGAGGGGCAGGTGTTTTTTTAAAGACGTTAAAGCATAAAAGGAGTATACTTTACAAGGTTAAAGAGGGTCAAAAGAAAAAGTAGGAGGTCAATGGCTCACTTTGGGGTTAAAAGCTGTAACAACAGCTTTGTTCTTTTTTATTTTCAGCTACCCGGGTATTTCTGGCAAGGGCCATCTGTTGCTGACAGACATCTTTATCAAATGTCTTTCCATCAAGAACTTCAAGCGGGGTCAACCCGTTTAATACATGGTGAGGGCGGTTGTTGTAATCCTGTACTGCTTGCTGAAGGTATTTTATCAACGCGGCATGATTGGCAATAGGAAGATGGTAAAGAAAACGGTATTTTAATTGTTTATTGGCGGCTTCGATCATGGAGTTGGAGAATTCTATATCACGCTGAGCGATCAGGTGGTTAATGGCGGGGGACACCGAACCAGCAATCAGATTTCTTACCGGCCCGGCATTCTCAGGGCCATCGTCTGTAAGAAGCAGGCAGGAAGAAATACCCGATGGAATAAGGTATGTCTGCAAAACAGCATCCAGATTTTCGAACGTGTTCTCCGCCTTACAGGATTCAGCCACCGTATAACCCAAAATCGCTCTGGAAAAATTGTCCTGCACCAGATGGATATAACTTTTCCGGTTGTCCGCTGTTCTGAAGACAGTCGCATCCGCATGTAAAATTTGTAAAGGGGCATGGGCGCGAATACCGATATCGTGATTCTTTCTTCGATGACGCGCCAGCTTCCTTTTCAATCCCAGCAAGGATACGTATTTATAAAAGGTGCTGATCGTAAAAAAGGCGGCCTTATCCCGTCGGATCTGGTGATAAACAGAAGCCAGCGGCCAAAGCAGTAACCGGGAGTCGGAGCAATAGGCTTTTATGATATTGATTTCTCTGATCATTAATTGAGCCGGATATTTAATGCGACATAAGGAAAAAAGGGAAGAAGGGCATTTTTGCTTCCTTCGAAGTTGCAAATACCAACTGTAAGATCGATCAAGGTATTTAAGGACAACCTTACAGCCTATTACTTCCCTAATTTTATGGATCGTATTCACTACAACCTCATTTATATGAAATATATTCTCTTTTATGCAATCCTGGTAATTAACGATGAATCGTTTTAAAGCAATGATACGAAGCAGAGCCCTGTTAATACGTAGCAATTGTTTACTGGCCGTAACCTCCCGTATCGTATCGAACAGTGGTCGATTTTCATTATACCAATCATAACCGTATAAAGCTACCTGATCTTTATGGGTCCATTCATGCCGGGTAGATCTGGGAATACGCTGTAATAAATCGGCAGGCAGGCAGTTAAGATAAAAAGCCACTAACAGATAAGGATGGTAAGAGGTCTTGGGTCTGACGAGCATATGGATGAAGATAAAGCCTGGCAATAGCACCGCCAAAAAAGGGAGGAAGAGAGTATTGACCAGTGCAAGGCCCTTTTAAATGTACACTAGAAACACTGACTGCAATTCCGCACCATCCAGGAGGAGCGCCTCTTATTATATTAAAACTGCCACCCAAAATACACTCTCCCGCGGCCGGACTGTCCACCCCTCATTAGGCGCCTTTCTTCGCATCGGGACTGGCCCCAAGATGGTGTTCAAAAGAAGAACCAGCGCCGGGAGGGTGTGGACGGAAGGCCGCCTGGCACCCTGTTGCACAGATAGATCTTACATTGCAGGCAGTCTAAAAATGAACGGCCGCATAGAACCATGACCGTACAAGGGAGTGACACAAGGATGCCCAATAGTAGCACTACCGCCCACCCACATCTCCTTTTAATTCCCCGTACTGACCCCGTCTCTCCGGCGAGCGGGGCCAGTAATAAGCTGAACTATGTCACCGACCGGACCAACGATACCACGACCTTATTGGGTGACTTCAAAGAATACAATACCGGCACGGCGCCGGATTACAGCTATGACGGCAACGGGAACCTGACGGCGGATAATAACAAGCGCATA
>DASWFI010000139.1:0-19038 GCA_036394315.1 Patescibacteria group bacterium
TTAGTCTTGCCATATTGGCTGCGGAGGCTATTGTTAAGTGGGGAAGGGAGGAGGAATTGAAAAAGAAAACTCAATTAGCATGAAAACGAGAAAGATTATCGTCGAGATCATTTGCCTGATCTTACTGTTGAACTTCTTTTACGAGGGGATGTATAAACTAGTTTATATCCATAACTATGGACAATGGCTGAAATATGCACCCTTTTTGGAGTCAGTATCTACGCTTTTTACTTATACTATACCCATCGGAGAAATATTGTTATCAATTTTATTTATCTATTCTAGATATAGAATAATAGCTCTAAATATTTGTTTGACTATTGAAATTCTATTTGTATTGTGGATTATGAGTGTATACTTGTTTAGTCATTCTCTTTTTTGGCCATATCACGCCTTATGGGAAAAACCGACTTGGATGCAGAAAATGCTTATTTCAATTGGATTGTGTTGGTTGGCTTTTATAGCTATTATTTTATCAAATCCAAGGTTTTCTTTTAAACGATATTCTTCCAACTCTTTGCGCAATACACCTGTTAACGCGCGCTAGCAGGTAATGGAGAGCCTGTATCCGTAATACAAATGCAGGCGAGGGGACGCTGAAAACCTTATTAATAGAGTAGGCAAATATTTTTAATCATTAATACTTTTTTTATGAACAAGGTAAAAATGTTCTTTATCGCAGCCGCTTTAGTGCTGGTTACTGCAGGTGTATTTGCTGGGAAAGCAAAATTTGCTGACGCATCAGCTCTTTATTTAGGAACTACTGAAATTGTAACGACTCCAACCACAGGTCACTGGTCAACTGTTACTGGAACAGGGTATAACCTTGCTTCCTTGAATTATGGAACCAATTCATCAATTCCGATTTATTATGACCAATTGAATCATCAGGTTTATTTCAAACCATAGTATTTCCAGAAAATACTACAGAGGCTAATTATTATTTTAAAAATTGGTTTCTAAATAATATTGCACCATCCTCCTGGTTGGTGCAATATTATATTCAATTTATGTAGTAATATCAAATATGAAATTATTAATATTTTTCTGCAAGCTTCAACGCATTAAATACATTTACTATTCCGCCTGATACAAAGCATATTTAGACCCTGATATAGTTGAATAGATGCATATGCCTGGTGCAAATACATCAACGGTTGTTTTTCCATAATTAGAAAAAACGGCTACTAATGAGCTGTCGAGTGCTAATTCCGAAAACTGTGTCCTTTTGTAAATTATTTTTTATCCCCTAGATATTTATCTAAATAATATTGGAGAAAAATGCCTGAAGCGTCCCACGCAATAATATTTCCCTGTGAATCAATTAGCACGTTGGTAGTTGCACTCGTTTTTTGCCGATACGTTTTTCCTATAACCCCCTCTTCACCTTTTAGGTCTGAAACCTGGTACCAGGGAAGATCTGCTGATGCGAGCTTCCATTTTTTTGCGCTTGTATCTGAATATATGCCTACAATGTTTAGGCCCTTGTCTTTATATTGTAGATAATATTCCTTAAGTTCCTGCTGAAACTCGTCAACTTTAAAGGAGTTCGAATTCCAAAAATTTACAATTGTAATTTTACTTTTAAAGATTAGGTCTTTTAAAGCCAACTTATTTCCCTGTGGTGTAGGCAATGTGAAAAGTGGAAAAGGCTGCCCCTCAATAAATAAAACTTCATTCTTTATTTTTTTACCATAGTAACTGTTGGGGAAATCTTTATTCAGGCTCACTAGGTTATCATAAGTCTCTTTTATGAATGCGTCATGAATACCCCAAAAATATACATTATCCATTATCAGAGGAATACTTGTATTGATAGGCCGTTGTAGGAAAATGTCGGTTAAGAGACTCCGGCTAATAATGTTTTTACTTTGCATTAGCCCATCCATTAGCCTTTTGTCAAAACCAATTGAATCTTTTAGATGCAGAATATAATCCTTTAGCCTAGTCGTCGAGTATAAATAAAGATCAAAAGCGTTTCTTAAATCGTAATAGTCTTTTGTAGTTTGACTGCCTTCTATGGATAAAAACTTACTAAAAAGCTCACTTGTTGGAATGCTGTCAATAGCTATTTTTCCATGAATCGTAATTTTTTGGTCATTATCCAAAATTAGCAAAAGTGATTTGTTCTGATGTAACTGTGCAACTAAGGAGTAAATTCTAGGCCCTTCCGGAACATTGCCTTCAATATGAAATAGACCATTTTTAACATAGCCGGAGTCTCTTCTGACTCTTTGTGGCCATTCATTAAATAGTGTCATCACAATGCTTTCTCCCTCCTTTAATCCCGTAATCTGCCCATCAATTTCATATTTTTCTTTTTGTTGCGGAAATAGGAATTTCGGAGAAAAAATTATTAGTAAAACGCTTAATGCAAGTAGTTTTTTCTTGTAGAGCATCTTTTTGGGTTTAATTGAAATTATTTTTATTAGTTTAAAATAAGTATAGATTGTGAAAAGAGTAATTATAAAATTTGGTAGGTTATGTTTCAATAACATAAGGTCAGTAACCAGGATTTTGCTTCAATGTAGGGCTGAGTTTTATTTCTGAGTATGGAATAGGGTATAATTGAGCATTGTCAGTCCAATGTGATTTTATAGGCTTCAAAATACTGTTTGCTTGTCCAGTTCTTTTAAGGTCTAGCCAGCGATGCCCCCACTCCGAAAATAATTCTATTTGGCGTTCATGATAGACAGCGGTTAATAAATCAGTTTGGTTAGTTGGATTAGTAGCAGACAAGCCTGATCGCATACGTATAACATTCAAATCATCTTCTGCTCCGATTAAATTATTCCCTTGATGTGCTCTCGCCTCTGCTCTGATTAAATATTGTTCTGCCAGTCGAAGTACCGTATAATTTTCAACAATGTTATCCTGGGACCCTACTCGGACTTTATATTTAAATGGATAATAGTAATATATTCCAGAATAGCTAGAACTGTCGACCCAGGCAATTTTACGTAAATCTCCAGTTTCAAAAGAGGCTAGTAACTGTTTTGTTAAGTAGAAATCAGGATTGACTGTTGAATCATATGGAATAATTCTGGAGCCTTCAATTGTAGCGTATGGATAAGTGTTGTATGTTTCTAACTGCCAGATTGCTTCTGTGCTATTAGCCTTAAATACTTGATTCAAATCGGACGATAGTTTATATGTATTAGTATTATTAATGACAGAAGTTGAAAAATATTCAGCACTATCCCATTTCCCTATATATAAATATGTTCTAGCTAATAAGGCTGAAGCAGCCCATTTATTTACTCTAGTTCTTGCTCCCCCCGATATTGAATAATCGTCGGGTAATAAATTTTCGGCATCATTTAGATCCCCAATTATTTGTTGATATACTTTTGTTTGTGACGTTCTCCCCATGGAAGCCGTTTGAGCCCAAGCGGTTGTTGTAATTAATGGTATATCTCCAAAAAGATTAGTTAGATAAAAAGTGCAAAATCCTCTTAAAAATTTAGCCTCGCCGAGCAATTGATTTTTAGTTTTATTTGATATTGTAGACGATGCTTCTAATCCTTCAATCGCTGCATTGGCTCTATAAACAGCAGAATAGGCAGGAGTCCAAAAAGGTGTTATGAAATAATTGGTTTGATCTAATGTGTTTTTTTCGAATTCCATTGTATAAATGTCAGTTTCATCAAAGAAATTTAACTCGTCGGATGAAAGACCACAATAGAGCGTAATCTCGCCATTTCCAAAAGAAAGATTTAATGGATCAAGACTGTTATAAATACCAAGGACTGCCGATGTTGCCGTATTTTCGTTGTTAAAAGCCTCTGCACTGGTTATAGTATTAACAGGCTCACCAATATGAACTAATTTCTTGCATCCAGAATTTATGATACAAATTATAAAGCTTAATGTCGTGATTATTTTGTTTTTTAATAACATATGTATAACTTTTTAAAAGTTCAAGGATAGACCTGTTGCAATTATTCTGACTGGGGGCATCCCCCCAAAATTTTGTGTTTCTGGATCGATCCCTTTGTACTTAGTTATTACAAATAAGTTTTGTGCTTGCAGGAATAGACTTGCGCTTTGCAAACCAATTTTCTTAATTAGGTTTTGAGATAAATTATAAGCAAGTGATATGTTTGCCAACCTAATAAACGAAGCATCAGTATAAATTCCATCTGATTGGGTACTGTATTGAATATCGCTTAGAGCTGGAAGGGTGGTAAAGCGGGCATAATTTGAGATATCGCCTGGTTTTTGCCAACGTGATAAACGTGCTGTTGCAATGTTTTGCATATCGCCGGCCTGAAAGCCAGAGAAGGCATTTCTACCTCTCTGTTTCGCGAAATTAAAAAAGATACTAAGTGAAAAAGATTTATAATTAAGATTTGAGCCAATCCCCCCTGTAAATTTTGGACTTAGGTCATAATTATACAAATCATTTGCTGTGTCTTGAATACCTGGATCGATTATGCCATCTTTATTTTTATCCTGAAACGTATATTGTCCGCTTTGTGGGTCAACGCCTGTATTATGGAGTAAACGAACGATATTCAAAGACTGGCCAATTATCAAGGTTCCATAATAAGGGGACTGTTCAATATTAGGATAACCTAGTAATTTATTTCGATTGATACCTATGTTAAAAGTAAATGTCCATTTTGTGTCTTTGGCGTCAATTAATTTGATACTTGAAGAAATTTCCAATCCGGAGTTTTGGACAAAGGCTGGGGAGTTTGCTATAACATTAGGGAAGCCTGTATAACTTGGTAGTGGAAATGCAACTAATTGGTTGTTGCAGCGATTACGGTAAAAAGCTAGCGAAAGATTTATATGATCCTTAAATATACCTATATCAATTGCACCTTCTAATTTCTTGTTAAGCTGCCAATGATAATTCGGATTGGAATGTTGAGTAGGTGCGAGAGGTTGAATTCCTGTGTAGGTAGGATTTAATGAAGAGAATCGTGTTAAATAGCCATACGAAGGACCCTCACTGCCAGTTGTCCCATAGCTACTTCGCAATTTGCCAAAACTTAAAAAGTTGAGGTGCTTCTTAAACCATGCTTCTTCAGTGAATATATAAGCTGCACCAACCGAAGCGAAATTACCGTATTGGTTGCCGGGACCAAAATTTGAAGATCCATCCCTACGGGCGGTCAAGTTCAGTATATATTTATTCTCCCAGTTATAGCTAACTCGACCGAAAAATGCGGCATAACGATATTCTCCATAATTATCGGAAGAAAATTGATATGGAGCATTGGAAATTGTTCTAAGCAAAGCGTCACTAGTATAACCTGAGCCATTATTGTATAGACCTTCCGTTACAGTTCCTTGTGTCGTTCCGCCTAAAAGAACACTTAACTTTCCTCGGTTTATAAAGCTACTATATTCCAATTGAGGTTCAATGATCCAATTCCTATTGGTATTATTCCCAAAGGTCGCAGAGCCGGTTGGGCTGGATAGTGGATCTTGTGAAAGGATTGGTGTAAATGAATTTTGACTAGCCTGAGCTGTATTATAACCGAAACTGCTTTTTATTAATAAACCTTTTACAATCTCATATGACATTACTAAATTACTGTTCAAAAAATTAGTTTTCGCTGTATATGGTTGTAATAATTCTCCAAAGGGAAACTTATATCGTACGGGCGACCAGCTTGCAAAATTTAAATTACCAGTAGAATCAAAAATAGCTGGTGCATTAGGAGGAAGTGTTGCTGCCGAAGCAGGAAACTGAATCATGTCAGATTGTGTAAAGGAGTAGCTACCAGTGAAATTTAGATTGAGCTTTTGATTTAGACTGCGATGATTTAGATTTAATGAAACCGATGCTCGCTGGTCTGAACCGCTAACGGCAAGAATATTTGTAGTTCGATTGTACCCGGCGCTAAGTCGAAATGAGGTATTGACATCTCCACCTGATAAGCTAAGTTGTATATTTGTAATTTTACCTGTCCCGCCCCATAGAACTTTTTGCCAATCTGTATAACGTGTGGTATCCCAAGCTATTAGATCAGGCGCACTATTAATATCTGGTGTAATACTGTCGTTTTTTAATGCCTCCCTTCTCATTGATAAATATTGTTGAGTGTTAAGCATATTCCAATGATTCGTGACAAAACTGGCACCTTGGTAAATGTTAATTTCTAATTTTGTTTTGCCTGCTTTTCCCTTTTTTGTTGTAATTAGTATTACTCCATTAGAGGCTCTCGACCCATAAATAGATGTAGCATCTGCGTCTTTTAACACTTCTATACTTTCGATATTAGCGGGGTCAATATTAAAAAATGGGCTTTGCCCACTGGCAGGACCGCCCAATCCATTTTGTAAAAAGCCCGAGGATCCCCCAATATAGCTTGATAAATTTCCTATTTCTACTATTGTTAGGGGTACTCCATCTATTATATATAAAGGTTCTCCTGTTTGACTAGAACTAATTGCGTTTCTGCCTCTTAGTTCCACTTTAAACGGAGCACTAGCATATCCATTAATTTGTGAAACGACAAGGCCTGGAACCCTTCCTTGCAGGGCTTCTAAAGGATTCATGACTGGTTGTTTTTCAATATCCTCTGCCCTCACCACCCCAATATTCCCCGTAGCCAATCTCTGCGTTGTAGTCCCATAAGCTTGAACGACCACCTTATCCAAATCATTGGTCGTTGCGGACAGTACTACCGTCAAACTAATCCGATCTTTTATCGGCATGGATAATGTTTTATAGCCAATAAAGGTTACCATGATCATATCCTCGGAATTGACATTGCGTAAGTAGAAGTTTCCATTGGCGTCGGTGACGGTTCCATGCCCCGTGCGTTTAACGGTAATATTGGCGTTCACGAGAGGCTCGCCCTTGTCATTGGTGACACGCCCTTTGATCTGGAGGATGGGATCTCCGGGGGTGGGTGGGGGGGCGATGGTGACGACAGGCTCTTTCTTCTTGATGAAGATCGTTTTGCCTTCCAGGGTATATTCGAGGGGCTGATCTTTCAGACAGACGCGGAGGAATAATTCTAGAGAGACGTTTTTGAGGTCGATGGTGACAAGAGCGGAGGATTGCAGCATGGCCTCGCCGTTTTCGAAAAAGACACCGTAGCCCGTCTGCTTTTTGACGGAGGCTAAGACGGTTTTGAGCGGAACGTCCTTTCCCGTGAAACTGACCGTCTGGGAGTAGGTGGCGGCGCTCACCTGGAGCCCGAGGGCCAACAGTAAAAATGCAGATAGTTGCATAAACAAAAGTGCTTGTTTCGGTAATGCAGCAATCGGGTGGACGACCCCACGGACTGCTCTCATTATCAGTTGTTTCGGTGAGGAAGACATATCCGTCCCTGCAGGGTTGTCTACCTGAAAAGTAAAATTCATACCTTTACGGTGTTTAGGTGTAAAACAAAAAGAATCTTAGCCGATCTGTTTGGGAATACCTGAATATCCGCCGGGAGTGTTGGTAGCACTTCCGGTTTTTATTTTGCCGGCATCCCGGGAAAAGGAGGAGGTTTATTTAGTCTGATCGAATAGAGCTTTGTTGATTGCAGTTGTTCATGGTGGTTGAGTTTAAAAGTTCAGGTAAAAAATACGGACAAGGCAATCGGTAAACAAGGCTTTCAGAGGTTTTAAAGACTAAGGTTATTATTTTGAAACGATCAACTTCTTACCATCGATCTGGAAATGCAGATCCTTTTTTTCCAGGTGCTTAAGGATGGAGGATAAACTCAGGTCCCGCCCAATCTCCCCATCGAATGTATAGTCCGGTACCGGAATCGTGAAGGTGACTTCGACATCATACCAACGCCCCAACTGACGCAACACTCCTCCGATATCTTCATGCGTAAAATGGAAATAGCCCCGCTGCCAGGCAATCGCTTCGTCCACATCCACGCCCTTCATAACCTTCCAATTCCCTTCCCGGCTTATAACCGCCTGCTCTCCCGGCGCCAGCACCGACTGCTTGCTACCCGCTGCCAACGATACTTTTCCGGTCAACAAAGTTGTCTTGACGGCCGGATCATCCCCATAAGCCATCACATTAAAGCTGGTGCCCAATACATTAATGGCCAGTTCATTCACCCGCACGATAAAAGGCTTCGCTGCATCTTTCGCTATTTCGAAATAGGCCTCCCCATTAAGCGTGACCTCCCGGTCCTTGCCGGTGAAGGCGGTAGGGTAGCGCAGACTGCTGGCATTATTGAGCCAGACCTTGGATCCATCCGGCAGGATCAATTGGAACTGCCCGGCGCGGGGAGTGGTCAGCGTATTGTATATAATAGCGGAAGCGGGTGTTTTTCCAGAGCCGGAGGCATCGCTTGTCGCCGCCGTATAAGCCAGTAGATTCTTATCTTTTGAAACGCGGGAAGCGCCTTGTACAGCGAGATTGCCGTTGGAGGTATTCTCCAATACGATCGTAGAGCCATTGCCAAGGGTCAGTACAGCTTTATTGCTTCCGGGAGCTACGTCATTCTTCGATGGGGAAGCCGTATGCTCAGCCAAAGCAGGGTGGGAGAGACGGGTAAGCCAGAAATAACTGCCGGTAAATAATACCAGGAGGCAGGCAGCGGCTGCATAGATCCAGGTTTTTTTGCGGCGCGCGGGCGGCAGGAGGTAAACTAATTTTGCTTCTTCGGTTTTGACAGTCGGGTGATTTGCAGCTGCCAACCGGGCGTCGATCTTCATCCGGATACTTATTCCTAAATCATAAGATTCCTTTATCGCTTCCTCTAAAGAATCAGGATTTGTCAACTCGCTATATAAAACGGAATTTTCTTCCGACTGATGAACCCACGACTGTAACTCCTGGTATTCGTCTTCCGTTATTTCCTCTTTCAGATGCTTGATAATCAGATCTCTTATCCTGTGGATAGCTACTGGCATTATGGAATTTTAGCCTGCTACTCATTAAAGCAACAGTTGGTTATTGGTTGACCCTTACAGAATAATGACACTGAAATGTCATTTTGTACTCAAAAAAATGACAATAATTTAAAAATTTCTTAATAAACAGATAACAAGAAAATGTTATCCAAGAGTGCGAAGGAGGTGAAAATAGAGGCCGATGAAGGCGCTTGCCAGGACGTTCTTATTGAGGAGAGCTATACGTAATAGCTTGATGGCTCGTTGTTTATGATTGCGCACGGACTGATTGTTGATCTGCAGGATTTCGGCGATCTGGCCATTGGATAGTCCTTCCAGGTAGGCCATCTTAAAGACCCTCCGGCAGCTCCGGGGCAAGCCCTCTATTTCTTTATGAATGGATTTTAATACTTCGGCCTTTAGGTCCTCTTGTAAAATCCCTTCCGCCGGTTCCTGCAACAGTACGTGCAGTAATTCCTTCTGTTTTTCATGTTGCTTTTGCAGGTGCCGCAGGAAATTGAGACAGGCATTGCGGCCGGTGATATATAGGAAGGCTTCGATGTTTTTTATGCTGTCGAAATTGGCGTGTAGCTTCCATAGTTTGACAAAGATATCGGCCGTTATATCTTCCGCGTCTTCCCGCTCGGGGATAAACCTTTTGACAAAGTAATACAGGGTGAGGTGATACTTATTATAGATAGCCGCAAATGCCTCGGTATCACCATGGTTAAATTGAAGTATAAGATCGTTGTCAGGTTGCTCCATCAGAATAAATGCTTTGCGGATCTCAGTATGGCAATCGCAAGAAATAGGTAAATAAAGGGCTGTATTGGATGGTTGGTCCCGGACCGATAGCGCCGGACTCAGCCGACAGGTTGAATAGGTGTCCTGATAGGAGAGGGTCTAATACGAATTGTTGTTGCTAATATAAGAAGCTAACGGCAAAAATAAGATTAATTTTTTAACCCTGGGACGGCACTAGCGCTTTTAGGATAAGGCCTCTTCCGGTCCAAAAACCTTTGGTCCTGCAGATCCATAACAGCCCAAAGGCAGATCTATGATATTTTTCGGAATAAAAAGGGGCGCGCGCCCTTAAAATGCAACCAACGCCGCCTGTTTTAACTCGATGAAAAGTACTATGGGACAGAATTCATTTTACATGTCTTTTTCTCCCTCGGCACCCACTCTTTTACGAGCCCTTCTTTTTGTATATTTTTGGTATATATACAGATGGTTGAGTATTAGGGCAATGGTAACACTTAGACATTTGAGTAAAGTGACGTATAAGTTTAGATCAAGATGCGTCTTTTTTGTTTTTCTTTGCGTCCTATGCCTACCCCTTTTTATCTTCACATTTGCTTTGATTAACAGCTTCTTATGCGAATTTTTCACCCTCCTTTTGATCTTGGAGACATCCGTCGCAAATAAAGGAACGATGATTACAACCCCCTCTTTTTTCTTAATAAAAATGGCTTTCCCTTTAGCACGACATTCGAAAGGCTGATTGTTCAGACAAACCTTTAGGAATAATTCTAACGAGTCATTTTTCACGTCGAGGGTGACGGCGTAGTAAGATTGCAGCATAGCCTCGCCATTCTTAAAAAAAAACCCGTAACCGGTCTGTTTCTTGATGGGCGCAAAAACGGTTTTTAGCGGAACGTTTTTTCCTGTGAAGCTGAAAGTTTGGAAATAGGCGGCGGCGTCCACCTGGATCGCGGAGGCTATTAGTAAAAATACAGATAGCCGCATAGCCCGCAAAACTTGTTTCGACAATGAGGAGACCATAAGTACAGGTCTCATTATCATTTGTTTGGCTAGGATTGATATACTCATCCCTGCAGGATTGTATACCTGAAAAGTAAAATTCATACCTTACGATGTTTGGGTGTAAACAAAAAGAATCTTAGCCGATCTGTTTGGGAATACCTGAGTATCTGCCGGGAGTGTTGGTAGCACTTCCGGTTTTTTCTTTTATAGGCTTCCTAGTAGAAGAGAAGGTTATTTAACCTGGCCGAGTCAGGTATGGTTGTTTGTAGCTGTACATGTTCGTGAATTTTAAAGTTTAAAATATAGGAGAGACTAAAGATGGATTGCATCTTTGGCTTGTCTCCACGACTTTCAGAAATGTTTAATGGCTAAGGCTATTATTTTGAAACGATCAACTTCTTACCATCGATCTGGAAATGCAGATCCTTTTTCCCTAGTTGCTTAAACAACTTCGACATCATACCAACGCTCCAACTGCAGGAATACTTTTTCGATATCTTCATTCGTAAAATGAAAGTATTCTCTTTGCCAGGCAGTGGAGTATCGCAGGCTGTTTTCGCTATTGAACCAGACTTTCGATCTGTCCCGTAAGATCACCTGAAACTGTCCAGCGCGCGGTGTAGTCAGCGTGTTATATAAAATAGCAGAAAAGAAACTATTGCCAGATGAGATATTACCCGAAGCAAGAGGGTGGAGATAGTGAATGTGCTTAATAATCAAATCTCTAATCCTGCTGATAGCTACTGCCATTATTAAATTTTAACCTGATCCTGAAACAACTGTTTGTGACTGGTAGACCTTTATATAATAAAGACGGTAAAAACTCAGTTTGTACTCAAAAAAAGTATAAAAAATTAAAAATTACTTAATGAACAGATAATAAGAGAATATCATCCAGATATGCGAAGGAGATAAAAATAGATGCTGATGATGGCACTAAACAGTATGTTTCCCGTTCAAAAGGGCTATACGTAATAGTTTGATGGCTCGCTGCTTATGATTTCGTACGGACTGATTGTTGATCTGCAGATGCTCGGCGATCTCACTATTGGACATCTCTTCGAGATAAGCCATTTTAAAAACATTCCGGCAGCTTCTGGGCAACTTTTCTATTTCTTTATAGATTGACTTTAATATCTCTGCTTTTAGATCTTCCTGAACTCCTTCAACTGAGTCCTTCAACAGGATATGCAGTAGTTCTTTTTGTTTCTCGTCATGCCTTTGCAGATACCGAAGAAAGTCAAGGCAGGCATTCCTGCCGGTGATATACAGAAATGCTTCGATGTTTTTTATATTATCGAAATTGGCATGCATCCTCCATAGCTTGATAAAGATATCGGCCGTTATATCTTCCACGTCTTCCCGTTCGGGTATGAACTTTTTGACAAAATAATAGAGGGTGAGGTAATAGTTATTATAGATAGCCGTAAATGCCTCGGTATCGCCATGGTTAAATTGAAGTATAAGATCGTTGTCAGGTTGCTCCATGAGAAAAATGCTTTATAGATCTCCGCTATAGAGCAATATAAGGAGTAGCTTACAAAAAATGTATTTAATTTTTAAACCTGGGCTGAAGGGGCCCCGAATTTTTTATTCGGCAGCGCTGGTCATTGTCCCCGGATACACCCTTTTCCGACCCAGCTTGTATTTTTCGTGGATGATCTCGCTCATGGGCTTTTGGTAGACCTTACTTTCTACCCAGGATACCAGGTCGAGGTAGGCGAAAGCGCGGGTTTCAAACCGGTTCTTCTCGAAGTGTTTGATCTTTTCCAGGAATTTTTCGAATTCCGCTTTGAGGCTATGACGGGAAGTCTGGAAGGAAGTACGTAAGAATTTGAACATTTCCTCCTCCACCCGGGTGAGGGTTTCTTTTTTGGCCATGAAGCGGTACACTGATTTGGTCAGGGACTCCATCAGTTCGAAGTTCTTCAATTCAAAGTGGGCCATCAGGTGCAGGACACGGGCATAACACTGCAGATCGTTCCGCATATCCACCTGGTCATTGATGATCCGTTGCAGGTAATCTATGCAAGTGCCATAGTCGCCACTGCCAAAATACAGGGAAGCTATTTTATAGTTCAACACCAGGATACGGTGTCTGTCGATGAAAAGATCGTATTCCTCCAATTTTTGCTCGATATCCGGCACCATGAGCAGCCCCTCTTTGAACGTGCCTTTCATGAATACCTGGTTGATCTTGGCGGTCGTGATATATACGAAGGACTGGATGCGGAAGTTGTCATTTTCCCGGACCCTGTCCGTCAGGGCAAAGATCTCGAACTGTTGCAGGGTACTCTCGAATTTCTGGTGGTTCCGCAAGTCAAAATGCGCGTTGAGCAGATTGTGCAAGGCCTTGATATAGTGCCCGGTCTCTACCCTCACCATCAGGGGGTCCTCTGCAAAAAGGTCCAGCCATTTCTGAGAGTAGCGGTAATACATCAGGAAGTCCTGCCGGATAAAAGCATACCAGTTATAGATCTGGTAGAGGTAGAGCCTTTCATAAAAACCTTTTTGTTCCCAGACGGCCGGGGGCAATTGCTCTTCCATGAATTCTTTGATGCGCGCCTCGTCCTTCTCATTACGGGCATGCCCGTTCTTGATATACCAGCTATATACCAGCAGGGCCAGGTTGGAAAGCCTGGCGATCATATCGATCCGGGCGGTCACTTCCAGGGATTCGGCGGACAATTGTTCTGCCCTCATTTGCATACTATGGGTAATATGCAGGGTCTCGATCCTTTTCTCCAGGGCCAGGGCCTGGGCGAGGAAATTGAACTTTTGGTTGGCCCTCGCCGTTTCTTTGGCGCGGTCGATAAGCTTCAGACTTTGCTGGAACAATCCTTTTTTGTAAAGGATATGGGCATAGTCAAATGATTCATTCAATTGAAGATCAATGCTATCCGCACTCTTTAATAACCGGAGGCTGGCCAGGATCTGCTTGTAGAGATGCGTTTTTAGATTGGACAGCTGGGGTTTTTCAATGCCGGGCAGCTTCTTGAGCAGGACCTTCTCGTCGTAGTCGCTGATTTTGTCCAGGGCATCGAATAACTGGACGATCTTTAGATCTTCTTTAGTGGAGCTGCGTTTTATATAAAGCTTGAAATGCCTTTTTTCGGACTTTTCGAGAGAATGTATTAACTGGAATAAGGTATCTGAAAACCTGTTGGCCATAATGATGTAATTATCCTTAAACTCAACCCGGCAGGGGATTGTAATACTGAAAATATCATTTTGACATAATTAATTCTTCCATAAGTTGATTAGAAGAGTAAGCCTGCGTAGCCTACATTTGCTATAGAGAATGAGTTAAAAATATGGCAGCAATCGTTTAGCAGGCATTCGTTAGAGGCTCATTCGTGAACTTATGTCGGTCCTTCGGACCAGCCGACTATATCGGCTTAAGGAAAGCTGAGTTAATCAGCCAAAAAGATATTACTACCTTTTTTCATATGGCAAGCAATCGTTAGCGCCCTCTGTTTCTACATGGGGCTTTTTTTTGCAAATTATGGACGAATTTACATATAAATAGCATTTTCCCTATTTTTATTTTTTGCATTGATTTTCAGCCCGTTCCAACCCTTAATTTTTGAGGTAGGGCTCCCTCCCTGGCCCTAGCGGGTTTCCTGCAGTAGCATTGTCAGCCCGGTACTCATAGACATAAAAAGACGATTCGTGTAGGCTTTAAGGGGTTTTATGTATTTTTTCTGAAGGCTGAACAGGAATTTTCTAATTTAACATCCGTAATCATTTAACCAGTACGTCCCCGACCTGGCTGCCTCCTGATGCTATTTCAAAGAAAATCGTTGTTTTTAGTTATATAAAGTGTAGTGTTTTCTCATGTGACCGCGTTGGTCCCAACAGGGGTTTGTTTCTACAAAGCCCTTGCTGTTTTTGTTGTGATGGGCCCTGGCCGGCGATCTGTGGTCTGCTTCGGTGCCTTCCGCAAGCGGGCATCGGTCCGCTTTGCTATCAGTTTTAAACCTCCTTTAGATACTATGTCACCTGACTACCAGGAATACCATCAGCAATTATTGACGGCAACGTCCTTATACCAGGATTCGGAAAAGCCTGATATGGAAAAGATAGAAGCTTGTTTCAAGTGCAGCCTGGATTATTGGGCTAAGATAAAGCAACTGGTAAAAAAGCATGATTTCCGGACTCCTGAAGAGGAGATCTACTTCTTTAAAAAGGTGAAACCTCTTTTCACCGCCCGTATCGAGTATTACACCCATCGTTATCATGCCCTGTTGTTCATGCCGGTGAACGATGCCCTGGAACAGGGGCGCTTCTGGAAGTGGGAGTTACGGAAAATGGAACGGTTCTATGAAAATAACGAAGAGTTCTGCCGTTATATGCGGGAAGGGGCTTCGGACAAGGATAACGAATACTTTGTAAGAGCAGCCAACAATACCGTGCCCCTCCTGCAGGGCAGGGTACATGGCCTCGATCCGGAGACCGCCACCTCCCATGATTACCTGGTAACTATGATCGCCACCTACGAGTTATATGAAGGTTTTGTCCAGGAAGAAATCCGGAATTTAGGAGGATATTTTTTTTTAACTAAGTAATATTATTTATTTTGGTAGTTAAATGGACATCCTTGAGGCCTGACTATCCATCAAAATACTTCTCAGATAAGCGTATTAATTATGTGCTCCTCATGGAGTCACTGGCCGCTGATCCGCGTGACTAGCCTTATTTCTTATTTATTGTAGACCCTCTCTCTTCAGACAACCACTCGTCGTAGTTTGACTGATTCTATTTTCTTGCAATAAAACAATAGCACGTGCAATCATTTTTCTTTATTCGCCAGGATGGCAGGAATGTGAAAGTGGATTTTCACCATATTCTCTATATTGAAGCCCGTAAAAATTATACCCGGCTGGTATTAACGGACCGGTCAGCCATGGTGCTGATAACGCTTAAGCAATGGGAAAAGATCCTGCCCTCCCATCTGTTCTGCAGGGTACACAGAGGGTATATCGTTTCCATCGATCGTATCCACTCCTTTGACAATAAATTCGTGTATTTGCCGAATATGAACATTTCCATCGGTGAGCAATACCGGAATGCCTTACCGTCTACGGTGACGATCGTCGCCAGCGAGCCGCTCCGGAAGGATGTCCTGGCGGACCTGGAGATCTGTTAGTGGAGGGGCTTTGAACATTTTCCCGCCATCCCCAAAGTTTCCCTATTCATAGGCGCTCCCCGAAATAAATGCGGTCTTTCTTTTGTCGGAAAGCATATGGTTCAGCGATTTGTGGCTCAAATTTAGCCGATAAACCCATATACAGGATCATTGGCTAAAAAAATGGTAATTTGGCAGGTGGTTTCAAGTATTTTTTTATGAGTACAAAAGCTATTCGGGAAGTTTGGCTGCGGGGACCTGTCGCCGGTATCCCCGGCTTGCTGCAACCGGTCGCCCATGCCTTGATGCAGGCACGGGAAGAAGTGACGGCGCTGATGCGGGAGTTTCCGGAGGAGCATCTCTGGGCTCGTCCTGCCGGGGTGGCCTCTCCCGGCTTTCATCTGCAGCACCTGGCGGGAGTGCTGGACAGGCTGTTCACCTATGCGGCGGGGCAGGCCTTAAATGGGGAGCAATTAGCCGCGTTGGCTGCCGAAGGGAAGCCCGACCCTGAAGAGGCCACGGTAAGAGATGGATCCCTGGTCCGGGAATTGGTAGATCGATTTAACAGAGAGGTAGACAAGTCATTAGCACAATTAAAACAGATTCCGGAGCAGACCCTGACAGAAGCCCGGGGAGTAGGACGGGCGCAGCTCCCTTCTACCGTATTGGGGCTATTGGTCCATGCGGCTGAGCATACCCAGCGCCATACCGGGCAATTGCTGGTTACGGTAAAGATCCTGGCAGGGATCTAAAACAGGATTCTTAAAAACCCTCAGGCAACCCCTTGAAAGAACACGGCGTTTACACTATAACATATTCATTCTTATTTAGGAAAGCAGGGAGATTTGGAAAAATTGCTTCATATAATCACAGGGTGCGCACAGCAGGACCGGCAATGCCAGCAGCTATTGTACGACCAATATTATGGCCTTTGCCTGAAAATTGCTTTCCGGTATGTCAATACCTATGAGCAGGCTGTGGAAGTGACGCATGACGGTTTTTTGAAGATGTTCCGGAATTTCAGCCGTTTCGAGGTCCGGGACAAGGACAAGGTGGAAATGCTGCTGATCGGCTGGATCCGCAGGGTGGTCATCAACGCCTCCATCGACTATATGCGGCGGGAAATGAATAATCAACAGACCTATGCGATACCCGAACATATCTGGGAACATAAGGACGACGGACAATCATCGGATAATTCATTGCTTTATAAAGAATTAATGTGTTTGGTAAAAAACCTGCCCCCAGCCTATCGTATGGTATTCAACCTGCATGTGATCGAGGGATATTCCCATCCTGAGATCGCAAAGATGCTGGGTATCACGACAGGCACTTCTAAGTCAAACCTTTCCAAGGCCCGCGCTCATTTGCAAAAGGCTTTGGCCGCAGAAAACAGTGAAACAATTTTATGTCAAACGTAAATGGCAATGATATAGACGATCTCTTTAAGCGGGCCTCTGACAAATACCCGCTCAGAACGGATAGCGCCAATTGGGATAAGGTGGCTGCCGACCTGGATAAAGACCGTTCCCTGATCATCCCTCCTGCTAATACGGAAGGGGGAGACAGGAGGAGACGGCGGAGATTTTTCTGGCTCTTCCTCCTATTGCCGCTGGGAGGAGTGGGATATTATGCCTGGCATGCAGCCAGTCACAACAATTCCCAGGCAACAAGCGCCGCCCGGCTGGGGGCGTCTCAACAGGCTCCCTCTCAGGCAGGGACCAATCCCGAAACGCAGGCCTCTGCTCCGGCAGGGACTCATTCCGCTGAGCAAGCTCCGGCTCTGGCAGGGACCCATTCCAATCCGGCAGGGACCCAATCCAATACCCAAGCTCCTGCTCAGGCAGGGGTAACCCCCGGCGTCCCGGCTTCGGCCCAGGAAGGGGCTGCCCCGACCACACAGGCTCAACAAAAGGTTATCACGGGGGCACAGACGGGCATCGTTTCGAGTATTCCGGCAGGAATCGCTCCTGTGACGGCAAGCGGACAAAACCACATTGCTGCAGGCAACGTACATAAGGATACACGCCTTTCCGATACACGCCTTTCCGGTAAGCACCCCGGCCAACCTGGGAAGATCGATCCGGTAACAGAGAGAAAAGATGATCCGGTAACAGAGGGAGAAGATGATCCCGTGATAGGGAAAGGAAACGATCGGTCGACATTGAGAGGAAACGATCGGTCGACAGGAATAAAGAATAATAGAGGGATATCCCAGCCCCCGGCAGCAGAACGTGATCCGGTCTTGAGCGCACTGAATTATAAGCGGGTCCCCACCACCGGGGGTGTCGCCCTGGACGTAACGGTAAAAGCAAACAATAGTGCCGTCGCCGCCAAAGACAGCAGTGGAGTCAAAAAGGTCAAAAATAACAGGAATGCCAAAAACAAATTCCTCTATGCAGGCCTTATCGTGGCGCCGGACCTGAGCATGGTGAAATTTCAGTCCGTAAAAGGAATGGGCACTACATTCGGGATCCTGCTGGGATACCAGTTCAACCGGAAATGGGCGATAGAGACAGGCGCCTATCTCGACCACAAAAAGTATTATACGGATGGCGAATACTTCAAGGGGAAGGCTCCCTCTAATCCCAATTGGTACCTGCTGAACGTGGATGGTTCCTGTAATATGTGGGAAATACCGATTAATGTAAGGTATAATCTTAGCTCGGGAGAGAAGACGAAATGGTTTGCCACCGCCGGCCTGTCCACTTACCTGATGACCAGTGAGCATTACGTTTCTACCTATTCGTATAACGGAAATACCTGGCCTTATCCGTGGGATACCACAAAACCTTCCCATTACTGGTTTTCCGTACTCAACCTGAGTATCGGGTTCGATCAGAAACTGGGTAAGATCGGTAACCTCCGGTTGGAGCCATACGTTAGAATACCGCTTTCGGGAATGGGTAGCGGTAGTCTGCCTATAATGAGCGCAGGCCTGAATATAGGCATCACGCGCAGGATCTGGTAATAATCATTTAACGCTTAAAAGTCATGCTGAAAAAAAGAACCTTTTTTTGGGTAGGGATACCCTTGTGCCTGCTGGTCGTTGCTTACTGGGGATATCATCTTTATCAGAAACCTCACCAAAGCGCCGCTGAAGAAACCGTGGCCCTCACCATCGACGCCGATTCCCTGGTCAGATTATACCAGGGAGATGAACAGGGCGCCAACAGGAAATACCTGGGAAAAGTAATCGAAGTGACAGGAAAGATCGCTGAAATAAAGCACACTTCTCAATCGGAGATATGGATCCTGGCTGCTCCCTCCGGCAATGGAGGGGGCGTCAACTGCCAGTTGTTTCCCGGTGAGAAAATCAAGGACCCGCACCC
>DASWFI010000140.1:0-10145 GCA_036394315.1 Patescibacteria group bacterium
ATGCCCCCTTCTTGCTGTTTCAGGGCTGATACGATTTGACTCTCTGTAAATTGCTTGCGTTTCATAATTCAAGTTTAAAGTTAACAATTCATTCAATTGGTAACTCTAATTCTTGTGGCCGAACTTCAGGGGAGCCGACACCTGGATGTCCTCCGGTCCGCAACCTCCGTCAATGCCGATGTATTTAAGATCGGGGATAAAGTGGGCCGGGTAAAAGCGGGACTGCTGGCCGATCTCCTGGTCGTGGAAGGCGATCCGTCGGTTAATATTTCGCTGGTCCGTAAAGTAAAATGGGTGATGAAAGAAGGAGTCATTTATCAGCCGGGAAGCGCCGGGTTCATTGGTACTTCATCGACTCTAATCTCGTGTTTATAATAGCAGAAAAATAGGCAGATCCCTTCTCATTCAAATGGTCACAATTAAAAAAAAGATCCTCCTTTAACGGCATCGTAAAATAATCCCAATACTGAATTTGATATTTCTCGCATAAGTTTAAAATATCCGCCTTGTTCTGCTCCTGCACCTTTTTATCCAGCAGATCTCTGTACGGACCATAACAGGGAAGCGTAACAAGGATGGGGATGATATTTCTTTTTTTAAGTTCATCGATAAAATCCTCCAGATCTTTGATTATTTCGTTCCTTTCTTTCGATGGAAGAACCATGCTGTTAAATTCAGAAGCTCTTTTCTGCAAATGGTCCTTTTGCAAATCAGTGCTATCCTTATAAGCAAAAAAACCTTTGACGATCGGCCGGCTTAGATCCACACCGGACTCTACGTCTATAGCCTTGATCCTATTGTATTTCTTATCCAGGCCCCTCTTAATAAATTCTATTGAAATTTTTGGATTATAACCGATTGCGTGTGACCATTTAGATAAAATGGGGGCCTCTTTTTTATAATCCACCCCATATCCATAATAAGTCCAAAGATTCCTATAACCTTCGTCTGAGAAATAAAGGGAGTGAAAATCTACGCTGATCAGAACATATTTCAACTTTTTCATCTCATTGAGATGCTTCAACGTTATTCTTTTATCAAAATACAGGGACTGGGTTACCTGAGCCAGATTAAATGCATTTAAAGCAAACTGTTCGGGATCTAACCCATACGCCGCATGAGAGTTCCCTAAAATCAGCAGCTCTACGTCTTTATTACATTCAACCAATTGCTCATTTTTGATTTGGTAGCTCGTCCCCATCTTTCTCAAAAAGAACTCCAAAAGAAAAAAGATCAGAATTACAGGTAAAATAAATAAAACGCCCCTTTTTATAAATAGCCTCATTGATTTAAAATTGGAAATAAATAAACTGTTGCTGTGCTCCGGAAAAATAAAAGATATAAAAAATCATTGCGTAGTACGAAAGCCATCTAAGCGCTTTAGGCCATCTGACCCCCATCTCTGCTATTGCATACTGCTCCTCCCGTCCCATCCATTCAACAATTAAAAATAGCGCCACCAGCAAAAAAATGAATGCAGAGGGCCGGTCCGTCGGATTTTTAAAAAGCGAACGTGAAAATATTTCCTTAATAAACCGGATTGCTTTTTCCAGGCTGTCAGACCGGAAGAATATCCAGGCAAAGACTGTCAAACTGAATGTAATGACCATGTAAAATAATTCTTTCATAGAGGGGAGCATTCTTCCCTGAGCCACCATATCCAAATTTTTTCTGTTCGTCTTAAAAATGATCGAAGGCATTATATAAAGGGCGTTCAAAAATCCCCAGAATATAAAAGTCCAGTTTGCGCCATGCCAGAACCCGCTGACCAGAAAAATTATAAAGGTATTCCTGATTTTTTTCCATGTGCCCACCTTACTTCCTCCCAACGGTACATAGAGGTAATCCCTGAACCATGTTGAAAGAGAAATATGCCATCGCCTCCAAAATTCGGCTATATCCCTCGAGAAATACGGAAAAGCAAAATTTCTTAATAATTCGATCCCGAATAATCTCGCGACACCCAACGCGATATCAGAATAGCCGGAAAAATCACAATAGATCTGAAATGCAAAAAATACGGCCGCCAGCACATGCGTACTGCCGGGATAAACCTCCGCATGATTAAAAATAGTATTTACATACCCGGCGCAGTTATCAGCTATGACGACTTTCTTAAACAGACCCCATAGAATTTGTTTTAAACCATCGATTGCCTTGTCATATTGAAATACCCGTTGCCTCTTTATCTGGGGCAAAAGATGGGTCGCTCTTTCAATAGGACCAGCTACCAGCAAGGGAAAGAAACTGACAAAAACAGAATATTCTATAAAGTTCCTTTCCGCTTGGATCCTTTTCTTGTAGATGTCGATGACATACGACAACCCGTGAAAAGTATAAAATGATATGCCTACCGGCAAAATCACCTTTAATGTCCATGGATTTACCTGGAAACCTAAATGTCCTACGGCATTGGCAAAAGAAGTCGCAAAAAAATTATAATATTTAAATATTCCGAGAAAGCCAAGATTGATGGATATGCTCAACCAAAACCAAAACAATCTTTTACGCTTATTTTCAGTTTCCGATATTTTTATACCGGTAAAAAAATCCAATAAAGTGGAAAATATAAGAAGAAATAAAAACCGCCAATCCCAGCAAGAATAAAAAAAGTAACTGGAGATCAGCAAAAGAATGTTTTGAAGGTTTAAATTTTTATTGGTTACAAACCAGTAAATAAAAAAAACTATGGGCAGAAATACAGCGAAAGCGGCAGAATTAAAAAACATGCGTCTTACTATTGGTATATTAAGGACTCTAAAAATAGGCAAAAATCAAGGAAATTTACCTTGGTTAACCCGAAAAGGCGCCGGGCAACCTACCTCTCACCGTGTCAGCGCCCTGATCAGATCCCCATGCCCGGGGTATTGTTTGGCCAGGGTTTCCCGTTCGGCCAGCTCAAAATCGGCAAAGTCGAATCCCGGAGCCACCGTACAGCCCACCAGGGCATACTCGCTTCCTTCCGCTGGTACGGAGGCAAACCAGCTTCCGGCCCGGATCATCGTTTGAAAGCTTTCGCCCTTCTCTATATTACTACCCAAACGGTGGATCGTGAGGCTGCCGGTATGGCCGATCTCATAGATCAACAGGGTATCCCCAAAATAAAAATGCCAGCATTCGTCCGAGGCAATCCGGTGAAAAGCGGAAAAATCGCCTTTTTCCAACAGAAAATAGATACTGGTAGCAGCGTTGCGGTCGCCCTGGAAAAGGATCGGCAGGGATTTGTGGGGAATGGACAAGGTCGAACGATACACTTCCCGGAAGGCTCCTCCTTCAACATGTTGGGTCAGATTCAATTTCTCTATCCAATAAGCGGCATTGGGGCGTAAATCGGCATTGGGTTGTAAGGCTGCGTCGGGTCGCATATGAGTAATCGGTGTTCAAATGGTATAATCAGTGTTCAATAGTGACATGGGCAGCATAGATATCCACTAAGGAATCCTTGATATGGGTGGTGTCCCTGATCGTTGCGGCAATCGGAAAGTAGAGCTTAAAATAGGATGAATCCTTCTGGTCCATTTTTATATTAAGTTGATAACCAAGTAATTGATTGTACCTCCGCAGCGCCCTGCCTTTCTTCGTCGTTTGCAGGATGACGAATTTATAGAGGCTGGCTCCAGGGGGAACTTCCACGGGAGCAGCCGTCGAAGGCGCTGTAGCCACCGGTTTTGCCGGGTTATCCGATGGTTTGGTCGTGACGGTCTGAGGGCCTTTCGTGCTATCTGCCGGCGAATGGCCGGAATCTGTTACGACAGCAGGCTTATTTTCCTTCACGGGTTTGGTCTCCGTAGTGGGTTCCACAAAAGTATTACGTTTATACAGGTAATATCCCCCCCATCCGATAGCGACCAACCCGCCGATAAGGCCGATCAGCAGTAGGGTCTGTCGGACCGTATTGGACCTGGGCTCATATTCCCGGGGTGGCTCATCATAGGTGGTAGGAGTCTTTTTCTTTTCCGCCCTTTCTTTTTTCTCGGCAGTCGGATCCAGCAGCCGGGCAGTGCTATATTCACCGGGGGTGAAATTCAGCCGGCCTTCCTTGTTCTGCATCAGGGTGCCGATCCCTTCCAGGTAGAAAGGCTTGCCGATATTGAGTAATTGCTTGCCGGTCGTCAGGTAGAAATCCAGGTCAGCTGCCGCCAGGGGCTTCATTTTACCGGTATGCTCCTTAATAAAGACAATAAGTGCATCATCGGGAGTGGTGACCAGGCTGTTTTTAAAAGTGATCCCTGCAGCAACGGTCTGCCCGCTCTTATCCGACTCCTCCGGGAGGACGACAGCAGGGTCCAGCACAAAGCTGCCGATTCCGGGTAAGTCCAGTTTCTTGGTCTGGTATAAGAACTGGGATAATAGCTGAGGTAACTTCAAGCCGTATGGATTTTGAGTTCGTAAGATAAAAAAACTTCCCCGTAATACATTGAAAGTGACAAATTATCCTGCCTCCTGGCTACCTTTGTATGACAACTTTTATCAATGCTTACACAGCAGGAAAAGGATTTTGTCCGGTATTGGGAACAAAACCGCCTCCGCCGCAAACGTGTCTTCCGCCAATTCCTGGTAGGGATCCCTATCGGGCTCTTATTCGCCGTGCCCATTGCCATCAGCCTGAAATCCGGCTGGGATAAAAGGGCTGCCCTGGAAGCCAATAGCCCGGACTTCAACCCCCTGGTCCTGCTCTTCGCCCTGTTGCTCATCATCGTCTTCACGGCCATCTTCTACCAGCAGCACAAATGGGATCAATACGAACAGCGTTACCGCGAATTATTGAACCGGGCATCAGACGAGCCTTCCACATCCGAAGAGCCCCTCAAAGAGGGATTAAATTAAAAAAAATATATTTTTTTTAATTTCTCTTGCAGCAATTCGTAGAAAGGGGTTGTCTATAATTGCAGGGACTATATTTGCGTAAAAAAAGTGCATGAAGTATTTATTGTGGTTTTTAGTAATAGCTTCCTGTTGTTTTAGTTCCTGTTCGAAGAAAAGCTGCTCGTATAGCGATGATGGAATAATCGCTCCAACGACTGAGCAACAGGTTGTTAAGCATTATTTAGATTCAGCAGGTATAGTCGCCACATTACACCCACGAGGGTTTTATTACAAGATTGACAATGCCGGGACGGGGGCTACACCAGGTGAATGCTCCCAGACCACAATGGCTTATACGGGGCAATTGACAAATGGAAAGGTATTCGATCAGCAGAACAGCTTTGCTACTGAACTGGCAAACCTGATCGATGGATGGCAACAAGGAGTGCCGCTTATTAAAAAGGGAGGAAGTATTTGGCTTTATATTCCCCCTTCGCTCGGTTACGGAGGGCAGGCACAGAAGGACGCAACTACCGGTAATATTGTAATTCCAGCTTATTCTATCCTGATTTTTGATATACATCTGCTTGATGTGCAGTAACCATGAACTACCTGCTAACAGCCCCTGGAACCACAGGGGCTTTTTTTTAGAAAGAGCTCTATCAAAATGTAACCCTTCAGCGCAAATCTAATGATGGAGCTTCACCCGGGAGCCCTGTGGTCTCCCTTGTTTGCGCTTCAGCCTCGTGGTCTTTGGGGAGTTCTTTTAAGGAGGATTGTTTCTCTTAGAAGTGGTTGTCTTATGGATTTTCATCCTTACCTGGTAGTTCTTCAGGAGGGGGGGGCTTTTTTTCATTGTCAGACTCTTTCCCGGCTATAATATGCTGGTAGACTAGTTTTTCCAGCTTTTCCAGCCTTTCAAGAGTTTGCAGCATAAGTTTTCCGTCCGCATCATGAAGCTTATTGATGGAATCCAGGGTTCCTTGCATGATCGAAAGTTTTTCTTCCATTCGCTTTAATGCTTCCTGATATTCAATGCTATATTGTTGTTTTGCCTCCTCGACTACAGATATCTGCTCATTTTGGAGTTTCTCTGCGGCCTTTGCTTCCTTTAGCTCTTTCCTGTAAGCTTTCCGGAAGTTTGCAAGAAAATCAGCCCCGATTGATTTGTGCCCAAGATAATAATTACTGATATTGCCCTTGTCTCCCTTCTTCTTTTCCCTTCCCTTCTCTTTCTCGCTTTCCGTCTTCTCCTCACTTTTCTTCTTCGCCCTGGACCTTTCTTCTATCTCTAGCATCTTCTTAGGAATATCTACTGTATAACTTACCACATATCCATGTTGTACTAAGAGATCGACTTCTTTTTTAAATTGCTCATGTCTTTTAATATGAACTAATTTCTTTAAAACCCCAATATTATCTTTAGGATGGTTGTCCAAAAAAAGTCTTTTTGTTGTATAAAAGTTGTATATTTGGATCCATAAGAAAATTCTTCAGTGAATCCGGATTTGAATTCAAATTTGTGTCCATTTCTGGGTCCAAATATGGATAAAAATACAATTCAACGATGAAACTGACAAACATTGCTATACAGGCTATACTCAAACATTCGCCGGGTATAAAATCAAAGCTCGCTCTTGCGCTCAGTTGCAGTGAAGGATCGATCAACCGGTATATCAGGGAGAATGACGACAATCTCACGAAAGCTGCAGCCCTGGAAGTAATTCGAAAAGAAACCGGATTGAGAGAAGAAGACATTTTGGAGAAAGAATCAACAGCATCGTAACGATGGCAAAAATAACCTCCCGGTTTTTAAAAAGAGGGGCCTTTAAAGGCTGCATACAAATAAAAAGCCAGCAGAGTAACCTGCTGGCTTAGAAAAATCCCCGGTATAGTACCGGGGATGCAAGCCTCTTTAAGAGGCCAATGTGAAGACATTTTCATGTCCAATTAAAAGCCAGGGCTTAGAAAAGCCCATTACTTCTCTAGATCTTTGCCCTACAATGCCCGCAAATCCAGAAATGGAAGCATTTGAGATTCTTAGGATACCTGACAGCACCTCTAACGCGGATGGTCCTACAGAATACTTCCCTCATCGTTCGTTTGCAGGTAGGGCAAATTTTCGCTACTTTCATTATTAATGTCCTCCTTGATCCCGGGTTTTTTACCGGGATTATTTTTGGACACAAAAAGGCTTATTCCTTTTTGAAAGGATACTAAAAATGTGTACGAGAAGTAACACCCGTAAAAAAAGCCGGTGGAATAGAAAGGAAATGCAGGTTGGTGAAATAGAAGGAATGCAATTTAGTGATTTTATCCAACTCTCCCAATCTCCAGTAGTGTTTCAGTTTGAATAATATTGATTTTAGATGTTTGACCGGAAAGGCCAGGGCTGAAAGTCTTTCTGCAAAAAAAGGCCTAAATAGCTAAAAAAGCCGCTAAGGCCAGATGGGGACAAACGCAATTACTTAGCTTCTTCCAGCTTTACTCCTTGTGTAATAATATATTTTCTGAAATCCCGGAAACATTTAATTGCATGTCTATGGTCGGCCTCTCTTAGCTTATTAAATGTATCTACATTCCCCATACCATCATATCTTGCGGTTTGAGAATAGTGGAATAAAATCATGTAATTATTGTAGGCGGTATCTGAAAGAGGCATTGTTGGATTGTGAGACCCACGCTTAATATTTCTGTTTATCTCAACATGATGTGAACCGATCTTTTTTTTTCTAAGCGTTGCAAGGGCTTTTAGATAATGAACAGACACATAAAAGAGACACGTTAGCTTCCAATCGAAATAAGTATCTGGGAACTGTTGGCAAATCGTTTCATAAAAGATATGATTATGATTTGCATGGTTAACAAATTCATCCATACGGATAAGGCTAAGTTATTTAGGCTACTTTATCAAATGCACTTTTCAATCCATCTGGAATGAACTGAAAATATACTTCAATTTTCTCTGCAAGATCGAAGGTATAATAAAGACTCAAAAAATTCAATACTTCTTCTCTATTTTTAAAGGTGTCTTTATGCAATACAATACCATATGATAAAGAATTGTTAGTGCTTGAAATTTTATACGCACCCTTAATGAAATTGTTTTCAATGCCTTTTTTAAAGAAGATATTCATTAGCCCTTCGACCGATTTTAATAAGACTCCTTCGGCATTTGAATGGATGGAAAGTATCCCTTCAATTGGATTTGTGAGCCACTGTTCAAGCTCTTGGACCAGGGCGGTTTTTGCTCCCATCTGGAGCATATTTTCCCCATCATTCACATCCTTAAAATGACCATGTAAGTACTGCTTATACGCAACAATAAAGTCTTGTAGACCGCCGCTAGGTTGCGCTCCCGCTGGGCCAGAAGATATAATTGATTGATTAGACATGATTTAGAAAGAAATACGCAATCGATTTGGAAATAAGGTTTGTGCTAATAAACGCTAACATACATATAAAAGTTTTACCCCGACATTAAAATGTAGAAAAATTAACCAAATAGATGTAAATCCGTGCCCTTTTATAAACGAAATATTACGCCGTAAGTCAATTATATTCAAACTGGGACACTACCCAATCTTCCTATCTTTGTCAAAACTCAATTCCCTTGCCACACGAATCCATTTCCGTATTCGATATGTTCAAAATAGGGATCGGTCCCTCCAGTTCTCATACCCTCGGACCTTGGAGAGCGGCCCAGCGATTCACCGACTCCCTGGCGCAGCAATCCGCTCTTTCCCAACTCGTCACCCTACAGGTCTTATTATACGGCTCCCTGGCCAAAACCGGCAAAGGACACGGCACGGATGTAGCCATACAACTGGGCCTGGCAGGGGAAGACCCCGTCACCTTCGATATCGGCCTGATCGATTCTACCATACAGGATATCCTCACCCGCAAACGACTCCGGATAAAAGGTTCGCAGGAAATTGACTTCGACCCCATTACAGATATTTCCTTCCTATATACTGAGACCCTTCCCTATCACCCCAATGCCATGACCTTCCTGGCTACCCTCCGAAACGGAGCGCAGCTGGCCGAGACCTGGTATTCTATTGGCGGCGGATTTGTAAAGAAGGAAGGGGAGGAGACTGGTGGCAACACGACCGTGCAGTTACCCTTCCCCATCGACACCAATGCGGACCTCCTGCACTGGTGCCGGAAGACAGGTATGAGCATCAGCGAAGTGGTTATGGAAAATGAAAGCGCCTGGCGTTCGGAAACGGCGACCCGCGCCGGAGTCCTGAATATCTGGCGGGTCATGAAGGAATGTATCTACCGGGGCTGCCATTCCGAAGGAATGCTCCCGGGTGGGCTGAACGTCCAGCGCCGGGCAGCGGCCCTTAACAAAAAACTGATCGGGGGCCGGACCTACCATGACTTCGAATCCTGGGTAGGGGCCATCCGGGCCGGAGGCAATGACTTCAAATATATCCTGGATTGGGTGAGCTGTTTTGCCCTGGCCGTCAATGAAGAGAACGCCTCTTTCGGGAGAGTGGTTACTGCCCCTACCAACGGGGCCGCGGGCGTGATCCCTGCCGTTCTGCAATATTATGCCATGTTCTGTGACGGGCTACAAGAAGATAAGGTCATCCAGTTTATACTGACAGCCTCCGAAATAGGGAGTATCTTCAAAAAGGGGGCTACTATTTCCGCTGCGATGGGCGGATGTCAGGCCGAGATCGGCGTCTCTTCCGCGATGGCCGCGGCAGCCCTGACAGAATGTATGGGCGGATCTCAGCGCCAGGCGATGATGGCCGCAGAGATCGCCATGGAACACCATCTGGGACTGACTTGCGACCCCATCGGCGGATTGGTGCAGATCCCCTGCATCGAACGAAATACCATGGGCGCCATTAAAGCTATCACCGCCTCCCAACTGGCCCTGCAGAGCACACCCGATTTTGCAAAAGTATCCCTGGATGCGGTCATCAGCACCATGTGGAGCACGGCACAGGACATGAACAGTAAATACAAGGAGACTTCCGATGGAGGCCTGGCTGTCCAGATCCCGCTGGGGTTGAGTGAATGTTAGTCTTCGCTATCCGCTTCCTTTGTCAATATTTTAACAAAGGAAAAGGCTTGCGAGCTAAGCTCTGACGGTTGCTTAGTAAGCTCATCCGGTTGATAGAGATATTTTATGGCCAGGTAGAAGGGTTTCCATTGATCTTTCAGGAAAATGTTTTTTTCTCCCACCGATATCGAGGCTTCCTCCACCCCGGGCGGGGTTCCCCACGACATTTTTCATGACTATAATTTTATAGTCAAATTTTTTAACAACGTTTTTATAGTCAACTTGAGTGTTGAGCGCTCGATTCGCATATTAGCCTTTG
>DASWFI010000141.1:0-5082 GCA_036394315.1 Patescibacteria group bacterium
CTTACGCGTTCTATGCCAACACAGAGATGATCGGCTTCACAGAACTGGCCTATGAACCAGACAGTTCAGAGAGTTACTGGATTTTCCACTTTTTTATTGATGTCGCTTATCAAGGACAAGGATATGGAAAGAAGGCGTTGCTGCTTTTTCTTGACTTCCTCAAACAGCAGCATCCCCACTGCCGTTCCGTTTGCCTCACCGTACATCCAGAGAATGTGCGGGCTCAGCGCTTGTATACCGGTGTAGGATTTCAACCGACTGGGGACGATTTGGAAGGAGAACCTATCTACCAGCTCGTCGTGAGTCGAGATGAGAGAACGCTCTTCGCCTAAAAATCACAGAATGCCATTTACACAAAACACTTGACAGACTCATATTGAAAAGGCTCTAAACTCATTCCAGGCCCGGCTTCCGGGCTTTTCTGCTATGTACCATTACACAAAATTTGGTATGGCGTCCTGTTCCCTTGTTATCCTGCTGTACAATCTAACGTCTTTGGCTTTTCTGCCAGTGAGCCTGATGCTTATATCATGCTATATTTTCTATTTTATCGAGGTCATCCTTTATTCGTTGAATTAACATTGTCAGAAATATGTGTTCCTCTCGTGTTGGAGTATGAGAGATTAATACGGAGTCTAGAATACGATGGGCTTCATGTAATAGAGCAACTTGCTTATTTTTATCTTCCATAAACAAAGTTGATACGTGGTAAGTTAAAGCGATGCCTATATTCGCTCTAGCCCACGAACTTGGATTATTTTCAGGGGTATAGACTTCTAGCGCCGACTGATAAGCTTTTATGGCACTAAATACTAAGTCCGGTGTGATGTTTTCTTGTAACAGCTCGAATAATGATGTTATAGCATCCCCTAACGCATGTTGTGTTTGGGCCCAATCAGTCATGCTATTTTCTTTGGTGAAGATTTCTAGTGCAGAACGAAAAGCACTAATGGCCGCTTTGATTGTTTCAATTTGTAATGCGTCATCTGAAGGAAATGTTTTTAAAAAAAGAAAAGTACCTAATAATTGTTCTGCTTTAGCGTAGTTTAGAGGATTATTTTCATGAGTGTAAATTGAAAGTGCGGCTTTTGAAGCGTCTAGACCTTCATCCAGTAATGTTTGTCGCTTTTGGCTATCTGTTATCTTTGCTAGCGACTCTAGTGCAATACTTAGATTGAGCTGTGCTAATGTCCATTGTGTAGAATTATCTGTTTTATTCCAGCCATTTAGAGCCGCATAATAGGCTTGAATGGCCTTATTAAGAAACTGAACCCGTTCTTCCCCATTCATAAGGCCGGCTTGGCTATGAAGTGAAATACCTAAATTATGCTGGATTTAACTCCAAGCAGATTTATTATGCTCTTGAGTATAAATTTCTAAGGCCTTATGAAAAGCCTGAATAGACTCTTCTAAAAGACTGTAACGCTCTTTCCCATCCAATAACGTAGCCTTATAATAAAGCGCTTGTCCCATATTAAGTTGCGTCATAGCCCATTCTTTAGGAAAGTTTGCTGTATTATAGACTTCCAACGCTGCGTTATAGGCTTGAATAGCCTCATCAATTTGCTGAAGCTGTTCATTTCCCTTCATCAGTCGAGCTTGTGTTTGCAGTACATTACCTAATTCATACTGAGTTGAGCTCCAATTTATGGGAGTATCTTCTTTTGAAAAAACTGTTAGAGCAGCATGATAAGCCTCAATAGCTTCATTTAGTAAATTGTTTCGGTCCTCAACTTTTACTAGTCGAGCATCGTCGCTTAGTGTTGAGCCAAGATTAAACTGTGTACTGGCCCAATCTAGAGGTGTACTTTCTTTCGTGTAGACAGTTAATGCAGCACGATGGGCTTGAACGGTTTGGTTCAGTAAATTGCGCCTTTCCTCTTGATTATTTGCCAAATTCGCCTTTCTGCTCAATGCGGCTCCTAAGTTAGTTTGAGCGCCTGCCCATGCAATAGGAAGATGACCTTGGGTATGTATATCTAGAACAACACGGAATATTTGTAAAGCTACATCTAAAAATTGATTTTGTTTATCTTTTTCTATCAATTCCGATTTAAAGGACAAAGCAACACCTAGTTTACTTAATATTTGTGCAGTTACAATCCAATCATGAAGTTCAAATTTTAGAATATCTTGAAAAATCTGTATGGCATTATCAAGTAGTTTAAGTTTTCCTTCATCATTTACCAAACGAGCTTTCTGGGTCAGTAAGTCACCTAAATTGCATTGTACCATGACCCAACCAGCTAGTGTATTCTCTTTTGAGAAAACAGTGAGGGCTGCATTGAAAGCTTCGATCCCCTCATCTAAAAATTTGATTGCTTGGTCTCCTATTGTCTGGTCGGCCTGATTCACGAACAATGTACCCAGGTTGTTCTGAGTTCCTGCCCAATTAAGGTGATCATGCTTATCGAGGAAAACTTCCGAGGCTGTATAATAGCACTCCTCCGAAAATTGATACGTGTTTAGTTGTTGAGTCTTAAGAAATTGCATTTGAACAAAAAGCCCTAAAGAGACAAGACCATCTGCATCTTTGTGACGTTGAAAGCACTCTTTAAGGTTTACCCAATCATCTATGAGCATGGAATGAGGGGTTGGATAATCTATGACTACTTTTTCTAGATAGATCTCAGCAATAGGTTCAAATATACGCTCATTGTTAAGCGTGGTAATTCTAATAAAATCACTTCTATCAAGACTTTCGTAAGATTTTCTCCATTCCTTCTTTTCAAGGCCAAAGACATCATGCGAAACATTTTTAACTCTTTTTTCTGCATAGGTATGGATTCGAACTGAATGAAGCAATTTCATTGCTTTTAGAACAGTTTGGGCTGAGGGAGTAAGACTTAAATAACGCCTCGTCATTCGCTGCAAACCGAATATGAGTGAACCTGGTGTTCCATCGAATTCATCATTAGAGATCTCTAGCCCTTCTTGAGTCAAATCCTTCGCCAAGTTGTGTGCGTCATTAATGCTTATATCTTCAAGAGTAATGGGAATAAGTTGCTCCAAAAGGGCGCCTAGATATTGTGTTGCCTGGAGTTGATCTTCTCCATCACGGCAAGTTGCAATGACAATTAGTCTTGCTTTCTCTTCCATAAAACGCCGTGGCAGATCATTGATGATCACTGACTCAGTGGGATTCGCATATTCATGTAGGTCGTCAAGCCAGAGGATGATCTGCTTTCCTTTTTGGGCCACAAAGTTAAATGGAACTTGAGCCGCATGTGGCCAGCGAACCAGTGTCCAATTGGCTAACTCTGCTTGCATCGCTTCCCATGCCAATCGTGTCTTGCCCTGTGTGGGACGACCGAACACACATATACCAATCGACATGTGCCCAGGTGTGGGCACACGCTCTGCTGCCAGGTCTCGAAGTAGCTGTTGTGCAATCGTATCTGCTTCGCGACGCAGATAGACCTGCTTCACGTAGCGAAACAGTTTGTAATTGTTGGGGTCGAGCTGATCAACACGCTTGAGAGCGTATTCGCCCATTTCGTCGTCTCGCGCTGCTTGCCGTTGGCTTCGATGAGCAAGGTAGGAAAAGAGCGTGAGGAAAGCCAGAAGAACGACCACAAAAGTCGTTTGGAGAGGATGGATGGCTGCTGCTTGAATAATAGGGAGATGGGGGAGATTAATTGGATCAAAGTGACCCTTAGTCAGGTAGGTATAGGCTGCATTTCCGATGACTCCTACGACGATAGCCCCAATGATGATGGTGCCCCAAAGCCCCCAAATGACATGCCAGACTAGAGCAAAGAAGGCGATAATTGGCCTCCATATGAGGCGGTAGAGGAGAGAGCGCAAGCCGGATATGCGAGGGGGATCTTTATGTGAGGCTTGAGTGTTTGACATTCCTAAGCTGCCCTCCCCTACCTCGCGCTTTTCAAAATCAATAAGTCTGAATTTCCAACTTTACTATAGAGAAACACTGTTACGCTGTCAATAGGACATAGAAACAGAGAAGATATAGGTCGCAATTGCAACTTGAGGCTAGGAAGTTTTGGCTGCTCTGGCTCGTTCTCTGTAAGGGTCCACTAATAGGCACTATTTTAACACATTTGACTATACTTCCTCAGACTATTATTTTAATCCTACACCGGCATCTTCTTCGGGCGCGGGATACTGGCTATCTCTACTACGAATTTGTGGCTCTCCTGTATCAGCCAGCAGAGATGGGCGACGCTGGACACCTACGAACGGGAACCACCAGTTCAAATTGCCAAGCAATCGCATAGTAGCAGGCACCAGCAGTCCACGCACCAATGTGGCATCCAGCGCGACGGCCAGGGCCATACCAAGGCCAAGTGCTTTGACCAGAATCATGTCAGCGCTCGCGAAGCAGGCGCTGACTACAACGACGATGATAGCGGCGCTCGTGATGATACCGCCGCTGCGCTGCAAACCAAGGGCCACGGCCTGTGTATTATCCCCGGTCTGCCAGAAAGCTTCTTGAATACGCGAGAGCAGGAAGACTTCATAATCCATCGAGAGGCCAAACAATGCACAGAACAGCAAGATAGGGCTTGATGCTTCGACAAAGCCAAGTGGCGTAAATCCAAGTAGTTGATGCAGGAATCCGTCCTGGAAAATGACGACCAATGCGCCATAACTGGCCAGAATCGAAAGGGTGTTCATCACTATAGCTTTTAACGGCAAGAGCAGAGAACGGAAAAACAAGAGTAGTACGATATAAGTGGTAACGGCGACGATCAGCGCTGCAACCGGAAAGTCGGTGTAAAGCGAGGACACATAATCAATGTTGCCAGCCGTACCCCCATCGACCAGCACCGTTATCCCATTGCCAGGAGGTGTATTGCGAATCGTCTGCACCAGTTCTAGCGAATGCTGATCGAGCATGCCATATTTACTGATGACTAAGAGCATTGCGGTATTCCCTGCCACCGATGACTTGAGCAGTGTGGACAGATAGGGATCAGCAATCAACTGCGGATGTGTATAGAGCAGCTCGTACTGTTCTAAAGTGAAGCGTGGATCTGCGCTCACGATACTATCTACCCGCGCAACACGAGGATCGGCTTCGATGCGGCGCACATAGTTATAGAGATCGCGGATATTGCC
>DASWFI010000142.1:0-10736 GCA_036394315.1 Patescibacteria group bacterium
TCAATAAAATAGTTTGTAATGTTTAAGAACTATTTCAAAACTGCATGGCGCAATACACTGAACAACAAAGTTTACAGCACCCTGAATATCGTTGGCCTTGCGGCGGGAATGGCTGTGACTTTACTGATCGGTCTTTGGGTATTCAGTCAATATTCGTATGACCGGTTCCTGCCTGATTACAATCAGCTTTACCAGGTTGAAATCAATTTTACCGATCAGCATGACGGCACACATACCCAGGCGGCGGTTTCTATTCCCCTGGCCGATGTGCTGAGAAAATCCGTACCAGGCATTCAACTGGTAGCCGAAACGGACTGGGTGGGTTACCAATCACATGACCTGCTGGTGGGAAACAAAAAATTATTGATCAGTGGCGGTTCGGTGGCGCCTGATTTCCTGAAAATATTCCAGTACCCTTTGGTGAAAGGTAGTGCGAACAGCGTTTTTAACGATGTTTATTCCATCGTTATCAATGAATCAACAGCGAAAGCCTTATTTGGAAATGATGACCCGATAAATAAGACCATCAGGATAGATAATCAGCAGGATGTTAAGGTTACGGGAGTAATGAAAGATATTCCAGCTAATGCCTCTTTGCAGTTCAGCTATTTGCTTCCCTTCAGTTATAAAATACTGACCGAGGAATGGATGAAAAACGCCCGTACGGAGTGGAACAACAACTCTTTCGAAATATTTGTGAAATTGCAGCCTGGGGTAACCAATGCACAGATAGCATCTAAAATAAAAAATCTGGTTTACCAGTACAACCCGCATGTTCGCCCCGTTAAACCGGAGGTTTTTCTTCACCCTTTAAAAGATTGGCATTTATATTCTGATTTTAAGAATGGCAAGGTGGCTGGCGGATTTATCGATTATGTGCGCATGTTTGGCATTATTGGAGCATTGGTTCTGCTTATCGCCTGTATCAATTTCATAAATCTGTCAACAGCACGCTCTGAAAAGCGCGCTCGGGAAGTGGGGGTACGGAAAGCCATCGGTTCAACGCGCCGTGACCTGATCCACCAGTTTTTGACGGAATCTATTCTCATTACATTTGTTGCATTTTTATTATCCCTGCTTTTTGTACGGCTTGCCCTGCCTTATTTTAATACGCTTACAACTGGGTCAGTTTATGTCCCCTATGACAATCCCGTTTTCTGGGGCATTATGATCGGTTATGTATTGATTACAGGTTTACTAGCCGGAAGCAGGCCGGCATTTTACCTCTCGTCATTTAACGCGGTAAAAATATTAAAAGGCAGCGTCCGGGCAGGTAAAGCCGCTGTATTATCAAGAAAAATATTGGTAGTCGTTCAATTCAGTTGCTCAGTTGCATTAATTATAAGTACCGTAATCATCTACCAGCAGATACAATATGCCAAAGACCGTCCAACAGGCTACAGCGTTGACAGATTGGTATCGACCTCGATGAGTGGTGATCTGGCTGATCATTACGAAGGACTCAAAAATGATCTGATAGCATCAAGGATGATTGAGGGAGTTACAAAAGCATCCAGCCCTCTTACAGGCATTTACTGGCATACCGGTATAGAAAAATGGCCAGGACAAGGTGCAGGTGAATTGGGAATAAATGTTGGGGGAGTAACAATTACTGACAATTATTTTAGAACTGTCGGAATGAAACTGCTACAGGGACGCGATTTTTCAAGCGACTGGAGCGCTGATACATCCAATGTTATCATAAATGAAGCTGCTGTTAAACGAATGGCGTTAAGAGAGCCTATTGGCCAGACCATTACTTACGATGGCATCAATGGTCCTGCACGGATAATTGGAGTTGTGCAAGATGCCTTAATGGAATCACCGTTCACGCCGGTGGAACCAACTGTGTTCAACCATGGCCGTGGTGGCAATTTTGTTATATATCGCTTATCAGCCAGTGTTAACCCGCATGATGCAATCGAAAAGATCACCAAAATATTTGACAGATACAATCCAGCATATCCCTATACCTATGGATTTGTGGATGAAGAATATGATAAAAAATTCAATCTCGAAACTATTGTAGGCCAACTTGCCGGGATATTTGCAGGATTGGCTATCTTCATCTCCTGTCTCGGCCTCTTTGGTTTAGCGGCTTTTGTAGCTGAACAGCGCACCAAAGAGATCAGCATCCGTAAAGTTCTGGGAGCGTCTGTTATACAGCTATGGATGATGCTGTCAGGTGACTTTATTTTGCTCGTGCTCATTAGCTGTTTGATCGCTTCGCCTGTTGCTTTGTATTTCCTGCAGCATTGGCTGGAGAAATATGATTACCGCGTCAGCATAGGACCGGGCGTGTTTGTCCTCTCGGCAATAATTGCAATTATTATCACTCTGCTTACTATCAGTTTCCAAGCAATTAAAACGGCATTGATGAACCCCATTAAGAGCTTAAGGGCGGAATGATCCTCAGTTCACCTGTAAGAATAAATGTTTACTTATTTCCCCATCCCATTACTGTCCGTGGTTAACACTTCGCTCATATAGTCAAAAAACGGACGCATTGCCCGAAAAGTAAGGCTTGCCTCTTTTAAAAAATGTTTACTTAAAACCTCTTTATCCGAAATGGGTCTTATGAGTAAAAACTGTTTGTAACGTAATAGATCGATAGCCTCATGATTGGCATCGAATCCTTTTGGCGCCGTTTTTAATTGTTCTCCCTGTAATGTTTTAAACATGGATATAAAGGACTTGCTTTTTAGTATCTTCTTAAGAGGGGCAGCGTCGAAAGAAATATCATCTCTGATTCGTTTCAGATCCTGTGGAACCGGCCCCCAGAAACCACCTGCAATAAAACTATTGCCCTGTTCGATGTTGAAATGGTAGCCGCCTCTGCGATATTTGGTAGCACGCCTGAAACTGCCACTCCATTTTGTTTTATACGGAGTTTTATCATTAGAGAACCGGGTGTCCCTATAAATACGATACAAGCTCTTTTTCCCCGAAGGCGTTTCTATGATGTCATGAACATGGAGACTTCCCAGTAAGGCGTCGGCAAAGGCTTCTACAAGATGTAGCTCTTTTTGAAATTCAGCCTTATGGGCGTTGAACCACTCTCTGTTATTATTTCTCTTCAACTTATTCAAAAAATCAAAGCCAGACTGGCGTATGCGTGGCTCTTCTGTATAATGTATTGCCATAAGTTTGGTTCAATTTGCCAGCTTAACAATGTCCTTTACTTCCAGGATTTGTTTAGGATAGCCCTTGCTGACAGCGTTGATCATAGCCCGCCCCACTTCCTGTAAGGTACAAAAACCTGCCGGGTAAAGTGCCCGGCCAATAGGATAGAGCCAGGCAAAAAATTGGTAATAGCTCTTTACATTTTTCTGGCCGGGTGTAGCTTTCATAAAGCCGGGGCGGAACATATACGACCGTTTGAACAACCGCATCAAGGCATTTTCGGTAGCGCCTTTTACACGTGCCCAGGCAATTCGTCCTTGTTCACTACTGTCGGTACCCGCACCCGTGACGTAACAAAAGGTCATCTCCGGGCTCAATTTAGCTAATAGCTGCGCCATGTTCACTGTGAGGTCGTAGGTAATGTGCTTATATTCCTCCTTACCCATGCCGACGGACGATACACCCAGACAAAAAAAACAAGCGTCGAATCCAATCAATTGTTGCTCTATGGGCGCCAGATTGAAAAAATCAGCATGTATAATTTCGCGCAGTTTCGGGTGCGACACTCCTCCCGGCCTTCGATTGATGACCAAAACCTCTTCCACATCCGGATGGTTCAGGCACTCGAGCAGAACACCTTCCCCGACCATGCCCGTTGCTCCGGTTATGATTGTTTTAATTTTCATAAATTTTGTGTTTACTGATAGTCAACCTAAGACGATTAGCAAATCTAGCGATTTAAAAACCACGGTTTTCAGTCGCTTTTTTTACTTCCTGGCATCGGTTCGTTGATAAAATTCTTATTTCCCATTTCGCAGATTGGAAGACGGCCGCTTCAAGCGTCATTATATAAGGCATATTCTGGTTTCCTTAACTTGACTTTCAGTACCAGATCAGCTGTGGTAATATACAAAATATTATCGATCCCATCCGGTCAAGCTCGGCCGCTCCGCTCCGAAAGAACAAAACCCCCGCTATTTTTCATTTTAATCAGGGACGTTTGAATTTTTTGACGGTAGCCAGCCTATAACTTATGGTTATAGCAGATAACAACAAGTGATTTCATGGCGACCTGCTGGTTGTCTACTTTTACGGTGGCAATCAGATATACAGTAGAAGAATTGAATTCAAAAATAATTTGTATGAGATCGCATTGGTTTCCCATAACATTATTCATCATTATAGCAATAGTCGTCGCCGTCGAAAGCTTGAATAGCTATCAAAAAGAAAAAGTAGACAAGAAAGAATTCGCCAAATACCTGGCTTCGGAAAAATTGGATACGGTTTGGCAGGGCTCGAACAAATACCAGATCCCTTATTATAGCGATAGCGGCAAATTAATTTGGTATGGCCATGAACTCATTTCCAACACCTCTTATTATCTCGGTCCTAAAGGAACCGTTGCACACCTTACCAATGGTATGACTTGCCAAAACTGCCATCTTGATGGAGGTACCATCCCTTATGGCAACAATTATGGTAAGGTGTATTCTACCTACCCCCAATTCAGACCGCGCAATAATGGAATACAAAGCATATTTGCCAGGGTTAATGACTGTTTGGAACGAAGTCTTAACGGCCGGTCCATGGACAGCGCAACGCATGAGATGAAAGCCATATACGCATACATGAAGTGGCTTGGGGAGGATGTTCCGAAAGGTCAGAAACCCGGGGGGACGAGTATCATGAAATTGAAATACCTGGATCGGGCTGCGGATCCTGTATCCGGCAGGCAGGTGTTCCTGGAAAAATGCCAATCCTGCCATGGAAATAATGGACAAGGGCAATTAAATGCAAGCGGGACCGGATACAGTTTTCCGCCTTTATGGGGACAGCATAGTTATAATGACGGCGCCGGCTTGTACAGGATCAGCAGCTTTGCAGGCTTTGTTAAAAACAATATGCCTTTTGGTACGGACTATCATAGCCCTGTATTGACGAATGAAGAAGCCTGGGATGTCGCTGCTTTTGTCAACAGTCAGCCAAGGCCGCACAAGGATCAGCACCTGGATTGGCAAAACATTGCCCAAAAGCCGGTTGATTTTCCTTTTGGCCCCTATGCTGATGCGTTTTCAGAAAGGCAACATAAATACGGCCCGTTTAAGCCTATACAGACTGCTCAAAAAACAAAATGAACAAGACGAAGTTTCCTGCCTCAGGAGCAGGCTAACCATAAATATTTTAATCACACGTATAAAAATTAACAATGAAAAGAGTATCCGCTTTACTATTTGGTGCTTTTTTACTGACAACAGCAGTATCCGCACAAGTTACCGATGAGGCATTAGCAAAGAACAGGGCATTCGCCGGGGCAATCGCCACCCAAAAATCGTATCATGTCATTTACCAATTGGATAACAATGATCCCAGGATTATCGAAAAAGGCCTTCGCAATATCAACAATGCTTTAAACGATCCCAGGCTTGCCGGAAAAATTCAGATCGAGCTTGTCGCCTTCGGAGGAGGTACAGACGCTTACCTGAAAGGCAACAAGTATGAAAATGATTTAAAAGACCTTGTAGGCAAAGGAGTGACCCTATCTCAATGCAACAACACATTAAAAGAAAGGAAAATTGACCGCAGCCAAATCTATGATTTCATAGCGATTGTGCCAAGTGGCAATGGCGAGCTGATAATCCGACAGGCAGAGGGTTGGTCGGTTATTAAACCCTAAGAAGTAAATGACCATAAATAGCTGCCACCGGAGCTGACTATTTATGGAGAATCATATCCGATTGTTCACGATAATAAAAAATATACAGATGAAAAAGACAATTTTCGCCATGGCTATAATAGGCAGCTTATTTACTAAGTCACAGGCACAAAGCCACCGATTTGACCCTCCCTGGAATACGCCCCCGCAGAGTAAGGTAATGTTCACAATCCCGGGGGTAGACAATGTGCCGGATTTATATGGCGATATTAATGATCCGCAATTGGTGGTGTTTTTTGCAGGTAACCAGTTTATGTGTATTGATGAGTTAATTGAGGCTTTTAAAAAGGAACATCCCCAATATCAACGAATATTTGCCGAAACATTGCCTCCAGGAATATTAGCCAGACAAATTGAAGGCGGCTCCATCACCATAGGCAACATGCGGATCACCTTGAAGCCGGATGTATATACGGCAGGTAAAGGCCGTATAGATCAAACGATGCCTTACTTATCCCAAACAGAAACTTACGCCTACAACCGGCTGGCTATCATGGTTCAAAAGGGGAACCCCAAAAATGTCAGAGGCTTAAGAGATTTAGGCCGCGACGACATACGCGTGAGTATGCCCAATCCGGAATGGGAAGGTATTGGCCGTCGTATAGAAGAGGCTTATGTAAAGGCCGGAGGCGAGGAATTGAAAAATGATATTATGGTGAAAAAAGTCAAAGACAGCAGCACTTATTTAACCCAGATACACCATCGCCAAACTCCCATGCGTATTTTATATGATCAAAGTGATGCGGCTCCTGTTTGGTATACAGAAGCATTTTACCAGCAAATGATCCAGCATCCTGTTGACATAGTAGAAATCCCAGAATCCGAAAATATTTCGGCCAGCTACGTAGCCGGGTTAATGAAGAAGCCGCCGCATCCGCAGGCAGCCAAAGACTTTATGGACTTTTTGGTTAGCACAACCGCAAAAGGCATTTATAGGAAATATGGATTTGTTACTAAGTAATATTTAAATGGGGGTGGGAATAAAATGACATGGTGAGAAAGAATTCTGTATAAAAAGGAAAAAGGGACAGGTCATCTTTTTGATGGTCTGTCCCTCGTAGCGAAGAGGGCGGGATTACCAAGAAAAATGGATGGGGTCTTGACTGGATAAGAAGGCCATCAGCGATTTCATAAAAGCCGATAAATTGAAACGCGCAAAGGCCAGGGCAAGACCTATAAAAAGCAAACCTACCCGGTTAAAAAGAACACGCTCTAAAGCCTAGGTTAAATAAAATCATGCATTTCCCATATTTATTTATCTCGCCTTAATTGCGAAACTCCCCAGTTATCGCTTATCAAAAATAAAGCGGCCACACAAGGTGTGACCGCGGAATACCTGCACTATGCTTTGCTATACATTATCTGAAGCCAATCTTTATAGTAACACGAATCCTTATAGTTTCCTTTCCTGCATCAACTGTCCATTATCATCATAAACGATCAGGCAGGTATTTTTCATCGCATTAAGGTCGGCATCCTCCGTATTCAAATTATCCAGATAGAGATAATAGGTATGCCCGCCCGCTGTTTCTACATCCACAATCCTGTTCACGTACCAACTGTCGAATTTATCCTTTCTCAACGCCGTTCTGACTGCTTCCGGGAGGTCACCGGCCGTCTTGATTTTTGCCTCTGTTCTCACCCAGGCCCCGTTGCCGGAGTAAATGGCACGGTATTTTTTGTTCCTAAGTTTAAATACGACGGTAAATCCTTCCTTTCCCGTTTTCCAATTCTCAAGTTGAGCTTGGGGATATCTTGATTCGAATTTGGCAGTGACCGCTTTGGGAACGTCACCACCGATGGCCATTGCAGGACTGTCTTTTGCACACAGTCCGAAAGATAGAATCATGAGCATGATTTTGACTGATAACTTTTTCATTTTTGCTTTTTTATTGATTGCCCAAAATTAATTACTTCGGCAGTACAGATGTCATCAATAGTAGTTATGTGCTATTACAAAATGTTATGAGAAGGACTGTGGTTCTTATATAACTGCAGGTAATCGTCCATTAAAAAAAGCTATTTCTCTGACTTGTTAGTCTCGATGACCTTTGCGGATCTAAAACAGAAATTGATGAAAAAATGGATTGTTTTAATTGTCATCACACCACAAATAGCGTTTATGGCTACTGCTCAAACCTCGCTGCCCAGCGCTCTTAAGAATGGACAATTTACCGGACATCTGAGATATTTCTTCATGAGTACACAAAATGAAGGGCCGCTTACTGACTACTATGCCTCTGCCCTTGGAGGGGGAATCAGATATGAAATCGGCGAATTCCACCATCTTCAATTTACATTGAGTGAATTTTCGATCTTTAATGTCGGCTCATCGGACCTTACGAAGCCCGATAAATTGACTGGCCAGCCTAACCGGTATGAAATCGGGCTTTTTGATATCACCGATCCTTCGAAAAAAATTGCTTTAACCAGGCTGGAGGAATTTTATCTCAAATACCAGATCAAAAACTCCTATATCAGGCTGGGAAGGCAGTTCATTAATTCAGCCTTTATTAATCTGCAGGACGGCCGTATGAGTCCCACTGCAGTAGAAGGTGTTTGGTCCGCAATTAATGAGATAAAAAAACTTCAGATTCAATTGGGTTGGCTTTGGGGTGTCTCGCCCAGAAGCACTACCAGGTGGTATAATCCCGGGCAGTCGTTGGGCCTATATCCGGTCGGAGTGAACGCCGATGGAACAAAATCGGGTTACAGTGGTAACATAAATAGCAAAGGCATCGCAATCCTGCAAGTGACTGCAGAAGCGGCAGACAGTCTCCGGCTCCAGGTTTTGGACATGGTTGTAGCCAATGTCCTCAATACATCGATGGCCCAGGCAGACTACACAATTGCCTTACCTAACAGTTCTTCTCTGTTTATGGGTCTTCAGTCAATTCAGCAATTTGCCCTGGCAAACGGGGGAAACAGCAATCCATTAAAGACCTATGCTTTGAAAGGATCCAGGTCTTTAACCTTTGGAGCAAAGGCAGGCTGGAAGACCCGGCAATGGGAGACTTCCTTTAGTTATAATCGCATTACATCCGAAGGCAGGTATCTGGCGCCGCGTGAATGGGGGCTGGACCCCTTCTTTACGTTTCTACCCCGCGAAAAGAATGACGGATTCGGGAATGTTAACGCCTTTAAGGTTGACATTGGCTTCAACCAGGCCAAAGCGAGGTTAAAGATTTCATTGGCCGCAGGCTATTATCACCTACCCGATGTGAAGGATTATGCGCTTAACAAATACAGCTTTCCATCGTATACGCAGTTGAATTTAAACATACATTATTCCTTTCCCGGTTTCTTCAGGGGACTGGAAACCGAGGCTTTGATCGTAAGTAAGCTAAAGAATGGCGAAACATTCGGCAACGACAAGTTTATTATCAATAAAGTCAACATGGTGCAGTACAATCTTGTCTTCAACTATTTCCTTAAATAAACGAGAGACATACCCGGCCATAGTTGAGTACCTTCAACTCATAATTTACTTTTTATATTTTTAAATAGCCCTAGTTTTAGAGTTAATTCCATTTTCCGTTTCGTTTGTCTGTTCTTTATCCCAGTTGCTGTTATAGCTTACAAAAAAAGAAAGCCACATTGTACGAGACAAACGCATTATCCAGGGTTGCAGCACAATAAGAAAAAAGGCGTTAAAACCCAGCCACCAAAACAGGCGGTTATCATTTAAAGAGAACCCTATTAATACCCACCAGGCAATAAAAGTAGATACAGATAATGCAACGGTTAATGCATAGCTTGCATATGCAGAGCCAAAATAAAAGCCCGGTTCTTTTTCTGTAGGCTGCCCACATACTGAACACTTTTCCGGCATTTTCATAAAACCTTTTTTGTAAGCAGAAGGGGAGAGAAAAATATTGCCCTTCCTGCACCGGGGACATTTGTTTTTCAATAAAGCTTCTATATAATTCATAGTAAATATTTATGCCAGTGAAGTAATTATATAATAGGCCGCCCATGCAAGGAAGATCATAACTGCCGCCCACAACCAGGAAGGGACACTTTTGGGAGTTTCGCTGCCATCAATTAAAAATTTTTTCTGATTTCCTTTGCTGTATGCATTTATCATTATTGGCACTATGCCATCCACTTTATCATTTTCATTCAAGCCATCAATAGAAATGGCAGGACCATTACGTACTGTAAAGGGCACCAGTTTAATGCCCTCTTTGCCCAGTGTGTCTTTACTTATAATTTTTAAAGCATGACTCCCATCCACCAACTTTCGGGTGTCTAGCTCAAAATTAACCGGCACCATAAATTCTCCAATAGGCTTTGGGTCTTCATCAATAAACAATATGACTTTGCTTTTATCTTCCATGACTATTCAAAATTTAACACAGTATATTTAATGTGATTAGGTTGTCTTTCACCCGGCCTTACAATCCACTTAATTGTATAGAATAAAGTGATAGCAGTAATAAAAGCCACAGACCATACAATTACGTAATCCCAGTTACCATCAGGGACACCTCCATGAACAATTCCCCTCAAAATTTTGGGTTGTTGTTTTTCGCATTCCGGGCAAGCAGACACAGCTAAATACGAGGCAGAGAGCATTACTGAAATTAATTTTTTCATATTATTATTTTTTTTCAGGTGAATGTATTTTAACAATATCCATAAGTTTTTGCACTTCGTCCACTGTAACTTTCTTAGCATTATTTCCCCAGCTGGATTTCTCGTAGTTCATAATAGTAGCCACTTCTTCAGGCGTTAAATTATTGTTTGTGCCCACCGCAGGCATAACGCCATATTCTTCTCTTGCGTTATACCCATTCATAATGACCCCAACCATTGTTTCGGAGTTGTCATTTAATACTATCGGGCTGCCTTTTAGAGAAGGGAATGCTCCTTTTAATCCTTCTCCATTTGGCTGGTG
>DASWFI010000143.1:0-4237 GCA_036394315.1 Patescibacteria group bacterium
GTCCATTTTGAAGGGCAGAAAGAGACGGAAATTAGCCTTATCTTTAAAGCAGCACTAATACTTTGCGAAGCAAATGACAGCGTTCCGATTCAGTCCGGTCACACCGCATCCGTTATTAAGCCCATACATTGCCAAAATGCATGTGTTCGAAAGCAGCGGTCGTCTTCCCGCCCTGGATAGGAAACTGATCGTCCCAAATGCAAATTTCAAATTAACGCTTACCTACCGTAACGGGATCGTGGCCCATATCGCGGGCAAGCCCTTCATCCAAAGTGAAAATGAGCTAAGTTTAACCGGCCTGATCGACACCCCCGTAATTCTTGATCCGCAGGAAGATACGCAGACTGGCACGATAATCATCGAATTCAACCCGCTCGGGGCCTATCGTTTATTTCATTTATCGTACGCTGAGGTCAAAAATCAAATAGTGGGGATGGCAGACCTGATCGGCAACAATGCGGAAGAACTGCAGTCGCAACTTGCTGAGGCAAGCACTTTAAACCTGAAATTGCAGCTCCTGCAAAATTTTCTGATCAAACGGTTGGAAAAAGTCGCTCCGGACCCCATATACGATTATTGTATCAATCGTATATCTGACTCCAAAGGTCTGATTAACGTGGCACAGCTTGAAAAGGAAACCGGCTACAGCTCGCGATGGCTTCATAGAAAATTTTCGGAACATTTGGGCACAGGGCCCAAAAACCTTTCCGAAATAGTCCGGTTCAAACAATTTTACCAGGTGTATTCAACCGGTCTCAAATTGCAAAGTTTAAAAGATCATATTTACCATTATTACTACGACCAATCCCATTTCCTCAGGGCATTTAAAAGGTTCACCGGCTTCACCCCAACCGACCTTCAAAACAACATAAACGAACTCGCCACCAAACATTATACTAGTTGAGTTCCGATTCGTACAATACTTAAGGCTACCATCCCCCGATCTTTGCTTAAAAAAGCAAATAAAATGGGAAACAACGATTTTAACAGCAGCATCTCGGCAAAGATCAGCGCGGACGAGGCGATCAAAAGGATCGGCAGGGTACCGGAGTGGTGGGGAGTAACCTTTAGCGGAAATTCCGAAAAGCAAAATGATCAATTTATAGTAAAAATGGGCGGGGATTCCTTCTTTAATTTTACCGTGACAGAATTAATTCCCGGTAAAAGAGTGGTTTGGCTAGTTACCGATTGCTATATGCCCTGGTACACGGATAAAAAGGAATGGCTTAACAGAACTGAAGTTTACACACGAGGGTCTTACTCCAGAGGTTGAGTGCTTCAAGGATTGCAAACCAGGTTGGACGCACTGGATCAAAACAAGTTTATTTTCCTATTTCACTACGGGAAAAGGTGATTTTAATCAGCCACGCAACTGAAATCATTTGCAACTGTTTCGTTGTTCAATGAACGTCGAAAAAGCGATCAAAAAAAGAGAAAAATTTACATCGCAGCAATTGCTTTGATCAGGTCGTGATGTTTCAACGCTATGAAATGTGCTTCATCATGGTTGGAAGCGTGGTGCTTGGTGAAAGCAATAACAAAAAGTAAAAAATAAAAATGCCAGACAAAAACTACAAACCGGCAAAATACTCCGTAGAAATTGAGCTTGCCAAATCTCCGGATGATGTTTTTGATCATCTTATCGATCTTTCCAAATGGTGGCCCGAAGAATTTGAAGGCGAAAGCATCAAACTGAACAGCGAGTTTATATTCAGAACAGGCGATTCGCATTATTCAAAAAATAAAGTGGTTGAATTTGTGCCGGATAAAAAATTGGTATGGCTTGCTACCGAGGGCATACGCAAAACAGACAACTTTGAATGGACAGGAACAAAAATGATTTTTGAACTAACACCCCAGGGTAATCATACCCAGCTCAAATTTACCTATGATGGTGTCGTTCTTGAGAATGAATCTGACAGATTAGTTCAGATATGTGATATGACCGTTAAAGAGATGTTTTACAACTTTATAGTTAAAGGAAAAGGAAAGTAAATTTTAACTCAAATAAAAATGAAAAATAAAAATTTTACAGCAACGATAGAAGTTTCTAAATCTCCGCAAAGTGTTTTCAAGAGCATTACTAACGATGTTGCTAAATGGTGGGGGGGCAAAGATCTTGAAGGGAAAAGCATTAATCTTAATGATGAGTTTATAATAAACCATCCCGGTGCCCATTATTCAAAACAGAAATTAGTTGAAGTTGTTCCCGGTAAAAAAATCGTATGGCTTGTTACTGATAGTATACTGTATTGGCTAAAAAAGGATCAGCATGAATGGGCAAACACAAAGATGATTTTTGAGATAACCACCAAAGGCGATAAAACTGTTCTTCACTTTACACATGAAGGGCTTGTTCCCGAAAAGGAGTGCCATGCAATGTGTGAACAAGGTTGGAATACCGTTATTAAAGACTACCTGTTCAACTTTATCACCTATGATAAACCGCATTTTTAATTTTAACAACAAATTATTTCATAAAATGGAAAATCAAAATTTATACCGCCACAATCGAAGTTGTTAAATCAAGCAGGGATGTTTTTAATCATGTTAACGATGTTTTAAATTGGTGGGCAAAGGATGCAGGCGAAGCTCTTTCAGCACAGAAAATAGAATTTGAAGGGCAAAGCACATCGTAGGCAATCCACATTAAGGAAAGCGGTTCCGCTCCAAAGGAAAAATCCACCGCACTTGCGGTGGATTTGCTCCATCTTGTGTCGGGAGAACTGGACAAAATCTAACCCGTTCGTCCAGGACTGTACCATAACATGATCTTCGCGTACCTCATCTTTGCCGGTGATAACCAGCAGGTCAAAGGTGGGGTGAAGTTCTTCGCTATATTCCTGTTGTATTGATAAATGTTCATTTATTGAGTTTTAGACATTATGGCACTAGCAAAACGTTCAACTTTACCATTATCCTCGCTAGTCATCACCCAATTCCAAGACGAACTAGCAGCGTTATATGATAAAGTTGTATGAAAGTAGCTATGGTCGTTAAATTTAAATAACAACGCCAGTTGATTAGGCTCTTTCTTGGCGTGTGCAATAATCCCGTTAGAAAGGCCTGCGTTGCTCGTGTTATCCAGCCATAGACAATCGTATTGGTTCTGTGACTTATTGAACGTAATATAAACAATAGCATCATAAGTTGAACGCCCATCAGCTCGCTTTTCACGCGATGTTTCTTTAATCTGAAGATACTGATGCCCTAAAACCCATTCGGCGGAAACATCGTGTTCTACACGGTCGCCAGCCATAACGCCTTTAAGCAGCCAATTGCCTGTTAGGCGATCAAGTAGTGTATCAGCAGGTGGTGGATTTTGTGACCAAACGTCAAAAGGACTTATAATGACTGCAAGGAAAAATAAAAGCTTTAAGATTCTCATACTGTGAAGATTGATTTATTAAATATACTCTCTTTGTGGAAGAATATTGGATAAAGCATAACGGTACTAATACTTATTCCAAAAAAATTTACAGGCTATTTAGAACAATCAGGTCACTACCTGGGAAAACCCACAGATTTTAAGGATGTCCGGATTTCTTGGGCAATTATTTTTCCATCTTTTACAAGGTCCGGGAAGAAGAAATTATTATTGTCGGAATATGGGACAATCGTCGCAATCCTGATGATCTTCATAGAAATATTGAAATATAGCAGAATTTCCTGCACATACTATTTTAGGGTGCCCGGGATTATTTACGTCCAGGGTGAAGTCATTCCCTGACAAGATATAATACAGTTGCGGGGAGGACAGGCGAGCCATGCCGATCTTGGCGCTGGCAATCTGGCCCTCCAACTGTTCCATAGCGCCATTGATATAGGCTGATATGAATGGATTGATCAGTACTCCACTTCACCGTCCAATATGATATTAAGTATGCTAAATTGACCCAGATAAAATGGAAAAGGCCCGTAAACACTGCGTTTTACGGGCCTATCGGTCCTTGATGGACCCTAATCTGTCGACCTGGCAGGACAATTCTCGAACCATCTTTTTACTGACCTGAAACGACTAGCACTTCTATAAATTTGAAAATCAGCATATTAAATAGGTTTTTTGATTTCCTACCCCCTCAAATCAAAATGTTAAAGAAAGGTTAGAAAGCGATTAACACTTTGCGCAACCACACCCTAACAATGTCGTATTCTGCCCCTTTATTGAAGCGAAACGGTTTTTATCTTTATAGTCAAAAAACGTTAAAAATGATCTGCATCACCAAGACCGAAAGGA
>DASWFI010000144.1:0-12357 GCA_036394315.1 Patescibacteria group bacterium
TTTGCTGCAGCTTCAATTCATTCCGTTCGGTTTTAGACAGCGCTTTATATTGCAGATCGTCGTAATCTCTGATGTCCCTGAATCTTTTTGAATCATCAGTTTTTACCGGAGTTTTCCTTTCAAAATCTTTTCTGGCACATAAAAATAAAATCCTTTCCCTGCTTTGTGCTGATCCGTAATGGCAAGCATTGAGCATAATCACTCTGACGAAGTAACCGGCTGACTGCAAAAGCCTGAACACATTCTCATAAGTTTTTCCTTTGTCGTGATTGAGCAGTCCTTTCACATTTTCTAAAACTGCGAATTGCGGTTTTTTTGCAACTAGCAAATCGTAGATATGGAAAATCATTTGACCTTTCCGATCTTCAAATCCCTTGCGCAATCCCGCCAAAGAAAATGCCTGGCACGGAAATCCGCCGGTTAGAATATCGAAGTCCGGCAGTTGGTTAAAATCTATCTTAGTGATGTCGCCATAATTCCGATGATCGGGATAATGCCTCTGATAAATTTTTACGCTTGAATCTTTAATGTCAGAAAAACCGACGCATTCATTCCAGTCGGCCAGTCCCATATCCAAACCCCCGATTCCCGTAAAAGTTGAAAAGTATTTCATAACAATTCCAGAATCCTTTGAGGATTGATTATGCCGGATTCAATCGCTTGTTTTACTTTTTCGTAATCTTCACGGTTTTCAAAATGCACTGTTGTTTTCTCTTTGAGTTTCGGCGCTTCGGGCGGCATGATGGTCATGACCGTCATGCGGTCAGGATCAATCGGCATATTCTCGGCTGTATTCAAATCAAATTTTATTTTCAGTTCTTCCTTATCGAATCCGATCTGCCCTAAGAAATCTAAATCGTAGTTCGCCAGTTCTGCATAATCGAAATCTCCGCGGTTCTGGTTGCTGCGCAAATTATATTCCCTGAATTCTTCGGGCGTCAGCTTGCGGTTCGGCACGCGCACGTCGATAACTGATTCGCCTTCGCCCAAAAGCTGCAAAACTCTAAGCCTCTGGTGGCCGGCGCAAATAACATTGTCAGTATCGATCACTGGAATTTCGGCCAAGCCGAACTTCTGCAAGCTCTGGCGCAAAAAGGCAACCTGCAATTCAGTCATTTTACGCGGATTGCCTTCAAAGGGAATTAAATCGCCGACCTTGCGCTGTTCGGTATGGAATTCTAAATCACTTTTTCGCATAAAACAGTTAAAGTTCTGGCTTTATTGCCGTCTTTGGCAATAAGCTTTTTAATTTCTAAACCGTTGATGATTTGGGCGACGCGGGCCTTGCTCAACTTCGTGAGTATCGAAAGCTGCGAGTAGCTCGGACTGTATCCGTAAACATCCCTGAAACAGACGATGCTTTCAAGCATTTCCTGCTCGCGTTCGAATTCGCTTTTATAATTTTCTCTCTGCATAAAATTAAAATGTTTTTTCGATTAATGGTCTTTTGAGTTCTCGAAGTTTTTTTAAATTCTTCAAGTCTTGATTGGTATATTTATATACTGTCTTTTGGGGAACCTGTCTTACATTAGGTTTAGCGTTTCCGCTGAACCTATGTGCGTTTGCGCTAAACCTCTTTTTTCCATCGCCGGACTTTTCCACAGAATTTCCACCGTCCTTTTTAAAGCGTTTTTTCGCTTTTGAGACTTTGATGATCATTCCATACGGCGCATAGGAGACCATAATATACCCCTCTCTGACAAGTTTCTGGATGTTGCGCGAAACTGTCGTGTAATGCACTTCCATGTCTTTGGTCATGTCCTTCAACTGGATCGGCTTGCCGCCAAGCACCCATCCAAAGCCGTCGTCGTCAATCTTGGTTACATGGTCGATGCACCACATGAACTCCCAGACGGATTCGCCCATGCGCTTTCGATGGCCGCTCTGCAGCAGACCGTTTGATATTTGAATATAAAACATTTTGTTTAAGCTCCCCGTTCCAGCCCGCTAACGCTCTCGCGGCTAACGAGCTGGACCGAGAGCGAATTAAGTTTTACTTCTTGCTCTCTTTTTTAGATTTCTCAATTCCTTTTTTCATTGACTTGGCTGCTTCGGTTTCCGCAGCCTTGTCCGGAAACTGCTCGGCCAATTCGTCATTGACCAGCACTTTGATCTTTTCCAGCCCGCCTTTCAGTTCGGCCAGCCCCTTGCTTTCAACTGCCAGCCAAGATCGGGTATTAAAGACTTTTTCCAATACTTCAATTTTCTTCTGCTTGTCGGAAGCTCCTGTTGACGGCCACGCTTTGACCATCCAACCTTCGATTTCTTCCAGGCAGATTTTCTTATCGTTGATGTATTGGTATTTATCTTCTTCGTTTTTGAATAATCCCGTGCTGTCCGAACCTTCGTCCTGATAATTGATTGCCGGATTATCCAACATGTTCTCCACGACAGGCGCAAAATCCTCGTAAGTAGGATTTATAAAAACCTTGCCGTCGATAAGAGTGGATCGATCTTTGATAATCGTCGCCTGGCGGTAAATCTTCTTATCCTTGCCCAGCACTTCTTCGAAGCGTTCCATCAAGACCAATACATCGGGTTCATAAGCGGTTTCGCCTTCGACTTTCATCTTGATGCCGGATTTGTAGATTTCACGCTTGCCAGTGGATTCATTGATTTCATTCTCATACTCATAACCGGCGCGTCCGCACATGATTATGCTGAACGGCAATCTGACGAGCGGATCGGAAAACTCTTGCTTCCATAACGGCTTCAGCACGCCCCAGTCCTGAAACTGCAAGCTGCTGCGGTTATACTTTTTCTTGAATGACTCGACTGTGTCTTCCCAAACATGGGAAATTGAATCGATGATCAGAATATCTGAATATCCGTCGCGTAACTTTTCCATTGTCTTTTTAAGATCAGCCAACGTCCGGCTGTCCCTGACCATGAGTTCGATGCCGGCTTCGGCGAATATAGCCTTTAAGAATTTGCTGGCTTTTTCCGTATCGAACATGACTATCGGTTTTTTGCTGCCTATCCGCTTGTGCAGCCCTATGGCGATCTGCGCCGCGGTGTAAGTCTTGCCTGTGCCGGCCAGACCTTGGATGCCTGCCTTGAAATACGGCTTTGTGTTGGCCACCGGGGTAAAGAAATTATCTGCCAGTGGATCTTGAGCATCTTTAACTGCTGTGCTCGCAGCGTGTTGAACTTGAGTATTCATATGTGATCTTTCTTGACTTCCCAAAAGAAATTTATTAAACTAAGGTTGAAATATGTTAGTTTAATGACTCCCTTCGGGGAGTTATTTAATTATCTGCGTTTGTTAAGGCGATTTTCACGCTCTCGAGGGTTGCCTTATTCCCTAACTCTCCAATCCTGAAACTGGAAAGTATTTTTTCGCGTCTTGTCCGAAATATCGTGGGAAAGAACGCGCTATCAAGCTTGCAAGCTGAGATTTCTAATACTTTTGTATTCATATTTTCCTTTAATTAATTCCGGATCTCGCTCCGGTTAGCGATCGACCTTTTGGGAGTGGCGCAAAGGCGGTTTTTGCACCACTCCGCTTGCTGTTATCTGGACAGCTGATTACGGACTTTTCCACAGCCTAAATTTTATTTTTGCCGGAAGTCCGCAAACAGATATCCACAAAAAACAAAAAACCTGCGTAAACTACACAGGTTTAATGCTTATTTATTCAGTTTTAGCCAATTTAGGCCATTTTAGCCATTCTTTCCTTATGTTCCGTGGTCATGAGCAAGCCACACTTCTTCCATTTCTTACCTGACCCGCAGGGACATGGATCATTTCGTCCGATTTCACCGTTTACTATTTCCTGATTACTAATTAATGGCGTTGGATTCTGTACCATATCTGCCTTAAATATCGTGGTGGCGACTTGGCGATTTATCTCCTCAAGCAGACTTTGAAACAGCTGGAATCCTTCATTTTTAAACTCATTCAAAGGATCACGCTGGCCATAGCCTCGCAGGCGCACGGAATCGCGCAAGTGTTCCATGGTATCGAGATGCTCCTGCCAGAGCGTATCGATGGATCGCAGATACACAAACTTCTCCATTTGGTTCATCATCTCACCTAACTTTTGCTGCTTGTTTTTGTATTCTCGCGAAGCAATCTCAGTGTAATGATTGATTAGCGCTATTTGATCACCTGATTCTACTTTTTCCGAAGGCTGCAGTGGCAACATAGCTGCAATTTCCTGAAAAATCTGATCGTATTTTATTTCATCCTGCTCAAAGCCGAAGTTCACGATGGTAGTAATTTCTTTCTCAATCATTTCCAAAATCTCGTCGGTCAGAGACTCGCTGCGATCCAGCAGCTGTTTGCGCTTGCCGTAAATTACGGTGCGCTGCTTGTTCATGACGTCGTCATATTCCAAGACGTGTTTCCGCATATCGAAGTTCAAGCCTTCGATTTTTCTCTGCGCCGATTCTATGCTTTTTGAAATCATGCCAGCCTGGATCGCTTCATCATCGGCAATCCCCAAAGTTTCCATCATTTTTTGCACCCGCTCGCCGCCGAAAAGCCGCATCAAATCATCTTCGAGAGATAAGAAGAATTGCGAAGAACCAGGGTCACCTTGGCGGCCGGACCGGCCTCGCAATTGATTGTCTATGCGGCGCGATTCATGCCGCTCCGTGCCCATGACAGCCAAGCCCCCTAATTCTTTAACTTTTGCTTGTTCCGCAGAATCCACAGGATTGCCGCCCAGCAAAATGTCGACTCCTCTGCCGGCGATATTCGTAGCCAGTGTCACTGCTCCCAGGCGGCCGGCTTGGGCGATGATGTGCGCTTCACGTTCGTTGTTTTTCGCATTCAAAATCTCGTGTGGGACGCCTGCTTGCGTAAGGAGTTGGGACAGCATTTCATTTTTCTCGATAGAAATAGTACCGATCAAAATCGGCCTGCCAGTAGCATTCATTTCTCTCACTGCGCGGGTAAAGGCTGTCAGTTTGCCAGTGACGTTTTTAAAAATCTGGTCTGGCAGATCTTTTCTGACCATGGGACGGTTGGTGGGAATCTGCACCACTTCCAGGCTGTAAATTTTGTGAAATTCTTCGGCTTCCGTTTCCGCAGTGCCGGTCATGCCGGCCAGTTTATAATACAACCGGAAATAATTCTGAAAAGTAATCGTAGCCAGAGTCTTGCTTTCCTGCTGGACTTTTACGCCTTCTTTGGCTTCGATGGCCTGATGCAGGCCTTCGGAATACCGACGACCATACATCATGCGTCCGGTAAACTCATCCACTATCACCACTTCGTTATCCCGCACCACATAATGCGTATCTTTTTTAAACAAAATCTTGGCGCGCAAAGCCGCGTCGGCCTGATGCCGAAGTTTCGGATCGGAGTAAATCTGCTGCCCGTATTTTTTTTCCAGCTTTTCATTGCCTTTATCAGAATAAGCAATTTGCTTGTGTTTTTCGTCCAAAATATAATCTTCCGGAGTTAAATGGGCGACAAATTTCGCAAACTCGAAATACAGATCCGTGGAATCAGTGTCAGGTGCGGAAATAATCAACGGGGTGCGGGCTTCGTCGATCAAGATTGAATCAACTTCGTCTACGATCGCGAAATGCAGGTCGCGCTGCGCCATTTGGTTTTTTTCCCACACCATATTGTCGCGCAAATAATCAAATCCGTATTCGTTGTTGGTGCCATAAGTGATATCCGAGGCATAAGCCTGGCGCCGAGGAATCGGACGCATGTGTTTGACGTCCAGCACCAATCCCTGCACTTCGGATTCAATGCGCTTGATCTCTTCCTCTTCCGGCGCATAACCAGGATCATACAAAAAAGACTGCTCGTGCTGGATAGACGCCACAGACAAGCCCAAATAATGATAAATCTGACCCATCCATGAAGCCTGCCAACGAGCCAGGTAATCGTTCACAGTAACCAGATGCGCGCCGCGGCTAGTAAGCGCATTGAGATACAGTGGAAGTGTCGCGACCAGAGTTTTACCCTCTCCAGTGCGCATTTCAGCGATAGAGCCCTGATGCAAAACCATACCACCGATCAGCTGCACATCATAGTGCCGCTGGCCTATGGTTCGCTTAGCCGCTTCACGTACTGCAGCAAATGCTTGCGGTAGTATTTCGTCTAAATATTTCTTTTGTTGCTCCAAATCCAAAAGCGCCAAATCGGCTTTCCATTTGGTAGTTAGTTCTTTTAGCTGGTCTTGTGATTTTCCTTCAAACTTCTTTTCCAAAGCGTTGATCTGCTCGACATTTTTGCCGAGTTTCTTCACTACTGATTCGTTTGAAGATGAAAATAAGTTCGTTAAAAATGACATAAAAGCTCACTAATTATACTAAATTCCGGGCAAAAAGAAAAGGCCGAACGAATGTCGTTCGGCCAGTTTATCGAGCACGTCTCAGTGGATGACAGTTGAAGACCCTGCGTCGGGCATTGGGTTTAATCCCCGTACCCTTGAATCCTGGGCCATAACTTCTAACCTCGCAGTTTCAAATCCAGATCCATGAAGAGCCGAAGAAGCACACGCTCATCCAGCAATTCTCCCTCGATCGGCATGAGTGCTTCGAGCCGGACGCATGCCCGCTGGAACTTTCCGACGCCTTCCACGTCAGCACTTACGAGCAGCTTTGCGATGGCGACCTGATTGCCTTTGGCGAAACCGTTGACCAGCTGACGAGCAGCTTCGATGTTCCCTGTCGACATTTCACCGATCAGTAACTCCGCGTCTGCTTCAATTCGGCCGATTCTCTTCATGTCGTTTCCTTTCAGAGGGAGTTGCTCCACTCCTTCAGAATTTCTGCTTTTACTTGATCCACGCGAGACTGAGAGCGCTCCAACTTTTGCGCATCGTAAAACAAGCGCCGTCTCACGAGCAGATAGTCGCCACGCTTGAGCGATTCCAGGCCAACTGCGTCTTTCACTTGCTCCAGGTAGTTCAAAATGTACGGATGCATCCAGTTGCGCGAACGCTCCTTCATTGTCACGTTTTATATTCCTCCCCATTTCGGTTTTCATTCGAATTAACTCTGAAAACTTAACTCAAATCAAACCCCAAACTGACTTAGAATAGTATCTTGTTCTTCGGTATGCGTCAAGGCAAAAAAAATTACGCTTTATGCGTAATTGTCGCTTCTCACTACCCGAACCTCTTCACCCACGGAGATGAGCCCCATGTTGCGATGATTGAAGTTGCGGGCAAACACATAGCCGTCCTGATTCCGCGGCCGGTATTTGCTGAGTGTCAGAAGGGGCTCTTTAGCTCGGCTTCCCGTTTTCTGATCAGTGGTCGTGATCAGACAACGAGCGCAAAGCGTGGCACCGGTGAAGTGCATGCCGGCGATACTCATCTTGCCTACTGATCTCCCGCCAATCTCGATCGCGGCCATGTGATCTTCTTCGTACGGTTCGCAGCCTGCCAGTAGTATGTTGGGCCGGAATCGATTGACCGGTAAAGATGCTGCCATCCTCCTGTTCAGGTCGTCGACGGAAGCCTGCGAAAGAATCAAGAATGGGTAACCGTCATGGAATGCCAGTCGACCGTAACCGGCAACAGTGTTACGACAACTGTATGGCCAGATCCGCACCAGCCTAAAACTGCCTTTCCGTTCGCGGTTGATGAAAGCACTCACCCAATCTGCTGCAGCACTTCCCGCGTCTACTGCTCTCACTTTGTCAGCCCAGACTTGAACTTGGCAAAGCGTACCCTCGTATGAATCCACTGGAATTGCCAGCGTATTCATCTGCGGAGCCTCAAGTAAGAGCTTACTGCCTTCAAACCGCGGCTGGATCTGACAGAGGCTTTTCACCTCCACCCCTTTCCCCGAGTTTTGTCGCTGAGCGACGAACATCCCTCTCTCGTCCACGAACATCCATTCCCGGTCATACTTGATGCCAGTGGACACGATCTCCGCCCGCTCCAAAGGAAGCCAACCGCAGGATTTCACGGGGGCGAAGTATAAGCCAGACACTGTGATTGCCATTGAGTATCCCCCTTCTCTTTCTTCAGGATTGTAGAGGATAACTGCTTCTATGGCAAATTAAAATTGACTAAAGAATTTTATATTTCCGAGCTAGGTTTCCCAGTTAGTTGCTTGGCTTTGAATTTGTACAACAACATTTTCATCAGAAGCTTGGCAGCCACGAAGTCCGGGGCCTGGATTCCTTTGATGGGCGCTAGTTCCACCAAATCCATGCCGATAATATTTTTTTCTGCTGCTACGGCTTTTATAATCGGCAGTACCTCGTCCCAAAACAATCCCCCGGGCTCCGGCGTGCCCGTGGATGGCATGACTGATGAATCAAACGCGTCAATGTCAAAACTTAAATAAACGTTATCATTAAGAGTATTCAAAATAGTTTTTGTATCCCAATTCTTTTTTTCATTGGCCAGAAACACTGTGACACGATCCATGTTATTTTTCCAATACTCCCATTCCAGTTTGTTGAAGTTCCGGATACCCAGCAAGGTCGCTTTTTGCATGGATGCCGGTAAATCATTAAGTGAATATTTAAGCCAGGCAGCATGCGAAAAATCCCGGCCGGATGACCGATCCCCCAAATCCATATGGGAATCAAAAACCAAAATCGAAACGCCACTGTAGTGCTTCGCGAGTGCTGAAGCAAATCCGTAGCTTATAGTATGCTCGCCGCCGATCACGACTGGAAATTTTTTGGCCTTGATAATTTCGTCAACGATATTTTCTAATAATTTGCAGGCTTCTTTTGGATCCTGTGGCAGTTCTGGCTGCGGCATGGTCCAAAGTTTGATCTGATTTTGGATATCATCGAGCAGTTCATCATCAAATGTCTCCACCTGATAAGAAGCTTCAATCAAACCGGCTGGCCCTTTGTCCGTCCCATGCCCAAAAGTCACAGTGCCTTCGTACCCAAAAGGCACAATCACAGCCTGCGTGTCTTCAAAAGTGCCGTCCTCTGGCACTCTTAAATCCAAAAACGGCTTTGGTTGATATGATTTTTTTAGGTCAAAGTTCATGTTGGATCGCTTTAATATCTTCTAAATCTGTTGGACGTCCTAAAATTGTCTTATACTTAATCAAAACTTGTTTTGATATTACCGGTTGAATAGAGCCAAATAGCTCGCATTGTTCTGTATTCTTTAAGTCAGACTCGTAAGGAATCCATGCACTCTGACTTTCATTATAAATTTTTCCTGTGTAAGCGCCGCTGATATCAATATCCACATCTTTATATCTGATTGTCATCATAGTTAAATCCCACTTTTCATCTTTGAAATTTCCGGGAACCAACGTCAGATAAGGCTCCACTTCCAGAGATAATCTCACGAATTCTTCTTCTGGAATATCTATATCAATATCATAAAGCGACCTTTTCGATCCATAAGCAATAGCTGCCAGTCCGCCCGTAACATGATAGGGAATTCCAAGGCGCTTTAAGATTGCAACAATCCAATCAAACACTTCCTTGATATTTTCCTGATTGGATGCCATTTATTTATCCAAAATATAAGCGAAGATCAAGGGGGCTACGATAGTAGCATCGGACTCGATTACGAACCGCGGCGTGTCCACGGCCAGTTTGCCCCAGGTTATTTTTTCGTTGGGCACAGCACCGCTATACGATCCGTATGAAGTGGTAGAATCAGAAATTTGGCAGAAATAACCCCAAAGCTTGGCATCTTCTCTCAAATCCTGCTGGATCAGGGGCACGACGCAGATCGGGAAATCGCCCGCAATGCCACCGCCGATCTGAAAAAAACCAATCGAAGTTTTTTTGGTATTTTCACGATACCAATCAATCAGAAAATCCATAGTTTCGAGACCGGATTTTACCACGCCGATATTGGAAATTTCTTTGCGCCGGACATTGGCCACGAAAATATTGCCCAGAGTTGAATCTTCCCAACCCGGAACAAAAACCGGAAGCTTTTTCTCATATGCGGCCAGTAACCACGAATCCTTCGGGTCGATCTGATAAAATTCCTTCAACCAACCTGTTTCAATCAACTGGTACATAAACTCGTAAGGAAAATATCTCTTGCCTTCTTTATCAGCTTTTTGCCAAAGTTTCAGGCACAGTCTTTCGATTCTTCTCATAGCTTCCTCTTCCGGAATAGTAGTGTCTGTCACCCGGTTCATATGGTTGTTTAAAAGATCGACTTCGTCCTGATCGGATAGATTGCGATAGTTGGGTATGCGTTTATAAAAATTGTGTGCGACTAAATTAAAAATATCCTCTTCCAGATTTGCCCCGGTGCAGCTGATGGCCTGGACTTTATTTTGCCTGATCATTTCAGCTAAAGACAAACCTAACTCCGCCGTGCTCATAGCGCCAGCCAAGGTTACCATCATTTTGTTGCCATCCTTCAAAAATTTATCGTACGCTTCCGCTGCATCAACTACGACTGCTGAATTGAAATGACGGTAATTATGCTTGATGAAATCTTTAATCGGTCCCATAGAATTATTATATAACAATTCTTTTTCTTAAGCGAGCATGTAGCTCAAAAAAGATTCGGAGAGAGTAACTCTACCAGCCGAAGAGTTTACCGACTTCTTCCGGCGACTGGCGCCGTCGCGACAGTTTTACTTCTCCGTTTTGACACACCACCATTGCCGGCTTGGACAGAAGGCAATGATTATTACCCAAGGAATTTTGATACGCTCCTGTATCAAATACTGCTACGTAGAGATCAGTCACATCTTCCGTGAACTTTGGCAGCATCACGTAATTGCCTGAGGCAGTATAACGATCGTCGCTATCACAGGTGGAGCCTGCCAGCCAGACTTTCTGCAGTCGTCTTTTATCCAGATGATTGGCCGGGATGATGTGCCATTTCTGTCTTCGTACCGACCAGGTATCAGTCAGATGGGCGATAAAACTGCCGTCAATAAAATACCATTTAGTGCTGGTCTTACCGGTTATGGGTTTTTCAGCCAAAATTTTAAAAATGCTTATCTGGGCCGGAGCTGTGACATAACTCCCCCATTCCGAAACCAGGTTTGGATGCCTGATCCCCAATTTGTCCGATTCTTTTTTGGCTGTTTTGATCATCTGATTGACCAGACTTTTCACCGTGTAAAGTTTTTTTCTTTTTTCGAACGGCACGCCCATGCCGCCGCCAAAATCAATCGTATCCAGTGCTGGGTTATGTGCTTTGAGCTTGGCGTAAAGCGCAATCGCGCGGCGCAGCGGTTTTACGAATCCTTCGATCTTTTCAATCTGTGTGGAAATGTGATAATGCAAAATTGACAGGTTGCGAATTTTACCGATCTTAAGCAATTCTTCTTCGGAAAATCCGAAATGGTTAAATTTTTTATCCCAATGCGCATCAATTCTGATATCCAGGTTGACTCGGACACCCACATCCCCTTTAAATTTCTTTAAACGCTCCAATTCTTCATGATTTTCTATAATCGGCACCACAATCAAACCTTTGCTGCGCAGCTCTTCGATCAAATGAATATAGGCTTCGGTCTTGGGACCATTGCATGTAACCCTGATCTTACGGTTAAATTTATCTTGCTCCAGCATTCTTTTGACTATGAAAAGCTCATTGGAGGAGGAGACTTCTATGTGCGCTCCTTCAGCAATCGCAGGCAGGACGAAGTCACGGCTCTGATTCGCCTTCATGACATAGTGGTAATAAAACCTGCCACGGTAGCCTAAAATCTTGATATAGGCGTTAAAAATATCGATCAGGTCGCGCAGTCGATGCTCAAGAATGTATGGAAAAAAGACTTCGGTCGGAGTTCCGTATTTTTTTATGATGTCTATGATGTTGTATTGGTAGTAACCCTCTTTGACCACCAGATCACCATTAGTGTTGATGTCAAAGTATTGAGTGTTGTACTCTTCAACCCCAAGCTTCCAAAACTTCTTGTGATTGTTCTTCTTTTTCTTCAATTGAGTCTGATAAAAATCTTTCTGTGATTGTCCGCCAAAATTTTATCGAGAGCGGAAAAAATTATTACAATATTATTGTAAAGCAATTAGAGTTATTGTCAAGCCGGGTAGTAAAAATTTAATTGTCTTCGATTATATTAATGACTTGCGAACTTTAGGGGAATACAGCGTTATGAATATATTGAAATTGCAACAAATATTAGAACTGGTTAGGTGTAAAAAAGAAAGCGCAGGTCAACCAAATTGGTAAACATGCGCTTTGTAGCCGTCTTATCAATTTAGGTGTCGGATTGCAAGCGTTAAAATAAATGAAGCTCCCCGCACTCCCTTCGGTCGTACGGGGTTTCTTTGCTTGAGCTGGCTGCACCTCGCCTTCGCTCGGGCTCAAGCTAGGGCTCATGAGAATTCGGAAGACACATCAACACCGACATCGTCTCCTTGCATTTCAATGTACTTTCGAATCTTAGCTTCATCCAAGCCAATGGTGGACACAAAGTAGCCTGGGCTCCAAACCCCAGAGAAACCATAGTAGAC
>DASWFI010000145.1:0-29140 GCA_036394315.1 Patescibacteria group bacterium
CAATTTATTAAGCAGGATAATATTGGATACAAACATGCAATTGACCAATTGGCATCTGTTGAAAATGAAATCCGGGTATTAAAAATGTTACAAAAGGAATTTTATCCCTTTTTTATACGCGAAAGGAGCGAGTTAATAACATTAATTTTAAAAATGCGTTTTAAAAAAGTAAGAGAGGTGTGATATGATTAATAAACTAAAACGGTTATTTAACAAAAACCCTGATGATCAAGCAGGTCATGTGCCATTGAATGAAAAAGTGACATTTATTCTTGTCGTAGATGATATTAAACTAGCAGAATTGAAAAGCGAAAATGGGGAATGGATATTTAAGTACACGGAGGAATTTAAGAAACATGTAGATAAATACAATTTGATTGTTGGTTTCCCCGATATTCATAAAGAGTACCGCAGTGAAAATCTTTGGCCGTTTTTTCAAATACGTATACCTGGTTTGAAACAACCCTCTGTACAGGCTATCTTAAAAAATGAGAATATTGATCAGCAAAATGAGGTGGAGCTTCTGAAGCGATTTGGTCGGAAAACTATTGCGAATCCATATGAACTCCAGTTGGCGAGCTATTAAATTAGGAGAGTATAAAATACTTTGTGTAAATAAGTAACGCACTGCATTAGAGCCGGCATCTGTTTTCAAAGATAGTTAAGAACTGGTGCAGAACAAGCCCCCAGTTGTGTAGGGTCGCATTCCACTTTTTTTCGATATTCATAAGGGCTAGGTAGACCGCTTTCTGGGCAGCCATATCATCGGTGAACTGAACTTTTGTTTTGATATACTTCCGGATGCCCCGGTTCACATTTTCAATCGTGTTGGTCGTATAGATGATCTTACGGATCTCCATCGGAAAATCAAAGTAGCTGGTTAGGTTGTCCCAGTTCGTTTTCCAGGACAGGATAGCATGCTTGTATTTCTGCTCCCATTTAGCCGCAAAACCGGCCAGGGCGTGTTCTGCAGCGTCCCTATTGGGCGCGGCATAGACCTCTTTAAGATCAGCGCAAAAAGCCTTCCGGTCTTTCCAAACCACATATTTACAGCTATTTCGGATCTGATGCACGATGCACAGTTGAGTGACCGTTTCTGGAAAAACGCCCTTAATGGCGTCCGTAAACCTCTTCAGGTTATCGGTACAGGCGATCAGGATATCTTCTACGCCTCGGGCCTTCAGATCGGTCAGCACGCTCATCCAAAAGGAAGCGGATTCGGTTTCAGCCATCCACATCCCCAGGATTTCTTTGAGGCCATCTTTTTTCAGGCCGATAACCAGGTAAATACACTTGTTGATGTACTTGCCATTCTGTTTCACTTTAAGCACAATGCCATCCATCCAAACGGCAAAATAGACCGGCTCCAGTGGACGGTTCTGCCATTCTTTTACAAGCTCTATCACCTTGTTAGTCACATTGGAGATGGTCCCTTCGCTTACGTCCACTCCGTAGGCCTGCTTTACCTGTTCACTGATGTCCGAAGTGGTCATACCCCGGCTGTACATGCCGATTATAGCCTCTTCCAGCTTATCGCTCATGCGCTGGCCCTTCGGTATGAGTTGTGGCTCGAAGTCGCTTTTTCGGTCCCGGGGAATTTTCAGCACCAGGTCCCCTAGCGTTTCTGTCTTGACCTTTTTGGTATAGCTGCCGTTACGGCTGTTGCCGGAGTTGCGACCTTCCGGACTATGCTTCTCATAGCCCAGGTGCTCATCGAGCTCGCCTTTGAGCATTTCTTCCACCCCCTGCTTATACAGGTCACTGAAAAAGGATTGAAACTCCTCTTTGCTCTTGAATTGCTTGAAAAAATCTTTCGGGAAATTTGATTGTTCTTTGTCCATAAATCTGTATTAAAGGTAATAAAAAACGGGGCCATTTTTTGCCGCCGTCCCAGGCAGGTGGAGCGAAGTGAGGCGGAGCGTAGCGGAGCCGAACGAAGCGGAACCTGCCTGGGGGATTAACCCCCTAATACAGTTAATTACCACATTTACACAAAGAACTTTATACTACCACTTCACAGGGAACGGAGCTATTCCGGGGTCTTTTTCTTAATCGCTTCGTAGGCGCCGGTGTAGGAAATTTGGAAATATATCAATATTCCCAATTAGTATGACTTATAGGCAATTTGTTAAGTTCCATCTTTAGTTGCTTCCAATTCGGTAAAAAAGTGTCCATATAATGTAGAAATCTTTCGTTGTGGTGCCTTTCCAATAGATGAATCATCTCATGGACGATTATATATTGCAGACAATGCACAGGTTTCTTTGCCAATTCAAGATTCAGCCAAATTCCTTTTCTCTCAATATTGCATGAACCCCATTTTGTTTTCATGAGTTTTATTCCCCAATATGTAGCTTTTACCCCGATTTTCTTTTCCCACTTTTCAAGCAATTGGGGAATTTGTTTTTTTAGTTGCTCGCGATACCAACCATTCATCAGTTCATGTCTCTTTGCTGTTGGAGTCTCTTTACGCACGTACATGTCAATGTAAGTTTTGCTTCGCAAAACAATTTTATTCCTGGTTTCCGTTTCAATTACTCTCAACAAGTATCTTTTGCCATGATAGTAATGACTTTCTCTTGTTTTGTATTCTCTTGGCATCTGCCGTTCCTGTCCTTCAAATTTTCGTTGATTTCTTTTTATCCAACTTAATTTTGAAATAGCAAACAATCTCACTGTTTCGTCATTCACTCTAATTGGTGCGGCAATACGAATTCGACCTGTCGGGGGATACACGGCAAGATGGATATTCTTAATATCTTTACGAACCACATCTATTTGGATATTGCTAATAGTGATTTGTCCCATTCAATAATCCCGCTGATTTTTTATCAAGTCAATAATTCGAATCACTTCTTCTTCTTCTTCTGTTATGCCATACTCCTTCAAAACTGTCTTAACAGCTTCTTCAACTTTCCTTCTCTTAATAGTCGTGTCTCTCCAACGATCTTTCTTTACTGAAAGAATTTTATTGTCCAACGCAATTGCTAATGCTTCATTCTTTCCAGTATTGTCAAATAAATTTCTTCTTGCTGCTGTGTCTAGCGAAGCAGGATATTCAACAGAATTGCCCGGTTTTTTCACTTCGGTTGTTAATGCAACAATATCGTTCAGGTATTGCTCATATTCAATTGTCTGCTCCTTTCTCAGTTTAATTAATTCATCCAACAGCACACTCATCTTGTCGTAATACATTGGATTGGTTGGTGATTCTTCTATAATAACTCTACGTAAATTGTTCTCAATCGTTTCAGCCATTGCATCCTTGTCATCTCGGATATTTTTAGGTAGATCATTTACAGCATCTTTTCCCTTGGTTACAAGCAATTCCACTAGACTCAAATCATCAAATTTTGACAGCACTCTGCTTTCTTCTGCACCTATGTATGCGTCAATTAAGTGCCTCATCGCAGGTTCGTACTGTTTCAAATCTACGTAATCGCCACTTGCAATCTGAATTTCTTTTCGCAAATTTTCAAAATGGTTAACATCGTTTTTAACCCTCTCCACTTGCTGCTGCGTGTATCCCGCCTTGTCCATTTCATCTGCAACGTTTGCGTAGGCGCGAATGAGTGCAATAGTGAGTTTGTAAAGTGTAACCCTTCTTTGCTCTGTGTCTTTCAGTTCGTCAGGGTTTTCAGTATTTGATCCGCAAAAATATTTTATATGAGCTAACGTGTCTTTCGGTGGTTCAACTGCTTCACATAGCGCTTTGATTTGTTCCAATGCTTCGCCCAATCTTTCTTTTCCTTTTTCTAATCTGTCTTTCAGCAATCCCTCAACGTCTTCTTTGATATATGCATCAAAGGCGCCTGATGTGTAGTCATGATAAACGGTTTTCAAACTGTCAAACAAATCCATATAATCAACAATATAGCCATAGTCTTTATCCTCTCCGTCTAATCGATTTACTCGGCAAACTGCTTGAAACAACCCATGGTCTTTTAGTCGTTTGTCAATGTATAAGTAGGTTGCGCTCGGTGCATCAAAACCTGTGAGCAATTTGTTCACGACAATCAGTAATTTCATTTGTGCAGGTTCTTTCACAAACTTCTCTTTCACTTCGCTTTCAAATTGCTCAACTTTTTTCAATGCCTTCTCCGGATCTTCATTAAAATATTCCGCGAGCATTTTTTTGTAGATTTCATAGCGCTGTAATTTCTCTGTGTAGCCTTCTCCAGTTTCTTCGCCTTTGATATCAGCATATGTAGGAACAAATGATGTAACAATTGCACAGTTTTTCAATCCTGCTTCCTGGAACAACTGATAGTATCGACAGGCATTATAAATACTGTCCGAAACCAGCAAAGCATTTCCACGACCGTTTTGCAGGCGTTCTTTCTTCTCGAAATCCAGCATCACGTCCATCACTATTTTGCTCAACCGCTCTTTTGAACTGAATACTTTCTTTATTGTTCCCCACTTTTGTTTCAATTCTGTTTTTGCAAAATCTGTTAGTCCTTTTGTTTTCAAGTCAAACCACTCATCGATCTTTTCTTTTGATAAGAGTTTCTGCTCCACATCTCTTGCCTCATAGCGCAAATCCAAAACAACTTTATCGGCAACGGCTTCGTCAAATTTGTAAGTGTGAATGAACGGACCAAAAACTTGTTGGCTTGTCTGCTTATCCTTTCTAAGCAATGGTGTCCCGGTGAACCCGACAAAGATGGCATCGGGCAACAAAGCTTTCATCCCTTCATGTAATTTGCCAGACTGAGTTCTATGGCACTCATCCACAAATACATAGAAATCTCCCTTTGCTTTAAAATTTTGAGGTAATGCATTTCGTAAATCTTTAAGGTAAGCATTATAATCATCTTCATCAGCTTCTTCTTTTCCTTTAAATTTGTGAACCAGTGAACAAATCAGATTCGGTGCATTTTCATTCACTTTTTCAATTAAGTCTTTTCCACTTTTAGTACGATAAATGTTTTCGGCAACCCCGTTATAAACTTTTTCAATCTGCTCATCCAATTCTGCCCGGTCGGTAATTATAAGCACTCTTGAATTGTAGTTGAATTGGTGAATCCATTTGCTCAGCCAAACCATTGTCAAGCTTTTTCCGCTTCCTTGGGTATGCCAAATAATACCTCCTTGTTTTCGCTGGACGAAATCCTGTGCTGCCTTCACTCCAAAATACTGATTTGGCCTGCTCAGTTTTTTTATTCCACGGTCAAACACAATAAAGTCATGCAGAAATTCAATCAGGCGCTCTTTGTTGAGTAGTTCAATTATATTTTTGTCCAGCGGTGAGTTATAGTTTGCAGTCAGAGCTCTGAGTGATTTTGTGATTTCAAGCAGATAATTGTCATTTTGGTTTTGTTTTTCACTAACTTCCCTCCACTTCAAAAAGTTTTTTTCTTTATTGGTTGTTGGGTCAATTGCGCCATATCGCAAGCCTTCAATATCATTACCTGCCATCACATATTGAATGGTACTGAAAAACGGTTTGATGAAAATATGCTTTTGATTATCCAGGTTCTGACGGATACCTTCTGAAACTGAAACGGTGCTTCGCTTCAATTCTAAAACGCCAATGGCAATTCCGTTAATATAAAGAACAATGTCTGGTCTTTTGTCGTGAATGCCTTTTATGGTTACTTCTTCTGCAATGGCAAAATCATTTTTTAGCGGATCTTCCCAATCAATTAGCCAAACTGTTTTTTTGTTAGCTCCCACTTCCAGCTTCACTTCCACACCATATCTCAGCATGGAATAAACTTCCTTGTTTACATCATATAAAGTTTTACTCTGGTTAGCAACTGCTTTGGAGAACTTTTCAATGGCTTTTTTTATGAGAACAGAACTGTATTTATTGCTTCCGGAAAGATATTGCTCCAGAATTTCTATCTCAACATTGCTGTTGCTTTCTCTTTCTTCCCAATTTCCCAAACAACGATAATGTAATGCATTCTTAAATAGTGATACGACTCGGTTTTGCGTAGTTCTTTCAATCTGACCAACCTTTGATTGGGAAGAACCTTCTTGGATTTTTTTTACGATGCCTTTGCTTAATTGATTTGAAAACAATTTATCAGGTGGCGTCATGATCAAGCCTTCAGCCGGAAGCATTTCTTCAGTTACAACACCTCTGTAAACATCTGCTTCCATTGTTTTTGAAGACTTGAAAGCGCCAATCAAATAACTACTTCCGCTTGTTTCATACACTGTTCTTAAATCCTTACTGCCGGTAAGAAAAAGACTAGAATCTTCCATATTTACCTTTTTTCCTATGTAAGTAAGTTTTTCATCATCAAGCAAAACGAAAATAAAATTGTTTTCTCGTTCGTCTTCACAGAAAACGAGTGTAGGTACATCGAAATAATATAGATCTTTTTTTACGGTTAATTTCATGGTCCTACTATTTGAACTATTACTGTTTCAATACTAAATTCATTTGAGCGCCACCATGAATGGTGGCCGTTGCTAAATGTTTTTTTAAGCATGCCATCTTCCGGCCTGAGTATCATGGTTGCGATAAAGCCCTGTTTATTTTTCAGAGCCGGAGTTTTGGAATAACCATTTCTTATGCCGTCCAGTGAATCATAAATCGAAACTGATTTTGAAATGCACGGGTCTATTTCAAATCCTTCCCTAACTGGAGTTGGCAGGAAGCAGTCCGAAGTTACAGGATTATGCTTGACAACACGATAAAATGGCTTGACGCCGTCCGGTTGAAACGCGTCTTCGTGGGGGCAAGGGCCACAATTGGTTATATTTTCAAAGTAAGGCATACTTAGATTAATCTGATTTTTCCGGTTAATAGTTCCTGCATCATACCTTGCTTAATCATTTTGAACTTTTCCAATTTCTTTTGCAATATCTCGATCTCCTCTTCCATGTCAGTGAGAATTTCAGCAATATGCCTCTGTTCATTTACATCCGGCGGTAGATTTAAAATCAATTCTTGATATTCATTTCCATTTATTCCAGGTTGCCCTGTTCGCATTGAATTTGTTTGAATCCAGTCTCTGTAACTTTTTATTTGAGTGAAGTATTTCAGATATTCTGGCATCAAAATTTCAGGGTTGGGTTTTACACGAATTAAAAATCCCGCAAAAACAAGTTTGCCGTCTCTTGGGTCATACAAATAAGTCTTTCCAACGCTCGCCCCAGTTCGTGCAAAAACTAAATCGCTATTTTCAAGATAATATGCAGATGAAAGAATATTGTTTACTGAAACAATATTCTTTTTTGAGTATTTACCATCTTCTGTAATGTCTGTAATTCTCAAATATAATGGTAATGATTCATTGAATGGAACTGCGGCAGCATTTATCCCGTAATCAGGATTTTGAAGTAAGCAATCGCCCAACCTTTTTTCAACCCAACCTTCCTTCGGTCTCATCAACTCCTGAATAGCACCTTGCCTGATGTTTCTTTTTTTGACAATGAATTTTTCTAATTCAGAAACGAGTTTGTCTGCGTCATTCAATGCTGTGGCAATGGCGGTTTGTTCTTCTTTGGTGGGGGGGAGAGGAATTGGGAATTTCTTAATCCTCGTTAATGCAAGTTTTGGTTGAGCGCCAAAGGTTTTTTCCGATTCAATTCTGGTTTGAATCAATGAGGACGTCAGAATATTCAAAAGGTAATCTCTATCACAAATAATGTTTGTTAATCTATCCGCATTTTCTGTGAGATTCGCTCCATCAAGTTCAATTGGAATCTTACCTATTATCCCCAAACTACCTGCAACTGAAATGAAAATATCTTCTACGAAGATTCGGTAGTTTTTTATGAAGCGATAAACATCATCAGGAACAAATTGAAGTGCACTTGTATTAACCCCTCCCATAAACATATCTGTCACCCGAATGTATGGATGTGATGTTTCCTTATTCACCAACCTCTTTCCTAATGGAAGCCGCTTTCCGCTTTTGACGTCTGCAACTTCTTCAACTAACTTTACTTCCCAATCACTTGGAATTAAACCAACTTCCGTTTTTTGAAAGCCAATTTCTATATCGATTGATTCTACCATACGAAATTCATTTCTCTTAAATGATTTTCAACTTTTTCGGTTAGTTCAGATATCTTTTCTATAAATAGTGGCAAAGGCGTTTCATATCGGTCTGCCAATTCTTTTATCCGCTGTGTTAAACGGTGACTTATGTTTTCCAGTTCTCCTTTTATTAGGCGTTCAATACTTGCCATCCATTTTTTGTCCACCACATTTGTTTTTATTTCTTCAATAGTGAGGGTTGGATATTTTTTCAGCAGCAAAATTTCCAATTCGGCTAATGCTTTTTTAATGGCGGCTTTCAGTTTGCTTTCTTCTTCCATTAGATTTGCATACTGCCTCAGCATGTCGCACTCATCTGCGTTTTCTTCATTGCGTGTGCCCAAATCTTCCGTTGCTTTTTTTAAGCTCTTTTTTGTAACCTTGGTTGTCTTTTTTTCTTCATCCACTTCTACTGCGTTGTATAACAAGCCCTCTTCAATACCATGTTCTTCGAGTAATTCTTTCAATTTTGAGACAGCTTTTTCCTTTTTTTCTTCCAAATCGTCAATGTCTTTCTGTTCTTTGAAAAAATAGATTCCAATCATCAACCGTGGCGGTATCAATCTACCTTCCAGTCCTTCAATGCCTTCCACTTCTTTTCTTTCAGCCTTTTCGCCTTTCTTGATTTCTTTTTTTATTCGTGTAACTTCTTTGCCGGCTTCCCAACCGTCAGCTGCCAACTCATACAAATCGTCTTGCATGATTTTAGCCCAGTAGTCCATAATGTGCTGATACATGTCGTATTGGTCAATCAGGTTTTTGTTCTCAAAACTTCGCAGAAGTTCTTCTGAAATTTTTTTGATTACTTCTTTTGGGTGGCAATCTTTTGCTAACGCTTTGAGGTATTTTGTGTTTTTGTTTTTCCATGTGTCAAACACCGAATCCATCTCTTTTGAAAACTCTGTAAACTCCGGATGATGAAAAATGAAGTTCTTAATTTTGTTTTTTTCAATTTTCAGCACACAATATTTATTTCTTTTACTGTCTCTGAATAATTCTTTTCGCATACTGGGATACACTGTCCAATATGCCTTCAAATCATCAATATCACGGTTAGGAATGTCGCCAAGCATGTGTGCTTCTATGTCCTGAATGTCTTCTGTTTCCTTGCTGTCAATGTATCTTGAGATGTTTAAGTTGTAATCGTTCTTAGGTTTTTTGATTTCCGAAAGCGGTACAAAGCGGCTGAATCTGTCAACCTTATCCTGGCGGTTAAATATATCCACAATCTTGTGAATGTCCTGTTCACGAAGGCGATTTTTCGGCCCCTCTTTGATGAAGCCATTTGTGGCATCAATCATGAAAATTCCTTTCTGGTCGTCAGGCCAATCTTTTTCTGTTTCCGCTTTTTCTTTATCCAATACAATGATTGAAGCAGCTATCCCTGTTCCAAAAAAGAGATTCGGCGGCAAGCCAATCACGCCTTTGATGTAACCTCTGGCTATTATTTTCTTCCTGATTTCTGCTTCAGTATTTCCACGAAATAAGACACCCAATGGAAGAATTACTGCTGCTTTTCCCGTGCTTTTCAGTGATTTGATGATGTGAAGCAAGTATGCATAATCACCGTTCTTTTTTGGGGGATAAAATTTATCATAACCATCAAAGCGCTTATAATCATCATTGACTGGATTCAATCCGTTTGTCCATGACTTGTCGGAAAATTTTGGATTGGCTACAACGAAGTCAAAAGTTTCCAGTTCACCTGTGGTGTCGTTGGTGAAATGAGGCGCTGCTAAAGTGTTGCCATGCCAAATATCTGAATCGGGATTATTATGAAGCCACATATTCATCACCGCCAATGCTCGGGTATCCTTATCCATTTCCTGTCCGTAAATAGTAATACCATGTGGTGCTTCGTCTGCGGCTTTAAGTAGCAGCGAACCAGAGCCGCAGGTGGGGTCATAAATTGTTTCTGTTTGACTTTTTGATTTGTTGATACCAATCACCTTTGCCATTATTCTTGAAACTTCAGCAGGTGTATAAAATTGTCCTTTGCTCTTTCCGCTTTCAGTTGCGAAGTGACGCATTAGGTACTCATAAGCATCACCAAGTATATCATCTCCTTCGGCGCGATTGGAGCTAAAGTCAAGTCCTTCTTTCTGAAAAATGGTAATGAGGTTAGAGAGTTTTTCAATTTTCTCTTTGCCTTTGCCCAACATATCATCGTCATCAAAATCGGCAACATCAATAATTCCTTTCAGTTCGTTTGCTTCGGCAAAAGCACTAATGATAGTGTTCATTTTGTCGCCAATTCCATCCTGGTTTTTTAGTTTCACCATGTCGTAAAAACTGCCACCTTCAGGAATTACAACCGAATCGCTGCGCTTGTCCGAAACATATTTCATAAACAGCAACGCCAACACATAATTCTTGTATTGGCTTGCGTCCATGCCACCACGAAGTTCGTCGCAGCTTTCCCAAAGGGATCTGTATAGTTCTGATTTCTTAACGGCCATTATCTTTTGGTCTTAACTTTTAGGGTGATAGTAAAAATTGTATCAACTAAATAAAACTTCAGTCAGTAAATGTGATTGTTATTAAATTAATTGTGTAGTGTAGAATTAATTCAATTTCTTGAAAAATGCTTCGGGTTCTATTTCTAATCCATAAACCACTTTCAGGAAACTGCTAAGAAGCATATCCCCACCTGCCTCATACCGGGCTAGGGCGCTCCTGGAAATATTTATCTCGTATGCAAAATCTTCAAGGCTGCTTCTCACTTGTCTTGATTCTTTTATGAGCTTGCCAATATTCTGTAAGATTTTTTCGATCTCTCCGGGTGGCAGCTCCTTTGCAATAGGTCGTTTACCTGGTTTCTTCTTCGTGCGCATCCGTAAAGTAATCGAAACAATCCCGATTATAAAACCCCTTAAATGGAATCTTAAAATAAAGATCCTTTAAAAAGGACTATTTTGAATAATATTCCTTACTTTGGCATAAGAAATTTTACTTTGCGATTCTACTTCAATGAACGCATTTGAAGGGGATTCGCTTGGAGTCTTGTTAACGAAATGTAGGAAATTTCGAGAGCACAGGACAATAAGTGAAGAGCCTGACGTCTAATGGCGCGGGCTCACTTATTCGTGCTCAGGCTTCCTACGGCCTCGTTAACGGTAAGTCGAGTCCTGCACCTATTTTTATGCTTTTCCTCCTTACAAAGACTTCGACATTGGATACGGGCTACTGAGCAGTAATTCACCATTTGTGAATCTTTAAACTATTACGCCATGTCGAACACCTTAGCCAACCAAACAGTCCAAGGACAGGCCCTTGCCGCCAACATCCCTCTTTCCCTAACCTCCGAAGAAATCGACCACCCCGAAATCGTGCTTATGAGATTTTGTGAGGATAACTACCTGGCCCGAATGAAAACGATTTTTTGGGAAGTCGTTGCCATAGCCGCCTCAGTTGATTACGACTATATTGATGAGTTTACCCCTCGGGAAATGCTGGCCTTCCATAACAAGGTAGACCTTTTCCTGGAAGCTGTATATATCATCCTTCCAAGGTATGAAGGACATAAGAAGGCCCGAGGCGCAGCGCCGCCGATATTTTCAACTTTCCCAAGAGACTGACCGACGAGCAAATCGATCAGCCGGAATCCGTGATTGCCGACCTGTTCAAGGATAGTTCCCTGGAAGATATTCGGGCAATCATGAAGGATATCGTCATTCAGGCGGTCTGCTCAGATGACCTGGGAATGACCTCCTCCATCGGCGGGATATGATATGGTTCTGTGAGCAAATTGAAACGCTTATTGAAGCCGTCTATGTCCTGAATCCGCAACCAAGCTCCCTGAACCTCAAAGATTGATCCTATGAGCCAGAATGAATACGATGCCGGTCGATTTGGCAATCTGAAGGGCTTTGATGAGGGGGAATGGATCCGGCTGCTCTTCCTGGTAGGCGATCTGCAGGAATGGCTGGAAGATCTGGAGAAGCGCCTTTTCTGTATCGTCCCGGTTAGTGGCAAGAAGAACTTATTCCGCAAGGACTTTTATCTTACGGCCAAATCTTTTGCCCATATCATCGAGCGGCATTACCATAAAATTGCCCGGCACCCCGAAGCGGGAAAGTTTACCATCCTTGTTCCTCATATCCTTGACCTCCTAAAGCAAACCCGGGCTATCCCAACAACGCCTATCCCAGGCAGGGACGGACTGGAAAGAGTGATAGATACCACCAGAATTATTGGGTATGACCGTGCCGGCAAAAATACTTCTCTGATGACCTTGATCAGCCATCCACAGGGTCGATTAGAAACTGCCTTTCCTGGAGTTATAGAGCGAAAGAATGGGAATATAGGAACAGCTGAACCCGACGAAGAGACTGAATAGACGGGCGGAGATGATCTCAGATTCTTGCCACTATTGCAAAGAACTCATTCCAGAGCTCAATTGTTAAAAAATCTGTTAAACCGCCTACCATGTCGCGGTCGGCCAGATGTCCCAACGTGATACGCTCGTTGGTGTCTGGTTCCCTTTGCCTCCGAAGTCGGCAGGGGGAAAAATGCAAAATTCAACGGCCGGTTGTCACCCCGCCGCTCAAAACCTCCTGGATTTTTTCATAATCGAAGTAATGGACGCCGCCAATTTTTGTAAAAGGAATCGTCCCATTAGCCTTCAAATGTTGCAGGGTGCCCGGCGAAATCTTAAGCAACTTACGCACCTCATGGGACTTCAACCACTTCTTCGGCGTAATGTGAAGGTGCTTCTTAATAACTTCTGCCAGGTCGATGATCACCCGTTGCCGGAATCGTTCCAGGTCCTGGCCGGTGATTAATTGGTGGGGATGAATCCAGGTTGGCGATGCTTCCGGCTCCCTGTTTTGTTTTGCTTTTTCCATGTTACCTCCTTTCATGCTCTCAAATTCATAATGGAAAAACCCAAACGGATGGGTCTTTGTCGGAGTAAAATTATATAGGAACAAGGGCAAAAGCCGGATTTATCCCCTTCAGGTTTTGAAAAAACAGGTTTTTATTTTGCGTTGGCCAGGAGCTTTTCTCTTAACACATTCATGTTCTTACTAATCTTTTTACGGGTCACTTTAGCATAGCGCTGAGTCGTTTTGATGGATCGATGCCCCAGCATTTTGCTCACGGTCTCTATCGGCACATCGTTTTCCAGGGTAACAGTCGTCGCAAAAGTATGACGGGCCGTATGCGTAGTCAGCTCTTTATTGATCCCGCAAATCGCGGCAATCTCCTTAAGGTATCCATTGAATCGCTGGTTGCTTCGGACAGGTAGCAGTTTATTCCGGGATTCACAATACGGGTGATTCCTATACCTGCCAATGATCTCCAAAGGAATCGGCAGTAAGGGAACACACTCGGCCTGCTCCGTCTTCTGGCGGTCCTTCGTGATCCATTTATTCCCATCCATACCGACAAAAATATTCTCCGGCCCTAGTCCAAAGGCATCCTCATACGCATACCCGGTATAGCACATAAAGGCATAACAATCCCTGGCTTCAGCCAGCCGCCCAATGAAAATCTCTTTCGATACCAACTCATTCAGCTCCTCCATTTCCAGCCACAAAGGCTCTTTTTCATCGAAGGACAACCGGAATCCGGCGGTCGGATCGGCTGCCAACCATCCCATTTCCACTGCCATTTTGAGAACGGTTTTAGTCTGCCGGATGTATTTCATAACGGTATTATTCTGCAATTGCTCTACCGTGGACAGATAATGCTCGAAATCGTGCGCAAAGGATCGCTTGATATCTTCAAGGTAGCAATCGGAAATTTTATACTGATGCTTCAAAAATGCCTTCACTTTTTCAAAAGTATAGCTATACTTATCGAGGGTAGCCGGTGCTTTATTCCCCACTTTCACCTTTTCTTCCATCCTTTTAAGATGCACCTCAAAAGCCGTGCATAACTTATGACACTCCTGGCGGATGCCTAGGTATTCGTTCTTCAATAGCTCTGCCGTAACCGTTTTTCCTAATGCGATCAGGCGGCTTTCGTGCATGCGTAAAGATCCTTTCATGGTTTCCAGGTGTGCGTTGATCGTCTTAGCCTCCTCGGTAATTCCTTTCACGCGCTGGGCCTTGGGATCCCATAGGGTAGGGATCACGTTCCGGTGCGTGCTGATCTCGGCGCGTTCGCCATTGACCGTGATCCGGATGGAAAGAGGGACTTTGCCGTTTCGGGTCCGGGCTTTGATCGCCCAAATTAAGATCGAAAAGCTTTGATTCGTAGCCATACATTTTCATTTTTAAAGATGATAGAATGATGCGTTTAAAAGCTCTTTGACCAGGTGGGCAACGCGGCTGAAATGCTGCGTGGTAAAAGGTTTCCGGCTCGTTCGGTTAACAAAAATATCCCGCGGGACCTGTTAACCGAATGGCAACCGAATTCTTTGAAATTCTTTGTGGTGATTTGACATCCCCCAAAAGCAAAACCCGCTTCAGTATTGTACTTGAAGCGGGTTTGATAAATTTTGATCTCTTGACCTTGCGGACCGGACGGGAAATATTTTTCAAAAAGCTCGTTTACTTCACTTTACTCAGCTTGACGATAAACGGTTGATTTTAAGCTACTTGTAACACCATTTAGGTAGCTGAAATCTTAACTTTGATCTAGTTGATGAGACTATTATAGACTCAAAATAGACTCATCCTCAATCAATTTTTATGCGCCAACCCATCAAGTTAATCGTCAAAAAAGGGAAGTTGTTAACCAGTGGCACCCGCCCGATCGCGATACAATACTGTCACTCCGTCACTAAAAGAGCTGTTGTCAATACAGGTTATTATATTCCCCCCGCATTCTGGAACAAAAAATCCGGACGCATCAGTCCAGATCTACCCTCCCAATTTGGCTATGTTGACCAAATAGAAGAGGCCCTTACCCTCAAACTGCGAAAGGCCGAAGATATGGTAAAATTTGCTAAAAAGAAGGGGGTTTGCCCAATGAAGTTCTTAAAAGTGAACCTTCCCCTATCCGACGAGTGGCAAATGCAGCAGATGACCGAGGAAAAGAAAGAGTTGGGTGTTTATAAGCATATTCAGGATTACATCGATGAAAAGCGATTGGATGTGGCCCCCTCCACCCTGAATGTAATCGGCATGATGAAGGAACACCTCAAAGCCTATGAATTATACTCGGGGACGAAAATCACCTTTGACAGCTTCGACTTCAACTTTTATACCGCTTTTATTAAATTCCTGACATTTGACTATACCCTGACCCGGAAAAAGGAAGTCGTAAAAGGCCTTCGCATCAACAGTATCGGGAAAACCATCAAATGGCTGAAATCCTTCCTAAAGAACCGGATGGCGAAAAACCTCATTCCGTTCCGGGATCTGTCCTTATTCAAGGGAATGGAGGAGGACGTAGATGCCATTTATTTATCCTGGGCGGAGGTGGCCGCCATGTACGCCCTTGATCTGGCGTATAACCCTATGCTGGAAAAAGTTCGGGATACGTTCGTCCTGGGGTGTCTGACCGGATTTCGGTTCAGCGACTATTCTACGGTTAAACCCGAAGAATTCCGGGATGGCATGTTGTTCGTGACCCAGACCAAAACGGGGGGGCGGGTGGTTGTCCCGCTCAGACCAGAGGCAAAGGCCATTTTAGAGAAATACCATATGGAGATGCCTCAGCTCAATAATGTAGAGTTCAATTTCTATATTAAGGAAGTGGCCAGGTTAGCCGGTTTGCAGGAGAAGATAAAAATTTCCTACAAGCGGGGAAATAAGATGGTGGAAGAAACGCGGCCAAAATACAACTGGGTCATGTCCCATACCTGCCGTCGGTCGTTCTGCACCAATGAATTTTTAGATGGAACCCCCATAACGCTGATCATGGCAATCAGCGGGCATAAAACAGAAAAAGCCTTTAGAAAGTATATCAAAGCGGATAACCTGGAAAAAGCGCAGATGATCCGGAAACTTTGGGGCGGAAGATCGCCTCTAGCGATGACGGCCTGAATGTCGTAATTGAAAAAGGCGCCTCCGGGCGCCTTTTTAGACTTATTCCTATGAAAACAGGGGGCTTGTCAAAGAGGCAATTAAACCGAAATGCCAATTTTTCTAAAACCATTCAAAATTCATCGTTTTCAAGAATCCATCGGATTACGTTAGGGAGACATCTGAAAGATTGGTACTATTTTTTTAGGGAATTTGTCACATGATTAGTGGCTTCGGTCCGGGAGGACCTTCGTTTTATAAGATTCCGCGGCAACACATCCTGCCTTAAAAGATACTTTCCCTATATTTACCCCTAAAATTCTTCAATTGGACAAAGTGTTAGGGTTATATAATGTCAAGACAGTCCGTTTTACCGACGGCAAAGGAGTGGTCCACGAGTTCTCCTATACCAGCAAAATGCGGGCAAATGACATTTTTATAGAATACTCCACCCTTGAGATCCCGGACGAGGAGGAAGATGATGAAGACGATTTTAAGGAGGATTTGGAAGAAGAAGAGGAGGATTTTGACGAGGAAAAGGAGCCGGAATATGGCAGCCAACTATCGGTTGTTATGAAACAAGGCAATAAGTACTATCAATTCCTGATGTATCATGATTGCTTTGAGATTGGGTTTCCGGTAATACTCACGCAGACCATTCTTTTCTTAATTAAATTGATCGAAGAGGTAGACCCCGCTCAGCTGGTCGAATATTTGATCGGAATTTCACCCCATCCACTGATTCCGGACAAAATCCCTGAAAAAGACTTCAAGCGGATCGCTAATAAAATGCTGAAGCTGAAAATACAGACCATTCAAAATCTAATCCAGGAAGATACCGCCGGGCACAACTAAATGAATCGGTCAGAACGCCCCAAAGGTGAGCATCTGTCATCACATAGATTGGGCAATTGCGGCATGGTCGCGCCTTAATCTGCTCAATTTATAATTTTTATTAATATTACTGATGCGGCATTTGACCATAAGTCTGGAGAAGCTGCTGGATATCTTGCCAAAGAAAATAAACCCGGGAGCGAATTTTTACCGGTTTTAGTTTTCCGTGTTTACACCAATCGTACACCGTCGGCTTCGAAACATTGAACATGTCGCAGACTTCGCTCATTTTATACAACGGTTTGTAGGTCAGTCCGGGTGTCTCATAGGCAGCCAGATTACTGCTATTGTTGCCCAGGGCCAGTTCCTCTTTAATAATCTGTCGAATCATTTGCCAGAATTCCCCTGGATCATATGGAAACAAAACCGGGGTGGTGTACAAATTCGCTTTTTTGTTCGCTTCTTGATTCATTGTATATAATTGAAGCGTAGAAAACCGGATGCTTATCGAGATTTAAACCTCCTTGTGATAATGGCGGCTACTTTCGATTGTAGTGCGAGACAGTACGAATCGGTCGGAATACATTGAAATATTAACACAAACCTCAAACCCGCTTTGAATAGTAATCAACAGCATTCTACGATCCCCCAAATATACACCTCTGAATACTCCTTCAGTCAGTACTAGAATCGCACTGTGATCGTTAATTTGACAAATTCCTTCTATCTTTTGAAAATGTAAGCCTACGGAAGTCTGTGCAAAAACTTCCTACCTGGGTCGACCCCGTACCCCCCTAAAGTCGATAGCTGGAAAAGTTCCCCTTAAGAAGTTGTTGCCAAACATTTGTCTGCGAAGCAACACCGCGAGGACAAGGTCGAAGAAAAGGCCATTTGCGCTGCCATTATTATCGTTATTGACGGGGGATACCTGCAGCCCTTTATCGACGCGGCCGCAGCCGAGGACCGACCCCAAGACATTACAAGTTACTATAATAAAAAAGAGGGTTATCCACTGACGAGATTAAGATGATAAGCATCACCTCCTTGTCCTTGACCCAGTTGGAGACTATTTTGATCGGTATTGGATGCGCAAGAAGTCCATTATATGCATCAATCACTAAAACTTCAAATATGGAAAAAATCAATCAGCAAGCTACCGAAAGCTTTGCCAAGTTACTGCAAAAATTAGGAAATAAGATGGTCATGCAACTAGAGGCCGTCGGAAGCCTCCCAATAGCCATAGAAAAACTGGAAGAAGACATTCAAACGGTCTTCGGATTGGGTACGCAATATAGCCTTGTTCACTTTTTTACAGTGGAGGGAGACTATCAAGCAGATCCTGAAATGTGCTTTATTGTAATCGACAACCGGGTTAGGTACGAAGATTTTGACAACCTGCAAATCTATCCATATTATTTCAAAAACGATATTTGGCGAAGGGTCCAGGAAAGCATAACAATACAGGATTACAAGGTCATTGCCATAAACGAAAACCTTCAAACAGAACATAAAATTTATGCGGAAACGTGGTTGAAAAATATTGCCCAGAAAGGGTTTCTTCTTTGATGTATACATTGTTTATTTAGTAGCTTAATAATAGTCATCAGACAAGAATTCACTAAAATGGGATTTTATATACCTGCCGCTTGGCAGGACCAGGAGGTGCAGCCTTCATTCTATTTCCGACAGACAAAAATACATCACAAGGCATCGAAGAAGCAGAGGAACAACTAAGGCGTTCCCATTACGTACTATCGCTACGTATAGCGAATGATACCGACAGGGATTAATTATTTAAGATGAGCGTATTTCGTGTTCCAGCCATTTAACACCTGCAACCGTATGAAATTAACATCAGTGATGAACTAATTAGGTCGGAACGCTCCGCCGGTTCAACCCCGGAACAGTATGTTTCAAAATGCGTACTACCTTTTGTTGAGCAAAGGAGGATAGCGTACGAGAAAAAACGTGACAAATAGATACATAGGTGGTTCAATAAATAAATATTCTATTTCACCCCACTATTTTTTTGAAATAAGGGTTCGGGGAACTATTTCCCACGATCACTTCCCTTTCAACCTCCTGATCCCAGTAGCCCCTGAATTTTCCTTCCTTTACCGAACGCATTCATCTCTCCTATTTTTTTGTTTAAAATATCGATCAGAGCGTAAATCTCACTCTGATACGTCGCCTTGTCAAGCCCCCATATTTGCAAAGAATCTAGTTGGAAGACAAAAAAAATGCTTGTTTTATAATTGTTTGAATTCAAGATGGTTGTGTGATTTTGCTCCTCCTTGCCTCTAGTGATACGACAGGCGTTTCTTTTCAACTCCTTCGATCATCCTCCCGAACCACGGAAAACGTGGGTGCTTTTCTCCCAGACCCGACACGCCACGATGTATCGTCCATCTTAAAACATCCCTCATTTCTAAAAATTCATTTTTACGCATCACGCCTTCATAATAAGATAGTAGATCCACTTCTCTTGATAGCACGTTGTATCACTAGTTATAAATTTTTCGGCAAAATGTATCAATCATCGGTCACTCACTGGGTTGGAAGTTTTTCGTTCCTATCAATATGCCGCTACTACCCGCGTATCTGAGAGATGTGCCGGCATTTCCGCTCCAATTTTTATCCTACCCGGAATAGTACTTATCCTTGCACAGTGGATATAAACTAACCATTTGATTCTTCTTTGCAGTTTTTCTCTGTTAAAAAAATCGTTCAACCTTCAAATAGCCAGATTCCCGAACCCAAAACTGAGAATCCTTCCCATTTATCTTAAAATAATTTTCAAGAAAGTGACCCGAGGTACAATCTCATACTGATAAACGGCCCTTTTTTGACCCCATCTTTGAAAAATAAAATACGAAACAGATGGCCCGCATCATCCAATTATATCCAAAAAAGTTAAAACCTGACCAGGAGGCTCAAGACTCGCTATCCCGTGGTTTTTTGCCGGAAGATCTTGAAAGGCTCCGAAAAAGAATCATGTCCGATATTTTAAGATCGTTCAAGTCTATTGTAAGAGGAGTGCTACTAGGCCGGTACAAGGAGTGGATGACCGCTGAGCAGGTCCAGACGACATTGAATTTATCGGTAAAAGACTTGCGGAAACTGAGCGACTCCGGCCAGTTGCCTTTCGAAGAACTGTGCGGGGATTATTACTATGACGCAAAAGAGGTAGCCCGGGCACAAAAGCGGCAAAAAAGGTCCAAAGCCCGATAACACTCCCGACAACTGCTTTCCTCTTTTTCTGGCGAAATGCAAGCAAAAATGCGCAATAGTGGCATACAAGTTCTTTTTAAAAAAGAAGATTGGAGCTGTATCCAGTGAAACGGGAACATACAACGGGATTTCTAGCTGGTATCCCCCTGAATAGAACAAGTACGCCAAGACAGGTTTTGCCCCCTGAAAAGCCAGCATTGAATGATTGGCCTGTCATGGGGTGCTGCCATCTCTTAGATTTACGTTGCGATCAGGGCGCCGCCAGTTCTTCCATTGTCTGAAACATTATCCATTGGGTCCCTGGAATGGATAAGGTGGGAAGATCTAACGATTACAGGTAGGATACTGACCCCCTCAGTGCCTTCCTGATAAATCGTTGGCAAAAAAGACGCCTATATATATAAAGGTGTAATCACCACCCGCCAAAATAGCTGCTCCCCATTTTGGGAGGGAAAATCCAATACCAACTATTGGCGTTCGTGCCTATCCATTTCAGCCAGGCTTGCGCGTTTATTTGTGCAAACCATCGCCATCACGGTCCACCGCAGGGCCTCAATTTTCCTTTGCCGTTGCCTTGGATGGCGCAGTTGTGGGGGGGGCGGTTGTTGGCCGCCAAATAGCCAGGTAATTAGAGGATGGAAAGACAGTAGCCGTCACCCGACTTTACACAGGCAGAACCGCCAATGCCTGCCGTAAGGGTATTCAGCCTGTTGGCGCGTTGGTCTACAAATGGGCTATCGGAAAATGATCACTGAATTCCTGCAAACAGAGCCAGGCACGTCCCTGCTTGCTTCGGGCTGGACCTGTGAAGGCAATGCCTGCTGTGGAAACTGGAATACCCCGCGCAGGCCCCGAATGAACTCAATCAACAACCCCAAAAACGCTTTTCTATACGCACACCGGAAGTACATTAAAAGACCGTTTTGGCCGGGCGAAGAAAGGGATTGAATCATTTGCCCCAGTATGCCTTCCGAAAAACGGCTATTACCTTGCAAAAAGTATCGCAACCTTTAATACCTCTTCATATGCGAAAAAAGTCCCATCAACCAGCTTTGTTCGTTCATCATGTCTCCCCGCGGGTGGACGAGGTAAATGGATATTTTGTTCAAAACGGCGCCCCTCACCGGGAAGCTGAAGATTTCTACCATGTCTACGAAAATCGACACTGGACGAACACCAGGGGCAATTTTATTAAAAATTGGAAAATAGTTGCTGCTCGATGGATAGCCTCTCTCTGGCAAATGCCTTCTCAATCGTTGTCCGAATCCCGTCCATCGGATTATCACACGGTACCACATTCAAGCTAAATCATAATTCATATGCACCTCATTTGCAATTTAAGCGATATCTGGTCCTTGTACAACGGAACCAAAAATACCACCAAGCCGCTCACGCCTCACCAGGTTGAAGTCATCAAAGAAATATTCGGGGATGACATCAAAGAAAATGCCCTCTATAATACTTTATATGTGCTTCCGATTGCCCCCAACAGGGTAGAACAACTCATGGCCAAAGTCCCCAAACCGCCGGCACCGGTAAAAAAAGCGCCGTAAGGGAACAGCTAATAATGCCGGTCCAAAAAATAAGCGACTGTCTATCCAATAAACCTTACCCACAAAATGCTACAATCATGAATACTTTCCCCAAAGAACGAACCGACGAAATTCGCGCGGAACTCGAAAAAATGCAGTTTGTTGATATCGAACGATTGTTGTCCCGGATCGAAGAATTGGAAGACCCAAATGAACCTGCAGTAAAAGCCTGTATATTCGACGAGATACCCCTATCCGATACGGCTATGTCCGACATTTTCATCGTTGTCCGGGAGAAGGAAAATGGTAGTTGGTATATAGAAGCCGCCCTGGCCACGGTACAAATGGCGACCACTCGAACAGAAGAGGGTTTCATGGATGTGCAAAAGACCTATCTATCGGGACGGGAAACTTTGCCGACGGTGGATCAAATCGCCCAGGATGTCAGGGCGCTTGTCCGATATGAAGAAATGGTTGAATTTTTTTTCCTCAAAAATGATTTAGACGCTCATTTGGCACGCATCGGATTTCAAAATGCCAAAGAAATGCTCCGATCGGTCAGGCAATCGGATGATTTATTCTATTTGGACACCACTGATAAGATCGGCGGCGATGGCCCGAATGCGATAGACTCCGTTCATTTTCAGTTCGTGATTATGGCTGATAGTCAGCAGGAAACTGCCCAACTTTTTATAATTAAGGCCTTTTTGGATACCGAATCACCAAACGCCGCTGCCATCAAAGAAGAGACAGCAACCGCGTTTTATCCGTTAAATGGTCAATTTCCCAGGAAAGACACCATGATTGAAGAAGTGCTGTCGAAACTCAGCCCTGGAAAAGGCCAATGAAAAGTGCCCGTGAAGTCACTTTTCTCAACCAATCATTCAGATACCGGTTTGAAGAAAATGATCCATCAGGGAAGATCCTAGTACTGATAGTAAACTATCCGTTGCTAAAATTGGTAATTATTCCCCCAAATCCTTTTCGCTGCAAGATGGCTCTTCATGTAAATAAATAGACTTTGAGGAATTGATATCATAGGCTCCAATCAGATCAAATTATATTATCATGGACAATTTTCTACCAGAATATAGACTTTCCATCGAAGACTCGCTGAGGGAACTTGGCTTTTCCAACTCATCAGAAATATTTGAAACAGCTATGTTCGACAAAGATCCCGTGTACGACGAACATTTTAAAATATCACTTTCCGACCCCTCCACCAATCCCAATGGCATTTCCTTCCATTTTATTGCCCGTCCTCGTATCGATGATGAAGGATATAGTATTCAACAAGTAACGGCTGCCAAGGAATTTCGCCCTCATATTCATTCCAAAAAGACCAGGAAGATTGAACAGTCCTACGCCATTTATCCCGGCATTCCCCCCAAAGAGTATATTACCCTTGAAATGCTCCTGCAAATGCGGAACGAACGAATCCGGCAAGAGCTCTCCGAAAACAACGATTTACGAAAACAATTAACCAAAATAGGTTTCGACTATGATAAGCTGCTTGCCGGATCTTTTGAAATCAATACGGGTGATCGTGAACTTAAAGGTGTGACCATCCTCCACGAAACACTACCAATTTTCGGAAATAGACCTCTGAACCCTAAAAACATATCATTTGTCCTTCATTTGAGAAAACTTTCAAAACAGCCTCATCACCTGGATGCTATATATACGACCGTAAATAATGGCCCGACAGCCGAAGGGATGTCCAATCCCCATATTGCCTACAACCGTTCAAGTAATAAGTTTCCGACAAAATTGGAGATGATCGCAAATCTCTCCAACCTGAGGCCGGCACAGTTTAGCACTCTCTCAAATTCCCAGCATCTTTTTCACCTAATTAACGAAGCAAGTGAAAAAAAGCCAAAGAATATTTTAGGTCATTTTCAGCTGAAAAGACACTAGTTTCTTTTAGCATCCAAACGACCTCATTCCGCTGCATTGGAAATAATAATGTCGCTCACCTTGCCAAGCTTTATAAATCCCCAATAATATGCAGTCTTCAAAAATAGAAAATAGCGAGGAAATTTATCGTCAACTGCAAGCGTTAGGTTTTAACAATATCGATGAGATGTTTCGAACGGCTGTTGACCTCTATTCGACTAATAATGCTGAACCAACCGGTATTCGCCTCCGCCATACCAAAGAGAACCCCCTATCTAACGATACCGAATTCCATATAGAACTGAAAAGGAAAGCTAATATTCCAACTTGGGAAATTCAACACATAGCGGCCAGATCAGAGATAAACACGGTTAATGGTTCCAAAACACCTTTGAAAGTTGACAGGTACTGGTTTTCAAGCAACGGTCAATTGCCCCACCAACAACGAATGAATGCACTCCTACAAAGAATGGCCAAAATCGTTGCAAAAAAGGAATATTTCTATCAAACCCAACAAACGGGTTTTGGCGAATTTTCAAAAATTGCAGCCAAACTTCCCGCGCTTAATGATCAATTGGCAACAGAATTAAAACGTCTTGGATTTCAACCTACCCCGGAAATGCTAGTGAACGCCTCTTATCTCGATGATCTCGTCTTTTTTAATCTCCAAAATGCCAATGCAACGCTTTCAAGACCTGATTCTCAAAAACTTGATTTCTTATTTGCCGTTGTCTACCCTGACAATAACATGCCCTTACGAATAGAATATGTCAATGCTGGCATCTACCGAACTAACCATAGCAGGCGAAGTCTTGGCATTGAACTCGAAAAGGACTTCTGGTTGTATGAAGCGCCAATTCCAAGCAAAACAGAAATGATCTATTCCCTTAGTTCAAAAATTAATTTACCAAAAGACTCTGAGAAAAGAGCCCCTCCCATTGCGATCAATAGTAAAACAAAACGGCCAGGTCGTCGCTTCGGACTTTAAACCTACTATGTTCCAGCAAATGTTTATTTAAAATCGTAAGATTACAAAAAGCGAGCACAGAAAACATCCCATTATGAAAAGCATTTCAAGTGAAAACCTAAAATCTATCGAAGAAAACCTGAATAAGCTTGGTTTTACAAATACTTCGGACATATTTAAATCAGCAACAACTCCCTTTAATTTGCTTAATTCCGGAGACCCGCCAATCCGAGCGATCCTAATGTTTGACACTACGTCAGATGTAGATCGCATGTACACTTTTGTTGTGGCAAAATCTGAAAAGAATGAATGGTATATCCAGTCAATCGAAGCCGCCGGCTTTGTTGGAAGTCTACAAAATCCGGAAGGAATATTAAGTGATGAAATATCTTATAATGTGCAACACCGATCCCTTCCACATAAAGATCAAATCATAAAGGATGTTGACAAAGCGACTAAAATCCAGGAAATAAGAAATCGTTTTAAAAAAACTCATTCCGTTGAAAAAAGTAAACGCCACAAGTTATAGTCGGTATGTCCGATACTTTAATCGCCTCCTCTTCCACTCAGCCGGGGATGAATTGAGTGCGCCTGTTTGCGGGCACCGAAATCCATGCAACCGTCCGGGATTATATCATAAATAAGGACTACCGCGTATTCTGCAGAGCCATTCTACCGACAACTTCTCTGCAATGAATAGTCCTATAAGACTACCACTTCCTTACCGCCCTCCGGGCGGGACGCTAAGCGCGAAAGCGCAGCAAGTAAAAGGAGGAGTGCGCCTTTTTTTGCGCACAGCAAGATGTACTAATGTCTACGTATATGATAAAATAATGATATCAAATAGGCCTTTTCGGACGGAAACAATCGCTCTAAGACCATGAAAAAGAGAAAGTCAGCGAAAAAGGTTTTGCTGAAACACCACGTAACCATACGCATCGGTGAGGAAAAGTTCAACGAGCTGAAAAAACTCCTGGATGGGAATTCTCAAAATGATATGAGCCGCCTCCTGCGAGACATCCTACACAATAAACCGATCACGGTCTTCACCAAGGACAAAACGCTTGACAACCTCATGGAGGAACTTGCAAAGCTAAGGTCCGAGATCAGGGCGATTGGCGTCAATATCAACCAGATCACCCGGCTATTCAATACCTATCCCGAACCACAAAGAAAAGCCCTTTTTGCGAAAATGGCTTTTAAAGAGCACCAGGCCCTGGAGCCGAAAATTACTGCACTGCTAGAGATCGTTTCTAAACTCGCCAAAAGATGGTTGTCCGATTAAGAACTGGAAAAGCAATAAGAGGGGCGCTTAGCTATAATGAACGGAAGGTCGCCAAGGGACAGGCCGATCTCATTCTTGCCTCTGGTTTCTCCTGTGATATCAAACGCCTGGGTTTCAACGAGAAACTTAGGCGGTTCGAAAGTTTGACTGAACGAAATGAGTGGGTAAAAACCAATACCCTCCATCTGTCCTTGAATTTCTCACCCAAAGAAAATCTGTCGCCAGAAAAAATGCAAATGATCGCCATAGACTATATGAATCGGATTGGGTTCGGAGAACAGCCCTTTCTGGTATACAGACATCGGGATGCCAATCACCCGCATATACATATTGTCACTACAAATGTCCAGGGCAGTGGCCGCCGGATCAGCATGCATAACCTCGGAAAATTAAAATCGGAGCCGGCGCGGAAAGCCATTGAAGAACAATTTAACCTGGTCAAGGCTGAAACTGGTAAAAAACAGCAGCTCCCCCCTCCAACGGCGCTCGAGCTGCTTCCGGCGAAATATGGCAAAGAGGAGACCAAGCATACGATCACCAATATTCTGGGTGAAATCCTAAGAACTTACAAATTCACCAACCTGACGGAATTGAATATTATCCTACGTCAGCGGAATATCATTGCTGACCGGGGCGCTGTTAATAGCCGTATGTATAGTAAAGGCGGCCTGGTATATAGCCTGCTCGATGAAAATGGCTATCGGACAGGCGTTCCCATTAAGGCAAGCGATATATACGGCGGTCCCATCCTAAAATCCTTGGAAGAAAAATTCCCAGCCAATGGCCTCCGGAAAATGATCACCGCCAAATTTGCACGAAGTGCCGTTTTTTACAATTTGTCCCACACCCATACGATGCGGGAGTTTTCCGAAAAATTGCGTACCAGGAATATTTCCCTACACTTTGACCGCGGCCTGGCAGGGAATATTCAAACCGTCTATTTTATCGACAATCGAAATAAGGCGGTCTATACAAATGAAGAATTAGGCGTTCCAATAACGGATATGCTCCGATTACAGGCACCAGGTCAGACAACTACCCCAAAGTTGCCACCAGCCACTCAACGAAACAAAAAGAGGCAAAAGAAAAACCTTCGGTCTCCTCATCCATTTGATCACTTTGGTACCTTCTCCACCCAGGGAGTTATCGACATGCTGTTACGCCCGGAACGGGGAGGTGGGGGCTCTTCCGGTGTAAGCCCCAAAAAAAAGAAAAAGCGAAAAAGGCCGCCTCTATAAAAATGCTCATTCACTTCACATCTTCAAAAATCAACTCCCATGCAAAATGGCGAAAATTTACAGGCCCTTCACAAGAATATCGAGTTTATTCGATTTTTCAGCATTCTTGTCCTACTTATTCACTTTTATTGCGCTTGCTACCCAGCGATGGAAACCTGGGGAATTACCATTCACTTTGTCACCCATCTATTGTTCTCGCTGTCTCATGGATTGGTCTTTTTGTCAGGTATTACGCTACCTAAGCTAACTGCCCTTCTTTTGCTACTTCTGGCCCAATTGGGTCAGCGTGGTAAAAAAGACAACAAAATACCGCTCAAACCTATCATCGTTTTTCTTTCCGCCGGCCTGCTGCTTTACTTCCTCTCTTACTACATTCTGGATGCTTCTAAATCCGAAGAATGGATCGCCATCGTCTATATGAGCATTACCTCCATCGGGTATCTGCTAATCGTCTTCGGAAGTGCCCGGCTTTCCCGACTGCTTTCTGTAAAAATGGGGAAAGATCCTTTTAATTTACTCGAAGAAACATTTCCGCAGGAAGAAAGATTATTAGAAAATGAGTATTCCATCAATTTGCCTGCGAGATACAATCTAAAAGGCAAAATTCGTAACAGCTGGATCAACATTGTCAATCCTTTCCGGGCGATCCTTGTGACGGGGACGCCCGGATCCTGAAGGAAAGAAAAAGAAAAAAAGTAAGGAAAAAGTTTCTTTGTGATCCGACACGTGATCACGCAACATATCCAAAAAGGCTTTACCTGCTATTTATACGACTTCAAATTTCCGGACCTAACGCTGATCGCCTACAACACAGCGCTAAAGAACATGGATAAATATCCTGTTCCGCCAAAACTATACATTATCAATTTCGATGACCTTTCCAGGTCCCACCGCTGTAACCTGCTATCGCCGGAGACAATGGTGGACATTACCGACGCGACAGAATCCAGTCGAACCATCATGCTTGCCCTGAACCGGGAGTGGCAAAAAAAGTTGGGCGAATTTTTTACGGAGTCGCCAATCAATTTTGTAACGGCCATTTTCTGGTTTTTGAAGAAATATGAGAATGGGAAATATTGTACACTTCCGCATGCCATCGAACTGGCGAACGTAGAATACGAAAAATTATTTCCGGTGCTAAGCCTTGAACCATCCATAGACGTTTTGATCAATCCGTTTATTTCTGCCATGGTAAGGGGAGCGGCAGAGCAGCTCGAAGGACAGATCGCCAGCGCGAAAATTGGACTTGCCCGTTTGGTATCCCCCTCCCTGTATTATGTACTTTCCGGCAACGATTTTACGTTGGACATTAACGACCCACAAGCTCCAAAATTGGTATGTGTCGGCAATAATCCCAGTAAGACCCAGGTATACGGCGCCGTCCTTTCTCTTTGTACGGAACGGATGCTGAAATTGGTAAACCGAAAGGGAAAATTGAAATCAAGCCTAATCTTCGATGAATACCCCACTCTGGTGTGCGATCTTTCGGTACACATCAGTACGGCGAGATCCAACCTTTCCAGCACCACAGTCGGACTGCAGGATTTCAGCCAGGTAAAGAAAGAATATGGCAGGGACCAGGCTGAGGTGATTATGAATGTCTGTGGAAATATCATCTCGGGTCAAGTGCTCGGGGACACCTCCAAACAGCTGAGTGAACGTCTGGGAAAGATCATGCAGGAAAGAGAATCACTTTCCATTAATAGCAGCGATACCTCCATCAGCCGGTCCAATCAATTAGATTCCGCTTTGCAGGCATCTAGGATCTCTAACCTGAGTAGTGGCGAATTCGTCGGTGCCGTTGCTGACGACCCGAAACAGCGAATTCCACAAAAAACCTTTCACTGCGAAATTATTAACGACTTCGAGGCCATTCAGAGAGAAGAAGCTGCTTATGAACAATTGCCAGTTATACGGACAGTTTCTGAAGAGACTATTCAGGAGAACTTCTTCCAGATTAAAAAAGATATCCGAAATCTCATCGACAGAGAGATGGCAAAGATCCAGGGCAATCCCCTCAACCAAACATCGACCGGCAATCAAGAACCGGTCTCCGAGATAACCGAAAGTTTTTAACTATTTCCTCATCTTAAAATTAATACAATGACACCAATTGAAGAAAAGAACTTAAAAATTATGAAGGATTCCATGAATCTGGCGGGCTTCGAAGGAAGGTATGACAAAGCCATTACAGATGGTATCCTCGCCGGCGACAAAGAAATTAAATTTGATCCGCCGG
>DASWFI010000146.1:0-1514 GCA_036394315.1 Patescibacteria group bacterium
AATTTTGGCCGGTTTCCATAATGTGGAACAGGAGATATGGGCGAAACAAGGATAGGCCTTATCATGACCCGGTTTCTGGTGTATCTCAGTAGAGAATTCCAATAGAATGCTTGGTCCCCCTTTCATCTAAGTCCCTAGCAATATCGGACGTATCCGTACGCCGACGCTTAGGTTGCCTGAAGGTGATTCCAAGACTCCAGACCTCATTCCCCCCCATGGTTCATAATCGTCAAACTTATTTCTTGAATATCTCCATCAATACCGCACCGCTTCTTACGATTCCAACGGCGCTGTGATCGCCTTAAAAATATCTTTCGAACGATATATAATACGCTCCGAGATGCTGAGGGGATCCCGAGAAAAAGCATGTAAACAAAACATCAGCAACTTCTGTTTCTCAGCCTCCAGAGCGAATGTGGGAATGAAAGTTATACTGTTAGAATCGTACGAATTAGCAGTATTTTATGGGATAATTGCGTCGATGTTTGGGGTACTTCTGAAATTCTATGCTTGACCCCCTTCAATATTATTTCTGGGTTTTACATAATGGAATAAAGATGAGATTTAGGATGGCTATGATAGCTCATCCTGGCCCTGGAACTGGACTCCACAAACGATTCATGTGGCGGATTATTATCATTATCCTGCCTACAACATCTAGTATGCTCCCAGCCTTGGACATGCCCTGACAATAACAATCCTTCTCCATGACTTTGTTGAGTGTGCAGAAATTGATGCATAGGTGTAAACTCCCATCTTTCTTTTTTACAAAAAGAACTGGAGATCCCCATGGAGATTTGGTGGGGCAGATAAAACCATTCTGTGTATGTTCCTCAAGGAATTCTCAAAGGGCCACTAGTTCTGGTGGCAATAAGGAGTATATTGGGCTGTGAAAAGGTTTCACCCCTTCCTCCAGAGAAATTTGGAGGTCATAGGGTTGGTGTGGTGGGAGCATATTGGCCTTAGCATCTGAGAATACCTCATGGAATTTGTGGTAGTCTACCAATATTCTGCTCATGGATTCTGGTGCCAGGGAGGAGGTGCAGTGTAGGCAGGATAATTGTCCATTATATGACCCATCTACAGAGTCCAGTTTGGGAGTCCAGAGCATACTAAGGTCGCTTCCTCTCATTCAACATTCATTTGGACATACAAAATCCAATGTGGAAACTAGTGGGGCTGAAACTTAGAATTTCAGAAGTACTCCAAACCTTGTTGTACTTATCCCAGAAATCCAGCTAATTCTGGCAGTCACAACAGTGGTACTCCTGTCTCCATATGTGCTCTGGGGGATGAGAACTGGAACTTGCTGTGTTTTTGTTTACTGAAATCCCCTTGCAGTATCGGGCTGTATTATACATCATTGAAAAGGTCTTTTCAAAGGGATCACAACGCCGTTGGAATCGTGAGAAACGGTTCAGTATTCACAGAGAAATTAAGGGAACAAGATGACAAGTATGGACCTTAGGGGGGAGATCACTTCTAGCTTCCTGTCTAGACCTCCTGGACGTCTG
>DASWFI010000147.1:0-2005 GCA_036394315.1 Patescibacteria group bacterium
TGACCTTGTATAGCATTCATAAAATAATTTGGCAAATTTTTTGGTCAATCCTGTTGCACTAATTGTCTCGGAAAAAGTCTGAGGAACTTCCATCCAAATGTACCATGTAACATGGGGACGGGCAGCTGCACTCACACAGCCATGGGGTAACTAGTGGTACTGCAATGTTTATTGAATATATGTATAAGCTGCTTTATAACCTCGTGATTTACCCTATTCAATTCTGTAAATCCGTAAATCGGGGCCCGTTCTAGCCATCCATTCAGTCCTTGGCCAGCTAGAGTTTTTTTTTTTTAAATTAGCATCTGCACATTCCTTTTCGGGTCGGAACGAGAGAGCGAGAGAGAGACATGGCAGGTTGGGTGTTGCATGAAAGAAAAAGAACTTCAAAGATTTAAGGTTTTGGGGGGGCCACAGAATCTGCAAAGACGATGATCCCATGCATGAAACCGAATGGAGATGCCAGAATGACCTGGTCAATGATGGAACATGCGCAGGTAGCGTGGGAATCGAGGGAATCGATGATGACGGTGGGTTTAGAGGATAAGTCACCCTTGTAAATATGCCATGAAGGCAGCCTGCAGCACTCTGGAGGTGCCGGCCATAGGCCGGGAAAATTTTTCTAAGTGAATCATAGTTCAAAGTGCTGCCTAAATCCTCGATGGATGTTGGAGCTTAATTAACACAAGGACATGACTGAGCATGCACGATTTGCGATGACATACCCTCCTAAGCATGAGCAGTGATGCTGGCAAGTAGCTTGAAAAAAATCAAGGCCTCTAGCTATGTGCAAACATTCAATAAGTTGAAATAAGTGCCAAATAAGTCAAATAAGAATAAGTGCCGATTTATGCTCAATTTACACCAATTTATGCTGATTTATGCTGATTCCCAGGGGTCCTTTTGGGGGCTCTCAAGGAAGTCGCCAAATATTGTGATTCGTCCTTAGCGACAATATAACGGAATCTTCTCCTTACGAAACCAGTTCTGGACGTTTTTATTTCAAGTTAATCCGTTAGGAAATGGGAGAGATATTCAAATTCTAAGTTTTGGTAGGGCATGGTTGAAGCAATTCAGTATAATCTCGAAAACTACGCCACGTCGCGAAACGATCTTAGACTCGTTCGAAAGGGCTTGTTTTTACGAAAACAACGCATTTTAGATCATTCAATTTCGTTGAGTATTGGTCAAGTTAGAGTTGTGCCACACCAAGTGTACCATGACTTGGAGAACCGCAACATGAAAATTCTTCACAACTCGTATTTTATTATTCGTAAATATTCGTAATTGACTCCGACAGTCTTCAAGAGCTTAAGTACAAGTGCACATATGTCCTCAAAGTCTGAGAGAGCAGTAGTTTCAAGAAATATGGTTATTGAATTAATGATTCCCCTTCAAAATTCGAACTCCCTCAAATCTTCATCAAATTGGATGTGGTAACTTGCTATAGAATTGTACAATCGAGGAGAATTCATTGAAATTAAGGGCGAATGAAAAGATAAAGTATTAGTAGTGAAGATAACTCTGAAGGAGTTATTAATTTCCCCCAACTGTCATTTTCTAACCTCTCTCCCATCTTTTCTTTTTTGATAGCATTTCTTTTCAGATGCTGTTATATCTGAATTAATTAAAGTCCTTTATAATGTACATTAGCTGATTTTGAAACAGAGATCTTTTCCCCTTCCACTTTGTGACTGTCAGAGTGCACAGTGGTGTGAAGAGTTGCATTCTTACAGACTAAGTCCAGTGAGACTTCTTGAAAAGACTTATGATAAGTTTTATATCTTGAGAGACTTGCCTGGTCCCCCCTTCTTTCATGGAGGAGACCTTGGTTTTCTCCTTCACTGCATTGACTCTATAACCCCATACAAGACACCTGAGTATCCTCCTAGCACTAATCTCAGGGATCATGCATCCAGCACTTTAGGGAAACCAGGGGCACCTTCTAAGTGTGAAATCCCTCATTCTGAGATGTACCAATAAATGAAGTGCATGATTTTAATAC
>DASWFI010000148.1:0-2772 GCA_036394315.1 Patescibacteria group bacterium
TTAAGATTGTTTCCTACAATATTTTCGAAGGCACTGACCCGGAAAATATCATCAAAAACATAACTAACTTCGCTGATCAGGGAGTTAATTTTTTTTGTCTTCAGGAGGTGCGGCCTTCACTAGATAAGGAATTTATAGGCGATAGACTGCTGAAGAGCTTGGGTCCTTCCTGGAAAAGTGAATTTTTTATGATGAAAGAGCCGGGTAATCGGGATTATGGTCTGGCCATGATTTGGCAGACTGAAGTTATCGAATCGATTAAGTTTAAAACCATTTCCTTTGCCAAGCTGGATTTTTTGAGTTTGTATGAACAGTTGATTGAATTTTCCCAGGGAAACAGGACCAGGCCGATTCAGAGAGGTTCTCTTATCGGCACTTTCCGCATGCAGGGCAAGACTGTACGAATCAGCAATGTTCATCTGGATTGGCACGGAGGCAAAGGTCATCGTATCAAGCAGCTGGAACAACTGGTTCGCGATTTGAAGTCTGAGCCGGAAGTCGACAGTGAAATTATTTGTGGAGATTTTAATACCGTCAGTTTTATCGGTACCGACAGTCATCTTCAAAAAATTCAATCAACCTTGGGGCAGGAATTTATCAATTTATTTCCCAAACCTGGCCGGACTGCGCGTTTAGGTCAGCATCTGGATCATATTTTTGCGCGCAACCTGAAACTGCAGGACGCCAAAATTCAGGAAGCAGTCGGTTCAGATCATTTTCCTGTGGTGGCGTCCCTGACTTTTTAATTACAGTTTTTTATAAGCGTGCCAGATTCTTTGGAGGAGAGTAAAAATCGATAGGATCGCAAGTATCCAGATCAGAAATTCTGTCAGTGGCATATTGCCGATTGATGCGTGCGGCATAAACATGTGCAGAATAAGCACCAGAAACATAAAAATAATCCGTTCGGGGCGTTCGATCAACCCGTAATTAAATTTGATTTTCCCCATCGCGGCAAGTTCGGCGCGCGAGCGAACGTAGCTGATCAGATAAGAGGCGACTAACAGCACTGAAGCTAACAGCAGGCTAATCAAACCTCCGGCGTAGAACGCGGCGACCAGGATAAAATCCGATATGCGGTCCACAGTTGAGTCCAGGAAACCCCCAAAGGCCGTAACTTGGTTATTGGTACGCGCTATGGCGCCATCGAGCAAGTCGACAGCGCTGAAAGCCAGCGCTACGGCGGCGTAGTCGAAATGGTGTTGTCGCATGAAAATAAAAAATAATGCTTGTGGTATAATTCCGATTAGAGTCAAAGCATTGGGATTCACCCAGCTTAAATTTCTGGCAAGGGGCGTAAGACTTTTTTCAACGTAATTTTTGTAATTGCTTAACATGTATCGATTAGATTTACATACTCACTCAATTATATCATACGACGGCGGCATTGGTTTATCCGAATACCGCCAGCTTTTGTCTGATCCAAACGTGGTACTGGCGATTACTGATCACAATCAAATTTCATTTGCCTTAGAATTGCATATGGAGTTGGGAAACCGAGTCATTATCGGTGAAGAAATTTTAACGCAGGAAGGTGAAGTCATCGGATTATTTCTTAATCAATTAGTCCAGCCGAAATTACCGCTTTCGGAAGCAGTGTCACAAATCCGCAAACAAGGCGGATTGGTTTATATTCCGCATCCATTCGAAAAAACCCGTAAAGGACTGTCGCAAGCGTCTCTGGAAAAGATAGCGGGCGAAATAGATATTATGGAAGTTTTCAATGCGCGATCCCGCGAGCCTTGGCTCACCAGGAAAACCGAAAAGTTTGCGCTAGAGCATAAGATCGCGTCAGCATCGAGCTCTGATGCGCATAGTATAAGCGGATTTGGCACAGCCTTTAGCAATATCAGCGAACTTCCCACCAGTCAAAATTTGGCGAATTTGCTCCAGGGGAGCCAGTTGGTAAAAAAATCCGCTTCACTGGGTTCATTGCTGGCTCCGTTTCGAAATAAAATTAGGAAAAAATTAGGATTATGAATTTTTGGCAAAATATATTTTTTGCCTTCTGGTTTTTTCTGCCGGCAGGGTTGGCGAACATGTTCCCGATTTTCGCAGCGCATGCGCCATTTTTGCGCCATTGGGAATTTCCCCTGGATTTTAATATCACTTGGCGAGGACACAGGTTACTCGGGCCAAACAAAACTCTTCGTGGTCTGATTATCGGTATTTTGGTCGCCATCGTCACAGTAGCGATTCAGAAAGAAATATATATGCACTGGGAATATTTGCGAATGCTGGGATTGAATTATCAAATGATCAACCCTGTAATTTTAGGATTCTTATTGGGAGCAGGAGCCTTGTTGGGGGATGCCTTGAAAAGTTTTTTCAAACGCTGGCTGGATTTGCCGTCCGGTGATTCCTGGTTTTTTTTCGACCAGATTGACTATATTTTCGGCGGCATCCTATTTTCTTATTTTTATCAGCCATTGAATCTATCCCAATATCTATATATAATAGTTACCTATTTCGTTTTGCATTTATTGTTTTCTGCATTGGGTTTTGTATTGGGCTTAAAGCAGCAACTAATTTAATTTAAGATATGCCAGCACAACATTCCGAACAAGAAGCCCATTTTTTGCGCAGTGTGATCCAGCCAGGACTCTTAGGTTTGATGGATGGTTCGGTTTCAACTTTAGCGCCGCTGTTTGCCGCAGCATTTGCCACACACAGTTCTCACGTGGCGTTTTTAGTTGGTACTTCGGCAGCGGTGGGAGCTGGAATTTCCATGGCTTTTGCCGAAGGCCTGTCAGATGACGGGGTATTAACCGG
>DASWFI010000149.1:0-43321 GCA_036394315.1 Patescibacteria group bacterium
AGTCAGCAGCAGAGTTAGCAGAGTCAGCAGCAAGGTCAGCAAGGTCAGCAAGGTTAGCAGCAAGGTCAGCAGCAGAGTCAGCAAGGTCAGCAGCAAGGTCAGCAGCAGAGTTAGCAGAGTCAGCAGCAAGGTCAGCAAATACAAGATACTCTAAGGAATTACTTAAACTTCTTAAGGAGGCTAAGTAGTGTCTTGGTCTTACGTAAAGCGGGATAAAGCCGATAGTGTATTTAGTCGCTATATACGATTAAAAGCTAAACGATGTATGAATTGTGGTTTACGGGGGAGGGGAGAAGAAGGTATTATCGGACTCCAAGCGAGTCACTATCATGGTAGAAGAAAAGAAAGTGTTCGTTTCGATGAAGAAAATGTTGACTGTTTTTGTATAGGATGTCATAAAAAATTAGGAACCGATGACAGACCAGCCTATACATCGTTCAAAATTAGACAACTCGGACAGAAAGGATTTGATCTTTTAATGCTCAGAGCAAATACACCAGCAAAGAAAGATAGGAAGTTAGCTTATATGATTTATAGTAAGTTATTGAAAGAATTGTGAAAATTCGAATGTTAAAAGATAGATTTATAGATAAAGGTATAACCCTTGAAAAAGACAAAACGTATGAAGTAGAAGATATTATTCAGGATACTTATAAAATTAAAGTACCAATGAAACGACAAGGAAAATTTAAGTATGTATTAGTTGGAGAGAGTGAAGGAGAACTAGTCGATTAATCCGATTTTTAGCTCCTTTTGAGCGTAGAGTTATGAATAAAGAATATAAAAAACGATTATTAGAATTAGCAAAGCAAGTTGAGGAATTACATGATAAAACTCAATTTAATAGCGGTGCAGATTTAATACCTGCATTTAACTCTAAATTAAGTCAGTTGTTAGGCTTTATACAAGCATTAGAACTGGACGGTAAATGATAGATTATTCGGAGCGTAAATTATGAAAAGATTAGGCTATTTTGGAATAGGAATATATCAACCGAAAACAACCGAAAATATGGGTACGCTTTGGCGTTCAGCATTTCTTTTCGGTGCAGATTTTATCTTTACCGTTGGTGCAAGATACAAGAAGCAACCGAGTGATACACCCAAGACAACCTTGCACGTGCCTTTGTATAACTATACGGATTTTGATGATCTTATTAAACATTTACCCGACGGGTCAAGTTTGGTCTGTATAGAAATGCTTGATAAAGCGAAATCGTTAAAAGAAGCATCGCATCCCGAAAGAGCAGTTTATTTACTTGGTGCGGAGGATCATGGAATACCGGAAGAATTTACAGAAGGCTATCAGACGGTTTATATTCCAACTGAAAGACCGTTCAGCATGAATGTCGCAGTTTGTGGCTCGCTAGTTCTTTATGACCGATTTTTCAAGGCTAAGAGTGCCGACAATCAATAGAACTTATGAGTAAAGATCTGATAAAAGATTTTGTTGACACAAAGAAAAAGATGGAAGGGAAATATCCTAACTATACTTTTGAGACAAGCGCACCTTGTACGTGTTTTTGTCATTATTCAAATATGCAAAATAAATATGATTGCATTATAGAGAGTAATACCTGTAGAGAGTGCGGAAAGGCATGTCTCTAGGCATAAAAGCGTATATAATTATGGGTAAAGTACATAGAATAAAACGAAAATTCAAAAAGCATGTAGAGTTACCTGACAGAGTCAGTAGTAAAACATGGTATAGGATGGAGGATGTTGCTTTTGAAGTTTGTAAAAATGTATCAGGAAGTTATTTTATTTTTATCTGGTCAAATCATACTTACAAATATAAAAAGGTACTGGAAAAACTTTTACATGAACTAATAGTTCCCGTAGGTTTATCCGATTAGAGCTTGCTAAGAGCTATGGAAGCAGAGGTTAGCAATTCTGCGAGAAAGCGAGTCAGAATCTCGTCGGGAACTATTAGTTCATGTGTGAGAATGGAGGGTATTATGAGTAAAAATGAAGAAGAAAAACCAATTTGTGATAAATGTGGTGAATTACTCCATTCAGGCAAATGTGAAGATGTAACAAGTTTATCTATAGAATATGAAGATGGGGAGTATGAAAAATTATCGTGATATAACTTTACAAGAATTTTTAGACGCATTACGAGCTAGACAGCGTAGGGAATTTTGGCTACATATTTTTATTACATTAGCTCTCTTTCTGGTAGTTTCAGGACTCATAGCTTATGGAATTGCAAGTTTAATGATAAAAGCATTATGAACGCAGACTAAACGACCCTTTTAGAACTAGATATGATTTTATTTGACGGACAACCACCATTAGGATTTGAACCAGAGCGTTCTTCTGTTAGAAACGCAACTCCTGAAAAGGATAAGTTTTATGTGAGATCAGAGAATACTTTGGATGCGTGGACGGGAAGCGAGTATTTTAAGTATTTGTTTAAAATAGAGTTATTCGGATTTAGAATTGTGCTATGGAAGCACGTGGAAGAACATTGATTAGTCGAAGTAATATGGGAAATACAGCACAAGTATCAAAAGAAGAATTGAAATGGAGAAAACTGCATAGCTGTTTTTCACCTGGTTGTCGTAACATTTCTTTTCTGAGAGATTGGGCTGGATGGGTTTGGTGCTTCAAACATTACTGGCGAGAACTATGGTTGATAGAGCGAAAAGGAGAAAGATTACATTTTTTGAGGCATAGTCAAGTTTGGTTCAACAAATAAGTGATTTTAAAAGTATGGAAGACAAAATAAAAGAAATTGAGGAATTGAAAGAAAGATGCGTTGATTTTGTAGGCGGTAAATTGGTATATGTTCATCCGCCAGCAGAAGAAGTGCTTAGTAGTAAAGCGCATTCTTGGAGTATTCCAACAATAGCTTATGAAAGAGCAATCAAGGATGTTTTAGAAATATTACGAACCGAATAATGTGACTTAGTTGCTATGGAAAGGAAAGTAAGAAAATGAAAATTGACATAGAATGGTTATTTTGGCTTTCTGGATTCTTAAGTGGAGCAGGATTGGTTATACTTTCTTTTCATTTACATTTTTAGTATGACATCAAAAGAAAGAATAGTTACGGTTCTTAGACAATATGCTCAAGCTCATAATGATCTTGATTTACATATCTTGGCTATTGTAAGACTTTTTGAATTAGAACTCTCTCAACAACGTATCGAGTGGGAAAAAGAGCAAATAGATATTGAGGCCTTATTGGTAATTAAAAAAGAACAATGGGAAAGAGGGTTGCAGGAGAAAATAAAAAAATTTATAGTTTATGATATTGGTGATGCACCTGTTTTAGTAGAACGTCTTTCTGTTTTAACTCTCTTAGAATCCAAACCGCCAAAAAGCTGAATATCATTCAGAGTGTTCCCATTGTTAAAATGAGGGTTACGCATCTCAAAACAACACGTAAAATCGAATATTGTAGAATCGATACAAACTAAGGTACTTTGTATACAAGATTTGAAAGATATATACAAACTATGGAAGATAAATGTGTAAAACTGTTTGTTAGTCGAAGTATGAATAAAACAAATAAAATGATAGAAATACGGGAAGGATGGTTTGCAAGCGAATATGCTCTTAATGATTTTAAGAAATACTTGCATCCACAAGCGATTATTTTTAAAGAAGAGCCAGCGAATGAATTATATGATCAATGGAGACTAATTTGGTGGCAGCCGGAAGAAACGTTATTGATTGAGGCGAAATGAGAAGGGTATGATATAATGTCAGCGATATGACAGCGAGGCAAGGTAAGGTAATAAATAAAGTATTGGAATCCAATGGTAAGTTGGCCGTGAGTAAGGCTATGCTTGATGCTGGATATCCACCTACTACAGCTAAGAATCCACAACAATTAACTAGATCAAAAGGTTGGCAGGAACTCATGGAGCAATACTTACCAGATAATAAATTACTTAAAGTACACAATGAAGGATTAGAAGCAGTTAAAGTAATTAACTCTCATACAGAACCAGATTATATAATCGTTGATTATCAAACAAGAGCTAAATATTTGGAATTAGGTTATAAAGTAAAAGGAAGAATGAATGATAATACTACGTTAGTTCAGGTTAATAATCCAGAAGATATGAATGTAGTATTTGAATGAATGTTAAACTCCATGTCGGACAACTCGAAGTTGCAAAAGATGAACATAGATTCAGAATTATTTGTGCAGGTAGACGGTGGGGTAAATCAGTTCTTTCAGCTCTTATTATCTTACAATGGGCAACAAAGAATAAAGGGTTATATTGGATTGTTTCACCAAGTTATCGTCAAGCCAAGCAAATTCATTGGTTACAACTTAAACGGCTTGTACCAATAGCATGGATAGATAAAAAGAATGAAGTCGAATTATCAATCACACTCAAAAATGGATCAACTATCGAACTCAAGGGAGCAGAGAATCCAGACGCTTTACGAGGGGTTAAACTTCGAGGATTGGTTATTGACGAAATCGCTTCTATACGAAATTGGCCTTGGCTTTGGCAGGAGGTATTACGTGCTACCCTTACTGATTACCAAGCTCCTGTTATTTTTATTTCCACACCTAAAGGATACAACCACTTTTACGATCTCTATAATGCTGGACAGACCTCCCAAAGTGATTATAAATCATGGCGTTTTACAAGTTATGATAATCCCTACATCAAGAAAGAGGAAATAGATCATGCTAAAACAGAACTTACAGAAGATACTTTTGCTCAGGAATATCTTGCCGATTTCAGGAAGTTCACCGGACTTGTCTACAAAGGATTTCAAAGAGAACTACACGTTATCGATCCATTTGATATACCGGAATCTTGGGATGTTTATCGTTGTATGGATTTCGGCTCTACTAATCCTACCACATGTCTCTGGATTGCTACAGATGGTGATTATAATTTCTTTATTTCTGATGAGTACTATACCACTAATCGGACTATTGATGAACATGCTGGCATTATCAACGCAAGACCACTATCGCAACGAGTTACCCAAACCTTTGGAGATCCAAGCGGAGCACAATGGATTAAAGAATTTGAATGGCGAAAGATCTGGATTACTCCCGCAACCAAAGAACTTACCCAACAGTTTAACTCATGGGTCAGACTGGGAATTGAGAAAGTTGCAGAGCATCTTAAACCAACACCAGGAAGAAGCGTCCCAATCATACAACCCAGAAACATGTATACATCCTCAATTGAACAAGCTATGCCGTCATTGTTTGTTTTTTCAACTTGTACAAACACAATCAGAGAATTTGAAACTTATCGCTGGAAAGAAAAAAGTGTCAGAGAAGCACAAGACATCAACGAACCGGATGTACCAGAAAAAGCAAATGACCATGCACTCGACGCATTGAGATACTTTATGGTAAGTTATAAAAAAGCTAATAAGTATACCGTTCCTGCCAATGATTTATCTAACCAGAACTGGTCATTAGATATGAATAATAGTAGTGTGGATAACTCTGTGGATAACTGGGATATAGGAAGTTAAATATGAATAGTTTATCAACAATACAACAAGCGAATCAATTACGGTTTCTTTCAATGTTAGAGCAATCAGATCCGGCACTCTATATGATAAAGATTGCCTTAGATGAAACACATGTTAATCCTTTGGTAGTTATTCCAGTAATCAGAGCAATCAGTAGCTTAACTTATGATGGATATGGTAAGGTACAAATCTTCATGCAGGCAAGAATGATAACGCAAATTAAACCGGAAGCAAGTACAGAAGTGAATGAACCAGCAATTAAAAGTTGACTTTAAGTAAGAAAGGAGTAGAATTCAATTCATGGCATCAGAAGTAGTTGTGGCAGGTAACGATGAGGAACGTAAATCGTTCTACGAATGTTATCGTCACTACATTATGTCTCAACAGGATCTCCGAAAGAGAATGGTAGATTTTGATAAGCGGGATGTTCTCTTTCGCTCTTACATCGTTAAGAATTCTTGGCCTTATCGAGCGCAAGTCTTTGATCCTAGGGTATTCACAGCAATCTTTGAGAAGACATCTCGTATTCTTGCAAACAAGCCGCGAGGAAGGATGTTGCCACGGGAAAGCGGTGATGCTCTAGGAGCGAAGATTAACAATGAGCTTCTTAATTTTCAATGGGATGACAACGAGAGAGCTGACAGTACGCCAATGTTAGCTAAGTGGGCAATGATGGATATGAACGCACGCAAATACGGTGCATCATTTGGCCTTTGCAAATGGCATTACCAAAGAGTTTACCAAAAGTATGACATAGAACCCACAGGCGAGAAGAAAAGCGGTAAATCAGTCATCTATTTTGATGGTCCTAACTTTAAACCTTGGCCTAATCGGGATGTTTTGCACAATCCTTCCTATCCAACTGTTAAAAACTGGATTATTCTCCGAGATTATGTTACCTGGCAGGAATTAACTGAAACAAATGATGCCGCGAGAGGTAAACCTATTTACAAAAACCTAGATATTCTCCGAACTTCCCTTATGCAAGCAGGACGTAAGGGCGGAGATACACGGGCCGCTAACTATTCAGTACGGGACAAGACAATTAAAGGACTTGTAGACTATCTGGGACAAGACGAGGTCTATAAAACCCTAGAAGTGTGTACTGAGTATCGGCCAGAACGGTGGATTACTTTCGTTCCTAAGCATGGTATTGTTATCAGAGACATCCCTAATCCATATAATCATGGACAAATACCCGTAGTTCAGTTAAAATACTATCCAATAGACGATGATATCTATGGACTTTCAGAAATTGAACCAATTGAAAAGCTTCAGAACGCAGTTAATGCTGCTCTCTGTCAGTATCTGGACGCTATCAATATTAGTCTCTATACTCCTCTTAAAATTAGGAATACTAATGGTGCTGTTCAAATGCACACCTTAGAGTTTGGTCCTGGTAAGAAATGGTTAATGAATAATCCGGCAGAAGATGTCCTCCCTCATCAACCAGCCATTTCAGGTATTGGCGAGTTTGCTACAACCTATCGACTTCTTATTTCCTCAATGCAGGAAGCATTAGGTGAAACTTCAGCTGATGTTTCACAACTTTCACCAGGTAATGGTGACAAGACTGCAACAGAAGTAAAAGACTTGGCTCAATCACGTAATGCAAGAGACAACTTTAATCAAATCTTCCTCAGTGAAGCAATACAAAAACAAATGATGTTCTGGTATAAAATGAACCAACAGTTTATGCTTTCAACAGAGCAAGATAAACAAAAGGTTATTACAATCGTTGGCAAAGATGCCCTCTCATATTTTCAAGGACAAGGTTTGGATGCACAAGGCTTGGACGATGACGCGATTAAAACCTTGAGTGATCCAGCAATGGCAGGAATTGTCGGACCGGAAGATTTACAAAAGCCTCTCTTTCCTGTCAAGACCAAAGAGGGAACACAAACAAAACTTCGAATGGAACCAGGGAGCGGGTATGGACAATTAACTATTGAAAAGGGAGATTTGGAAGGAGACTATAAATATATCCCTGATGTGGGATCAATGTCTAATGATGCGAACGATATGCTTCAAATTGCTAAGAGTAGATTTATTGACTTAGTGACAGGTATGGACCCAAAGACAGGACAACCAACGGGAATTAATATGATGATTCAACAGGAAGGAAAGAAAGTCAAAGCGGCAGAGCTTATGATTGATTATGCTGAAGACCTAGGGTTTAAGAATGCAGATCAATATATTGAAGGGATACTAGGACAACAGCCAGGAGAACCACAAATGCCTGGAATGCAGCCTCAGATGCCGATGAACGGACAGCAACCAATGAATGGTCAACCACAACAGCCTAATGGACAAATGCCGCAAGGAGGTGTTCAGTAATGGGTAGTAAATTACTTTGGACAGGACTTACTTTTATTATTGCGTTTCAGGTATGGAATCCTGCAGGTTTTCCTTCGGTTAATATTGTTGGATCAGTATTAATGGTAATAGGATTAGTTCTTATGTGGTTAGATAAATAATGGCTGAGAAAATCTTAACGTCAGACGAAGAGCAAGCTTTAACTGAGAGTCAATGGATAACTGAGATGGCAAACTCGCAAGGTTATGAGAAAGTATTTAAACCATTTCTTATTGCAAAGCGCGATCAGTCTTTTCCTGATCCTGTCTCCTTTACGAAGGATGAAGAGTTTGTTTATGCAGCCAAAGTAGCAAGCGTCTTTAAGAAAGTATGCGCAGAGATCTTATTGTGGGTAGAACAACAAAAAGAACAAAGCTTAGCCTTGGAAGCAAAGAAAAAAGGAAAAGGAGTAGATCCGTTTAATATTGGTAGTTGAAATTATTAAAAAATAGTGTTATTGTTCACTGGAAAGGAGTAGTATGTCAGTTAGAATTAAGCAGAAAGGATTAAATATAGGAGTAGCAGGCGACGATGACTTCACAGAGGTTGTTGATACTTCGCTGGATCAGCGTACAGCAATTGACAACGAAGGATATCAATATCACTTCGGTCCCAATGAAACACGTAATTTTGCAGATGATGGACGGGGAATATCAATAGAAGGTTCTGGAACAACCATTAATGTTTCAGCTGATCCAATTCCATTTGGATCTGAATTGGCATAAGGCAGGTGATAGTATGAATATAAATACAAAAGGTAATAAAGCACCAAATGTTACCAATCTTAATCCATGGGGTGGAGTGGTAAATAATGAACAACCAAATACTTCTAAAGGGTTTGGCGGTAAAACACCCAGTAATTATTTTGGAGATACCAGTAATGAGCAAACAGCTAATGGTAAAACCTTTAAAGGCTTTAGTCCTAATCGGGGAGGTATTGATTATCGACTTGGTGGGGTTTCAGAAGGTAATGAGAATCCTAAAGGGTTTAAACAGGACGCAAAACCGAAAGTATATAAACCAAGCGGGGTTTAACTATGGATCCAAACACACAACCAAATGCAATGCAAGCAGCGCAACAGATGCTTCAAGGACCAGGGGGACAACCTGGCATGGGTGGCGGTGGAGGCGGAGCTAATCCCCAAGTAAAACAACAAATCCAACAATTAGTTCAACAGTTGTTTCAACTCGCCCAACAGCTATGAAAAACTCACCAAAAATAAATAAAAAGAAAAGCTTTAAGAAAGCTATGAAATTAGGGAAGAATAAAACGCCTCTAGGTATGCAAATACAAAAGTTTTCCGTAAGTGGAAAAGGGATAGGAGCGTGATAATTATGGATGCAGTTAAAAATTATATTAAAGACGTAGTTAATGAAATTCTTGTAGAAAAGGGGCTTGTTGACAAAGAACAACCAGCAGAACCTGTTGCGGAACCAACGCCAGATGCTTCTACAGAGGCGCCAGTTGAGCCACAAACGCCAGTTCAACCAGCAGAAGGAGCAGCAGTAGCTTAATATGCAAGGAATGAACAGTCAGCCTCTTTTACCAGGAAAGCCTAAAGTGAAAACACCAAAGGCGTATAAAAAGGTACAAAAGGCACTTACTAACGGACCGAAGAAGAAATACGGTTCTAATAAGTTTTCTAAAAGTCAAAGGGTCAAGTAAGATAAGGTGAATTATATGGCAACAAAGAAATCAAGCATCAGTAAACCAATCGGGAGTAAAGGAGCTAAGATACCAAAACTTAAAGGTGGCAAAGGTATGCCGCAAGTAAATAAGAATAGAGGTGGATATGGCGCAGCAAGACCAAACTTCGGAAAGCTGGGATCAAAAGCAATCAAGCCAATCGGCGGGCGAGGGAAGTAAGCAGACAGGGGAAGAGGAAGGCAGTATTACCTTTAAGCCCAAGACTATTTCTTGTCCTACGGATCAGGATGGCAACCAGACGCATACTTTCTATCACACAGAGAGTATGGCTGTTAAATGTAGATCGTGCCCTATTGGTTATACATTGAGTCCAGGCACACATTTGAAGGCTGGACATATCTATGTAGGGGATCAGTTATTAATTTGATAGTAGAATGGAGGTTTAGACAGGATTTCTATTCTACTACCAGCTTTAATAACTGGAAATTGGGGTGATGCTCGCCTTATGAGCAATTGAAAGGAGGTGTATATGCCAGAAGATACACAAAAGGCACAAACGGCTGAGACCGAAACTCAGCAGACATCTATGCCTAGTGTCCAAGATCAAAAAACGCCAGAGCCTGAGAAAGGTAAGGATGGATTGCCGGAGGAAGTATCAGGGAGGACTAAGAGCGAGTTTGAGAAACTACAAAAACAGCTTCGAGAAGAACGCCAGTCCCGTGAGCGAATAGAATCCGCTTATACACAATTACTTCAACCAAAAAATAAAGAGGAAGATACGCCAATCTATGATCCTGAAACTGGTTTGATTAACCCAGATGAGTTAACCAAACTACAGAAGGAAGCAAGAGAAGCACGTATCGAAGCTCAGAAAGCACGAGAAGAAACGTCCAGTTACAGACAACAGGGTGAATATGCCAAAGCATACCAAAAATATGATTGGACAAACCCTGAAAGCAAAAGTTTCGATGAGAAACGATCAAACCTTGCAGCAGCTATCGCTCTTGCCTCAATGGTAGATCCAAAGAGGTACGGAGGTAAACAGCTTGATCTGGAAGGGGCAGCAAGTTTTGTAGAGGGATTAACTTTTAAGCAGGTTGAACAAGTAAAAGCTGATGCAGCACAAGCAGCAATCGAACAGTTGAGTCCTAAAGAACAGGCTGCGCTTGAAGCAACTGGAAGTTCAGGAAGACGAGAACCGGAAGCAACACTTGATTACGAAGACGTCAGACAAGCAACCAGACGTGGAGGTAATGAAAGTATTGTTGCGACAATGGCTCGTCTTAATGCTTTAAAAAATCAAGCTAAGACCTAGCGGGAGATGCGCTTACGCTAGGTTTATATCTGGCGTAAGAAAGGAGGAATTTATTTATGGCATACGGTTTACAAACATATCAGGAAGCGATTCGTCGTGAGGATTTGATTGATATCATTGGTGATGTTTCACCAGATGACAATCCACTCTCAACTTTATTTGCAACGACAGCAGCAAAAGCAACTACCCACGAATGGGGTGAAGATTACTTGTCTCGTCCTACATCAGTGACGGCAAGTGTCGAAGGCGCTCAAGCGACTTATGCAGATTTAGTAGCACCTTCACGAAGAAACAATATCGTACAAAACGTCCAAGTTACTTTCCGTGTAACAGGTACTGAGCGATCAGTAGCTATTGCAGCAGAAGGAGATCCTTATGACTATCAGGCAGCAAAAGCATTGCGAGACTGGAAAAACAGGCTCGAATACGCGCTTATAAACGCAGCTATTGCTTCAGGATCGTCAGGTATTGGTCGGCAAATGGCGGGTATTGCAAACATTGTTACCTCTCATTACACAAACCTTAATTCTGGTACTTCACTCTCAGAAACTCACCTTAACTCAATGGTTTTGGGTGTAGCGAATGATGTTGGATCAGACGACGTGTTTGATTTGATAGTAACAACGCTTCAGTTGAGACAAAAAATCTCAACTTTCACAGCAGGTAATACTAAATACATAGACGCATCGGACAAGAAATTGGTTCGTCCAGTGATGATCTACGAAAGCGATTTTGGAGTGCATCGTATTTTTGGACACAAAGACGTTCCAAAAGCAACAGCTACTCCAGGTCCGGCAGTATTTGGACTAAGAGAAGACAAATGGAGAGTTGCGTATCTTAGGAAACCTCAAAGAATTGAACTAGCCAAAGATGGAGATCGTGATAACGGTCTTATCGTTGGAGAAGCAACACTTGAGTATCTCGCAGAGCGATCAAACGCGTATAGTTCAGGATTTAACCTGGCAGGTTAGTTCTAGCTTTAGAGAGAGCCGGAGTTCTTTTTCGACTCTCTCGACATATATGGAATACATCTACGATCAATTTGGAATAAAACGGAAAACAGCAGTATTCTCAGCTGCAAATAAACTCCACGCTCTTAAAAAGAAGTCAGGACAAGACCCATGGCCTGTAATTGAGGAGTGTTTTAAGATTTGGGAGAAAACCCATCCTGCAAAGTATGATTCTTATCTGCATTACCTCAAGGATATCAAAGCAACACGCAAGGTGACTAATATAGGTAATAAACGATACTCTGGCGTATCCAAGGCTAAGAATGGACAATTAACCTCCTACGTTGCTGACATGCCTAAGCAGGTTATGTATATGATACGTGCAATCTATGATTCAGACGAACTACCCATGCAGAAAGAGTTTTGGCAAGAATTTATCTGGAGATATCCTAAATATGCGGTAAGGGAGGCGGTATGAGTCAAAAAATTGCTTTAACCATGATCTCACGGGGGAAAGGAGAGGAAGAACAGCTTAAGCAAGCTCTTACTTCAATCACTCCCTATGTTGACGCGGTTTATATCACTTTGACTGATCCAACTAACTTATTAACCGAAGCAGAGAATGTAATTAACAGCTTTAAGCGGGATGATTTACCAATCAACATCTCCTATGGGAATTTCCATTTAATAGCAACGCAGGAGGTTGTCGACTGGTGTCAACAGTTTTTAGGTTACGAACCAAACATGAAATCAGGAGACAAGATATTTGAATTTGATCGGGCGAGAAACTTCAATATGTCTCAAGTCCCCAAAGATGAATATCCTTGGCTTTTCTGGATGGATTCAGACGATATCGTAAAAGGCGGCGAGAAACTTCACGATTTAGCAAAACTTTGCGAGGCTAACAATGTCGAGGCTTTGTATGTAAATTATATTTATCAGGCTGAGTTTGACGAGCAGGGGAATGTGAAACATAAGATTATCGAGCATCTACGGGAAAGACTGGTCAGAAATAACAACGCGTATAAATGGATTTCTCCTATTCACGAAACCCTTATTGAGCAACGGCCAACACGAAAGACCGATACCAAGGATTGCGAGGTAATTCATCACGCGGCAATGGATAGCCGGATGATTTCTCTTAATAGGAATCTTAAGAATCTAGAACTTGCTATTTACCGGACACAAGGAAAAGACCCACGACATATTTATTATCTTGCTAAAGCATATTTTGATTTGAATACGCCGGAAAATAATGAAAAATGTATTCCTTTAATTGAACAGTACTTGGATGGAGAAAATAAATCCGGCTGGCCGGAGGAGAGACAACAGGCTTGCGAATACCTCTCGGAGATTTATAGACGTAAGGGAGACCATCCTAAGTCAGTCAAAGCATGTATACGGGCATTTGAAGAGCCTTGCGAGCCCGCACCGTCACTGTATGTAAACTTGGCTCTTTGTTTTGTTATGCTGCAGAATTGGGATTTAGCGATGTATTGGGTAAAACTTGCAACCCAAGTTCCTGATAAACAAACTACCCTGGTTAGGAATGTGAAAGACATGCAGGGGAGAATCCTGGAAATTATTTTTAACTGTCAACTTAATTTACATAAAATAGATGAAGCGTGGGCAGCCGCTACGAAAATGATTGAACTCTTTCCGGGTGAACAGACAGTCATTAACGCACTCACCATGATTGAACAATTAAAAACTCAACGGGACTTGGTTCTTAAGGTAGGAGAATTGGCTAATTACTTGCAGAGAACAGGTGAGGGAGCAAAGATCAAACCCCTTTTAGCAGCAGTTCCTAATATAATCGCTGAAACCCCCTATGTGCAAGATCTCTATATGAAGAACAATCCTCCTACAGCATGGGAAGAGAACGAGATAGCTATCTTTTGCGGGCCGGGATTTACTCAGTGGTCTTCAAAGAAGCTGGAGAATCCAAGAGAGAGTTTTATAGGCGGCAGCGAGGAGGCAGTTATCCATATGGCAAAAGAATTAACGAAAAAGGGTTATAAAGTAACTGTTTATTGTGATCCAGGGGATGACGAAGGAGAAATAGACGGTGTTCGGTGGCTACCTTATTATAAATTTAATGTTTTGGATAATTTCAATATTCTCATCGTTTGGAGACAGTTAGGGCTCTTTGACAGCCCTTTGAAGGCTAAGAAGACCTATTTCTGGGCGCACGATGTCCAAAATCCACTTGAATGGAAACCAGAAAGGTATAATAAGATGACAAAAGCTATTTTTCTTAGTAAATGGCAACGGGAGAATGTACCGGACTTACCGGAAGAGAAAGTGATGATATCAAGTAATGGAATATGAACGAAGTAATAATCAAGGAAAAACCTTTAACTCTCGAAGAGTTAATGAGCAAACAATATCGGGAAGGCATGCGTTGCGAGGTTTGTCAGGAATCGCACTTAGAAGGAACCGTATTATGCGTGTGTATATGTCATAAAGATTATGAGAAATGATACAAAAAAACATGATTTTAAAAAAATAGAAGATAACTTATCTAAGGGTAGCCAAAAAGATGTCTATAAATGTAATAGTTGTGGACAAATACAAAAAATGTATATAAGAACTGAAGAGGAAATGAATGAATATTTCAATAAATACTATGCGGAATAATCACAAAATTGTTTATACATCCAGTTATGATAGGGGTCTCGAACATCTTTTAGGTATGTGGTCTGATATTAGAAAGGAAGTACCCGATGCAGAGCTCCACGTTTATTATGGCTGGAAACTCTTTCTGGAATTCTATAAAAACAATCCCGCTTCAATGAAATGGTATGAGAAGATGCGCGAGCTACTTAAGCAGGAGGGGGTAACTGATCATGGACGCATCCCACAGCATGAGTTAAAAGAAGAGATGTTGCTTTCAGGCATATGGGCTTATCCGGCTCACTTCGCAGAGGTAAATTGTATCTCAGCTATCAAAGCACAAGCCTACGGGTGTGAGCCTGTTGTGATTGATTATGCAGCTCTTAAAGAGACCGTTCAATATGGTAAAAAGATTGAAGGGGATATTTACGATCAGGAAACAAAGGATAAGTTCAAACAACAACTCCTAGAGGCTTTGAAAAAACCTTGGAACGAAGGAGACAGAGAAGCTATGATGAAATGGGCACAGGAGAAATATTCTTGGGAGAAAATTGCCCAATCTTGGAAGGAGGAATTTGACAAATAACGAATACCATTGTCCGTTCTGCGGATCAACGACACCAACTATCGAAACGCCCTTTCTCGTTCTTAATAATAAAGGCGAGAGAGTTAAAAAGACACAGCCTTGCTGCAGATGGCAAGGATCAAATATCAAATGGCAGAAACAACATACCGATCCTATTACGCATAAAACAGAAGATTTAAAAGAGATTGCGAGGTGGAAAAAATGAAAGAAGAAGAAAAACAACGATACGAATTAATTTTTAAACAGTTAGAGCTCATTGAAAGTTCGTACATCAATGAGATATTACGGTTAGTGAAGGATACAACCTTTTATGAACCAAAGTCTCAGGAGTTTGGATTATTACTTCAGGCTTTAGGAAATGCCAGAGCATCAGTGCACGATTTAGATCTTTATCTCAAAATAGTAAGGAATAGAATCGTTGAGTTACGGATGTCTTACGACAGTTCAAAAGTATGAACGCTAAGGAATTATTTCAAAAAGCAAATAAAATCTGGGAAAGCTACGATATCAAACCCGTTTTACCTGCCCTGCGTGCTTTGAACGAGGGAGCTATGCAGGATGTTCTCAACACCAATGGCAACAGGTATTATCAATGGTCTGCGTCTCTTCTAGAGGTTTTACAGCCTCACACAATTGTAGAATTAGGCGGTGCTATGGGAGTGTGGGATTTAATGCTTTTGAATGCAAACTATAGAGATTTTGAGTTATACAGTATAACTCTAGCAGAACAGGGATTAGAATTTGCGTATGTTGTTGATAAGTATAGTAATTTTCATCCTGTTGTTGGAGATGATTTAGATTTAACCAAGTGGGGAGAATTGGATTTAAGTAAGACTGACCTGTGGTTCTTTGATAGTTTCCATACAGGCGAGCAACTACAGAAAGAGCTTGATTTATACACCCCATTCTTTAAAAAAGGAGCAGTTCTTTTATTTGATGACATCAGACATCCCGAGTTGTGGCCTATTTGGGATAAGCTTGCTTATGATAAGTATGAAGCAACAAATCCGCTCCATTACTCTGGATTCGGTATTTGCTGTATTTGATGGAATAATGTATGACAAATGAAGAAATAGCACAATTAGTAAATAAATACTGGGACTATACCTTTCCAGGCGGATTTGAGCATCGATTCGATCCTGATAGTAGTGCTGTTTTGTATTCATTTATCAGAAAATATAAACCAACGAAATGTTTATCTATTGGTACGTGGCTTGGGGGTTCAGCGTGTGTAATTATGTCAGCTTTGCAAAAGAACGGGAAACCATTTGATTATATTGCTTCGGAACTTCTTGACGATAAACGGGAAGCGACAGGGGAAAATGTATTTGCTAAATGTGGTAGATCCCCAATTATGATAGGAGATATCACAAAATATAGCACTCTTGCACCCCTAGAATTAGATTTCCTTTTTGTTGATACTGACCATGACGCAGAAGTGACACAGTTTATTGTTGATAACATCTGGCCTCGGTTAAAAAAAGGAGGCTTACTGGCACTTCACGATTTTGCTGTTGAGGAAAAAGACGGAATATGGGTGGGAAAAGGCCATGATGGAATAGGAGGCTTACCGGAAACACAACTGTACATGGATATGTTTCATAATAAGAAATGGCCTTTTAAGAAATTGTATTGGTGTTACCATAATCCTTTTAAGGATGGAATGAGATCTGAGTGGGAAGGAGCATTTTTTGAAAAAGCCGAGTAAGAGAATCTTGTGTGTTTGTAGCGGGGGGAATATCCGATCCGTTACGCTCGCTTATATCCTTCGGAGGATCTATAGATATGATGCTCTGGCGGCGGGAATTAAAGGTAATAGTTCATATACGCTTGATTATCTATGTAAGTGGGCTGATCGGATTGTAGTATTAGAGGCAGAGTTTAAAATGGCTATTCCGCAAAGATATCATCCCAAAGTAGTTATTTATGATGTGGGACATGACGTGTGGCATCAGGCAAATCATCCAGCTCTCGTTGATAAGCTATATAAACATTTAGCGGCATACAAAATATGAAACACTATCATTATGAATTTAATGCTTTTAATTATAAGTCTCCTTATATTGAAGGGCAAATTGCGCCTCAATTATTAGCTACGGGGAAAGAGTATCATATGGGAGAAGGAACTGTAGTCGTTGTAATTGCGTCTACGGAAGAGGAAGCTTTAGGAAAGGCAAAAAGCATAATTAAAAGAAATTATTATCGTTTAATGAAAGCATTTGAATGTGAAGTTCCAGAATCACAAATAGATCCGCAGGAAATACAAGTATTGCAACTAGAAATGCAGAAAAAAATGTTAGATTTTATAAAAGGAAAACATGGTTATTAATTTTCTTTGGTATTGGAATAGAGCAGCGGAAATTTGTCCTAATTGGCAGGATGGATTACGCGCGGCGCTTATGGAATTAGGGAAGAAGCATACAGTTAATATTTTATTAGGAGAATTCGAACCTTTAGACGATGCTGATTTTCTCCTTTTCTGGGGAGATTCTAACTGTCCCTTTTTCGATAAGATAGACAAATATATTGCTAAGAAGGGTATCATCTTAACGACTGATCCTGTGAATTGGAATAATTTAAGAAAGTTAGATGTTGTTTATTGTGAATCACAACCTATTTACGATCAGGTGCGAACTCATGGACTTCATGCCGTTCGGGCGTTCGGTACAGATAGTGATTTCTATATCCCAACACAGGTACAAAAAGATATTAAATATTTTTATCCAGCAACCTTTAGTCCTTGGAAGCGACAATCAGCTATAGCGCATCTAGGAAAAGAACTTGTTTGTATTGGAACGGTTCAGCCCGATGGAGAAAGAGAACGTCATACCTGCGATGACACGGGTGTTATTGTTTTAGAAGGCTACTTAAATCCAGGAGTAATACGAGATTGTTATAACCGAGCACAGTACGTTCCGATTCCTGCCATTCACGGGTCGGAACGTACTTGTTTGGAAGCGATGAGTATGAATATCGTTCCCAGCGTTAATCCAAAAAACGTACGAACACTTTCTTTTGTTGAGGAGTATATTCATTCAGAGTTTAATACTCCACGGGAATTTATCTTAGCTAATTACTCGCCACAGATTTATGCAAAGAATTTAGAGAAAGGAATGCTATGAAAGAATTTACTGTAGTGATGCCTTGCTGGATAATCAATGAGGAGCTTTTAGAGCTGACTAAAAATGCCGTTGAAAGTTTTGGCGAGGTTAATCTTATTGTTGTTGATAATGGGTCAACTGTAGGAGGAGGGTATCTCAGATCCGTTGCTGATACCTATATTCGAAATAAAGAGAATCTAGGGTACGCTCGTGCGGTTAATCAAGGGTTAATGTTAGGAGAGTTGGGGAAATATACGGCGATTTCCAATAACGATATTCGTGTCTCATCGAACTGGCAAGAAGTAGCAAGAGAGGTCTTATTAAATGACAAAGCCTATTCCTGTCACTTCAGGATGATTCCTTATGATGAAGCTTTTAATCATGGAGATATGACCGCATTAACAGGAAAGGAACGGTGGTGCAGTAGTTCATTTTTTGTCCTCTCTCCGGCGCACCGGAAGTTTCTTTACGATGAGGCGTATGGTTTAGGAGGGTACGAGGATTACGATTACTGGTATCGTGTTCGAACAGAAGGTTTATATACTGCCTATACGAATAAGGCTTCTTATCAGCATAAAGACAGCTCCACACAAAATCTTTTAAATCAGGAAGAAAGAGCCAAGGAAGATCAGAGGCGGAGAGAATACTTTAAGAGTAAGTTTGGAGAGTATCCGGATATACTCTTTGCTAAAACATACCCTGAGCAGATGAAGGAAAGGTGGAAACCGATGCCTTGACAAGGAATGTGTATCCATGATATACTGGGGGTATGAAAACTAAAACTAGCGTATATAAATGGAGAATTAATAATTATGAGGAATACAAAAGAAAAGCTAGGGAACATGATAGGGAATATTATTATCGTATTAGAAACGAACTCTATATTTTATTAGGAGATAAATGTTGTAAATGTGGGTTTAAAGACAGAAGAGCTTTTCAAATAGATCATGTAAACGGTGGTGGAAATAGTAGAAAAATAAGAAATAGAACAGGGCAAGGAAAAATTAGACATATGTTAGAGCATGTACGAAATGGGTCAAAAGATTATCAACTTTTATGTGCAAATTGTAATGTTATAAAAAAGTGGGAAAATCATGAAATTAAAGGTCATATTACAAAAACAAGAAAAGAATTTATTACGGGTGTATTAACTAAAATAGGAGATAAATTATGAAGTGCCGTAATTGTGGAGGCCCAACGAAAGAGATAGCATCCTTTGGAGATCAATATCTCTCCGAATTTAACGATGGGAAAAAGCCAAGTAAGTACCCCTTGGATATGGTGATGTGTTCTACCTGCACCCTTGTTCAACTAAAAGAATCTACCCCGCAAAAAGAGCTTTATACCGAGAATTACGGATATAAGTCAGGTATCAACGATACAATCAAAGCTAATTTGAAAGAAATCGCTCTGCGGGCAATGAAATATACTATTTTACAATCAGATGATATTGTACTGGATATTGGAGCCAATGACGGGACACTGCTTAAATTTTATCCTTACTGGTTGACAAAAGTGGCCTGCGAACCGATTAAGAAGCTGGCTAATGAGTGTCGGAAAACTGTCAATCACGTTATTAATGATTTCTGGAGTCTGGAAGCATGGCAAAAAGAAATGGGAAACAAAAAAGCTAAGATAATTACAGTCATTTCCTGCTTTTATGATCTGGAAGACCCTCACAAGTTCGTACATGACCTCACAGAAGCGCTTACTGAGGATGGTGTGATTATTATCCAACAGAATTACTTAGGCAGTATGCTTGAACAGAACGCTTTTGATAATATTGTCCATGAACATATTGAATACTACAGTTTAAAGTCCCTGGAATATCTCTTAGACCAGCATGACTTAGAGATAGTCGATGTCGAGCTAAATGATATTAACGGTGGATCATTCAGAACATATATTAAGTTTATAAATCCCGTTGAACGTCTTCGCAGGTGGGAGAAGAAAGCCAGACTTGATAACTGGGGAACATACTTACTATTTAAATTCAGAGTACAGAACATTAAACTTAAAGCAGTTACTTTTATTAATGAACAAATTAAAAAAGGAAAAAAGATATATCTATATGGGGCTTCCACCAGATCAGGAAGTATGTTACAATATATGGGGTTAGATAATAAACAAATTGTTGCTGCCGTTGAACGCAATCCTGAAAAATGGGGAAAAATAATGGCTTCAATTGGCATTCCTATTATTTCCGAAGAACAGGCAAGAAAAGATGGAGCTGATTTTATGATTATTGGCCCTTGGTTTTTTCTAAAAGAATTTCTAGAACGGGAAAAGGATTATTTAATAGCAGGGGGTAAATTTATTGTATTTTTACCAGAATTTAAAATTATAGATTATGAACAACAACTTACACAGCAACTGGAAAGGGGATAAAGTAGGAAATAAAGGCTTACATGCTTGGATTAGGAGACATATTAATAAACCCAAGCTTTGTGAACATTGTAAGGATGAAAATAAAAAAGTACAGTTAGCTAATAAGACAGGAATTTATAATAGAGAATTTAAGAATTGGTTTTATTTATGTGCAAAATGTCATATAAGATATGATAAGGCATGGTTAAAAAGAAAAGATAATTATTTTAAAAAAGGACATAAAAAAACAGAGGAACATCTTAACAAAATAAAAAAATCTTTAAAAGGGAGGGAAGTTTGGAATAAAGGAAAAAAGGGGACACAATCTGCTAATGGTGGTTCTTTTAAAAAAGGAGAAGAACATTCTGAATTTATGAAAGAAATATGGAAAAAACGAAAATCATATGATTAGTATTGTCACCCCTTCGGTGCGTCCAGAAATGCTTGAGATAGTAGCTAAGTGTCTCAAAAGACAAACATTTAAAGACTTTGAATGGATCATTGTTGTCCCTCAGTATCTGTTTATGGAGGTAGATAGAATATATGAATATGAGTATATTGTTGTTGGGGAACCTTTAAAAAACGAGGGGGACTACTACGGACTTAACAAGGCATGGAATCAAGGATTTAGATATGCTCAGGGAGAGCTTATTGTCTCTCTTACTGATGGCTTATGGTTTCCTCCGGATCTTTTAGAGAGACTCTGGAGTCATTATGAAACCAACCCTAAATCAGTCGTTGGTTTACTTGGCAATCAATACGATCAAGTGCTAAATGGAAAGCCTGAGCATATGGTATGGCAGGATCCGCGTAAGCGTACAGACATGGGAGCATATTACGAAACTTTAGCAAGTGAAATAGAATGGTGTATCGCTTCTTTTCCCCGTCAGGCTATCTATGACGTTGGGGGTATGCCTGAAAACTATGATAAAGGAGCGGCTTTGAGTGAAAAAATTACTAATCTCCGGTTCGAGAAAGCTGGATATAAACTGTATCTTGATCAAAGCTTAGAATATCGGGCTATTTCCCACCCAAGATTGTCATCTGAATGGGACGACAAGTATAAAATAGCTATTGAACTTTACCAGCAGGACGCAAAGGATATCCTAAACGGTAAAAACCTTAAGCTTGACTATATAGCTGAAAAAGAGTAAAAAGAGAGTGGTATTGTAGAACAAGCCGTCTTAATTGGTGGCTTTTATTATTTATGACAGACGAACAACAAATAGAACAAGCTGAAGTAAAATCTGAAGCTAAAGAGGAAGTAAAAGAAGAAGCTTTTACTAATAGACAAGAAGTATTAACCCCTTTAGACGATATCAACTATCACCGAATGGCAGATACGCTTGATATTGATTACTCAGATCGTAAAATACCTCATATTCAGGAGAAAATAGCTTTTCTGACTGATTGGGCAAAACAGGAGACTAAAAGCGATGATCGTTTAACACAGGCTCTTGCAATTAAAGATCTTTGTAAACGCTTAGGATTAAATATTACAGGTAAAGAGATGGTAACAAAACTTTATAAATGGTCGTACTTAGATCTACAACGTAGAAGAATTGAATTACAACAACAACTTATATGAGTTCAAAGCATTCAGGAAATATCCAGCCCAGTATAGATTACGAAGAGCATAAGATGCCTTTTGGTGAAAATTCAATTGCAGCTAAGTCTGTAGTGCAGTACGTGCCTTCTGGAACACTTTCACAGAAAAGACTTGATTATGGTTCTCGTACCGATGCAAACCCTATTTATGTGGGTTACAATATCATGGGGGCGACAACAAGCAATACGAATTGGTTATTACAAGCGCTAACTTATGATTCTTCCAATAGAGTAATTTTAGTTCAAATAGCAACAGATGCGTGGGACAATAGAACAACAACCACGTATTCATAATGGCTTATGTATTTAATTGGGCAACGGGAGAGTTTGATGAAATTACTGTTACCATTGGCGTTCCTGCTCCACAGTTCACCTTAGACGGAGAAGCAGAAGCGCCAATGGTGGCGGTAACCAATGGCTTATATTCAAAACTCTTAGGAGCATTCTATTATGGATTTAATACGGGAAGTAGTGGCGGTGGAGGCGGAGGTCGTAAGATTTTGAAGGGACAGCCTATTCCAATAGGCATGGGCTTAACCTTTTTATACGCTCAGGATATTACGATTTTAGTACCCCCAGTAAATATAAAACGGGGACAGCCGATACCAATCGGGATGGGAATGACTATGACATACGCAAATGATGTAACATAATCTAGAGAGGAGGGATGTAAAATTCCATTAAATATATCAGTTGGAAGTGGAGCTACTGTAGCAACAGAACAGATTGCTAGTCTTCACTATGGTTATAATAAGATAGTTGATGGTTCTTCCGGGGCTACTGTTGGGATGATTGTTGATTCAGGAGCTAATGCCTCTGGTGCTGCCCATGTTTTCTTGCGGGGAAATGTGACGATTAGTCCCGTTGATCCTAAGATCTTTATCGGACTCATAACAGTTGGTAATACACCAAGTGTTTCCCCAGTAGGAAATGTGACCTTATCTGATCCTAAAACCTTCATTGGTTCTGTTTCCGTTGGAGGTATTGTAGATTCTAAAGGGTTTATTGGACTTGTAACCATTGGCGGGATTAGTCAAATAACTCTCTCAGATCCCAAAGGCTTTATAGGCTTAGTCTCAATTGCCCAGCCAATTTCAACCACGTTTAGTGGTAATGTTACCTTAGATGCCGGATCTAAAACAGGAATTACCGGTAACGTAACGCTTTCAGACCCTAAGACATTTATTGGATCCGTATCAGTCGGGGGTATCGTTGACAGCAAGGGGTTTATAGGATTGGTTACAATTGGTGGAGGGACAGCTTGGGCAGATCCTAAGGGATATATTGGGCTTGTTACTATTACTGGTGCGTTAAATCAGGCGGCGGGTAACGTAACGCTTGATCCGGGGTCATTTACTGGCATTAAGGGACTAGTAACGCTTGCCGATTCAAAAACCTTTATCGGGTTAGTGACGGTTGGAGGCATAGGAACTGTTACCCTCGCTGATCCTAAAGGTTTTATTGGGCTAACAACTACAGTTGCTGCCGATCCTAAAGGATGGATTGGACTTGTTACCGTTAGTTCACTTGTTTCTTCTGCCACGATCTTTGCTGTTGTAAATACGGGCGCAGCATCTGACCCAAAAACTTTTATAGGTTTAGTAACCGTTGGCGGCATATCAACCCTTACCTTAGCAGATCCCAAAGGCTTTATAGGTTTAACTACGGCGGTAAACGGTCAGGCATGGCCAGATCCTAAAACGTATATTGGATTAGTTACCGTAGGCGGTATCGGTACGGTTACCCTTTCTGATCCAAAGGGGTTTATTGGACTCGTAACCACAGTTCCCACTTTCTCTTCCGGTTACACTTCGCTAGCTACAATTATTTCAGCAGTAGGAGTAGCGACAATTGTAATCCCTCCCTCAGGACAGAAAATATTTGTTAAGACTCTTCATGTTTCTTCTCTTGGAAGAGGAGAAATTGGATTCTATCGGGCAAATATAGCTACCGCTACAGCTGCAGTTATTCCTTTTACTTCCCTTTCAACCACGGGCGGGTTTATAGAATTTTTTGGGGAGAGTGGTTCTCAATGGGGACTTGCTGATGATGGGTTAACCGCAGTTATAAATGGTTCAACAGCAACTGTTAGTATAGGGTTAAATGTGAGGTTTGCTTAATATGAAAGGAGGTTGTTTAATATCGCAAGGATTTGGCAATCAGGATTTGAATTAAATAGTACAGCGGCGGACGTTGAATGGACAACTATTACCAATGCTTCTATCCAAACGTCAACAGTAAGGACAGGGGTTTACGCATTAACAACAAATGGTTTAGTAGCTTCAACAGCTAGAGGAGCTAATTTTCAATTTAGTGCGAGCATTACAAATGGTCCAATTTTTGGTCGAGTCTATTTTAGATATTCAACTCTTCCTGATGCTACAACGGGAATTTTTGGTTTGGTTGATGGATCGTTGGCAAATGGGGCTTCAACTACTATGATTAAATTACAAACAAATGGGTCTCTTATTCTTGTTTATGAAAGCAGTAGCATCGGTGTTACGCAAATAGGTTCTGCGTCTTCAGTTTTAGCGGCAAACACATGGTATTCTTTAGAAATTAAATTTGATGGCACAGGAGGTGCGGGAGCAACCATTATTGAAGGAAGACTTAGTAATTCAGTTTTTGCTACAGCTTCAAACATAACTGTTTTTGGCGGTGATGCTCCTAACTCGCTTTCTATAGGGGGAAATTTAGACGTAAGTAACGATATTGCGACAGCGGGAGTATTCTTTTTTGATGATATAGCTATTAATGATTCAACGGGGGCAAATCAAACTTCCTACCCAGGAGCTGGACAGATTGTTCATCTTCAGCCTAATGCTGCAGGAGATAATAATTCATTTACTGTAGCAGTCGGTGGAACAGCAGGAGCGGCAAACAATTATACTCGGGTAAAAGAAGTAACGCCTGATGATGCCACTTCATATAATGGAGGGGTACTTAATACCGATATTGATGATTTTAAAATGACTGCAACTCCTTCCTCTATTGGATCGGGCGATACGATTAATGTTGTTATGGTTGGCGTAAGATATAATGCAGCGGTAGCTGCTTCAGAAGCATCATTCAAAGTACGTATTAAAAAAGTTACAGGTGGTACAGTTTCTTCAAGTGTTGCTATTACTCCTAATCAAACTGCATGGAGTACAAATGCAAATGCTGCACCAAGAAATTATCCTCTTATTACATATCAAAATCCTGATGCCGCAGCTTGGACTAAGGCATTGTTGGATACGGCACAGGTTGGCTATAATATTTCAACAACTAACACAAATGCAGCAGATATTTCAACGGTTTGGGTATCAGTTGATTCAACACCGGTTGTAGCGAGCACTGGTGGTCCTGCAGGAATTGGTAAATGGTTAGAAGGCGGTATTAAAGGTCCTGAAAATTTCTTTTAGATTGACAGGAATTAAAAAGTAGAGTATAAATAACTTGGTATTTGAGAAGAAGCCACACAAATTGTGTGGCTATTTTATTTTATGGCATTAACGTACTACCACCAAGCAAGAATAGAAGCATTAGCCCGCAAAGTGAGTGGTACTACCGCGCCTTTACGGATGAATGATATGGAACAGACACTTTTTTCCCAAACAGGAGGAATTAAACGTAAATCAGACGAGATCGCTTATTATGAGAATAAGAATACTGATGGAGCGACAGTTAATCGAAAACTCTCTGACGCGGGGAGTACCTTCTGGGCAGCGAATGGCGCAGGCCCTTCAACAAGAGCAGATGAATTAGAACATACATTTTATGCAAATGGAACGTTTACCTAACATTTAGGAAAAGGTCGGGTGATACATTATGGCAAATTTACCAAACTTAGCAGCAAGTCCAGGAGCAGATTTTACGTCTGATACGCGTATGATTGGTCTTGCGGGTAATGCAGGCTCATCAGTCGCACCTGGTGTAACTTTTAAGTCCAGCGCAACAGAAGGAGTCGCACTAAGCGTGCAAGCACTGACTGTTGGCTCGCCAACGGTTGCTCTTCTCGCACTGGGACTTGGCTCAACAGCTTCAGCACCAGCTTTCCAGCTTCTTGGACAGAGCTTTGTTTCTTGTACCACTATTCTGTTTACGACAGGAGCAGTTGTAGGAACAGGAGCAATTCGTGTTGCGTATCCCGATGGTGTAACGCTTGGATGGATTCCAGTATTACCTTCAGGATCAGTAACAGCAGCAGCTCGTGGCTGATCTTGCTTATCGCTTTCAGCCCTTCATACCCATACGTGGAGGGTTGATTGAGGTAATTATGTCAGTCATCAGCGTAGACGAAATCCAAAGTCGCATAGCTGCGTTAGCAGATCAAGACCCCGTAACTTCTGATATTTCAAGTACGGATTATGCTTTGCGACTAAAATTTATCAATATGGCCATGACTGAGTGGCAGGAGGCGTATGATTGGCAAGTTTTATACAATGAATATTCTGTTCTTGTTTCAACCTCAACAGGAAACGCTTCAATTGCTCTGCCTCTGGATTTTCGAAAAATAGCTTCATTCCCCCTTATTGTATGGGATGGGTCAACAACTGATCGTTTTCCCGAAGTCAGACCGCAGGAAAAGTCTCAATTTTCCTTAACTAATCGGGGAGGGAATACGGGTGGTATAAGCAGTCCTGATCGATGGGTTGAAGTATGGGGAAATCCAAGGGCAAACTATACAATGTTTATTCACGCGCCTACGTTAGCAAGCGGCGCGTCAGTTCTTGTGCCTTACTACCGATCTTTTCAATCGCTTGCATCCCCTGCAGATATTTGTGAGATCCCTAACCCTATGTATGTCATTAAGCGTTCTTTGGCTTACTTATGGGAAGTGCGACAGGATGACAGATTTCCTGAAATGAAGTCGGAATCAGAACGCATCTTAGGACAAATGATTGATTATGAGAATACCTTTAGTGAAGCAAGTACCTATGATCGGGTAAAAACAATTGAACAGACACGTTTTGGAGATTTTCGTTGGGGCGATTCGACTGACGGACAACCTTGGATAGCTTAAGTATGTATGATAGTTTTACCACCAGTAACTTACAAACCAAAAAAGTTAATTCCATTTAACTGGACAACCTTTGTTGGTGGATTAAATAAGCTATTACGGGAAAATGAAATTGCAGACAATGAACTTGCACAAGCCGATGATTTATACCTTATTGGGCGGGGAGTCCCAACGAAACGATGGGGAACCTCCTTGTATTATCAGGCAGGAGCGGCCACCGGAGCAGTCCGCGGACTCAGGGGATTTTATAAATCAGACGGGACAAATGAATTACTCGGCTTTACTGACGCAGGGTATTTGACCAAAAAATCAGGAGCCAGCTATAGCACTTTAACAGGCGTATCATGGGCCAGCGGAAATAATATGTATATGGCTCAATTAAATAACACCATGTATTTGGTTGACGGAGTCAGACCACTGGCGAAGTATTCCTCGCCAACTCTGGTAGGTTTCTCAACGATTGCTATTCCGGTAATTGTCTCAGCAACCAATCTCTCAGGAGCTTCAGGAACAACAAGTAAAGGATATCGGGTGAGCGCTATCTCACAAGTTGGGGAAACGCTTGCATCAACTGAGTTTATCCTTAACAATCAGCCAGCAGCACTGGGAGGAGTAGCGGGAGGGACAATTCGTTTAACGTGGACAGGGGTTTCAACGGCCTCTATCCTGCAGGGATTTAACGTCTACGGACGTGATCCGGGAAATGAGAAGTTTATTGCGGGAGTGGGGCCGCAGGCAACAACCTATGATGATACTGGTTTAGTAAATACGGCAGACTTTGTCTATCCTCCAATAGTTGATTCAACAGGAGGCCCGACAGCCAAATATATCGTCAGACTGCAGGATAGACTAGTTATGGCAGGGATCGCAGGCAGTCCTTCTATGGTTGTTATTTCAGGTCACGTACCCCTGCAGGAGCGGTACGACATTGCTAATGGGGGAAACTCGATTCTTATCGAACCGGACGCGGGAGACAATGTGACAGGACTTGCGGCATTTCGAGACAGAGTTGTCGTTTTTAAACAACGGAGTATCTGGCAGATTTTCTTAACTGAGATAACAGCGGGCAATTTCACAATTCTTGTACCAGTTGTGCAGTTAGTTACCGCATCGTATGGATGCGTAGCCCCCCGCTCAATTACCAGTGTTGAGAATGATATTTATTTCATGGCGCGGGATGGATTATACAGCCTTGGATATCAGTTAGGATATCTCTCAGATTTACTTAGAGCCAATCCGTTATATTTAAAGATCAGGCCGTTCTTTGATAATTTAACAACAACGCAGAAACAAAATGCCTGCGCCGCGTATTACTTAAAAAAGTATATCATCGCGTTTCCAGGGCTGGGACAGGGAATGACCTATGACGTTGAAAGAAGCGCGTGGATGGGGCCATGGACGCGGGATGCAAATGTCTACGAGGTCTACACGGATAGTAATTCAGACCAGCATTTGCTTTATGGAGATGTCAATGATACAAATGTACAGGAATATAATAAGACATTTCCTGATGATAACGGAGTGGCGATACAAACCATTCTTAGAACCCGCCAGGAGGATTTTGGAGACTGGTCGCTCTTTAAGAACATTAAAAATATCTTTGTGCAGTTTAGAAACATTACCGGATCTGTCGCGGTTTCTATCCGGCTGGAACAGCGAAGTGGCTCAACAGTAACAGCCAAATCCTTTACCGTTACGCCAGTAACAGGAAATTCAGGCTGGGGGGCGGATATCTGGGGAACAGCAATCTGGGGAACTAGTCTAGTTGGAGGAGGAGGCATCAACACTCAGCAAACAATCAAATGGAGAGAATTAAATATGATAGCCCGAATTATGCAAATAACAGTTACAACAACCACTAGCGCGGATAATTATGAACTTTTAGGTATTCGGGGGGATGCCAATATAATCGGGGGTGGAGTTAGACCCTCGCAATGGAAACAGGTCTTACTCCTCGTCCTATTAGCGAAGGCCATTGTCCCACTCGTATTGTCTATGATAACTGGAGTGACAATGAATACATAAAGTTATTAAATTTTTATAATCGTTATTTAATTTATTATGGTCAAGATGATGAACAACCAATCTTTTATTTTTAACTCCACACCAATTACATTGGTGGTTATCTCGTGTCATAATTTTATCTTTAAGCATTTTATTGAATCGGCTATTGTATTGACTCATGGATTCCGATTCCCCATGTTTAAAAGCTGGATTCAATTTACCTCGTCTTTGTTCAGAAAGTTTCATTTTAGTTTCTTCACTAGGAGATGCGTGAGGTACACCTTTCATAGCAACCGTGTAACATTCTTTAGAACAGTATTTTCCTCTACCCTTAGCAACGCGGGAAGGAATAGTAGTAAGCGGTTTACTACATATCTTACAAGGTTTCTGAAACTTATTAACTTTATTTCTATTGCCATAGTGACCAGTGCAGGCCAAAGAACAAAACTTCTGTTCTCGGTACTTGAATTTTACCTTAAAAGGCTTATCACACCATTTGCAAGTAAGTTCGATCAATGGAGTAGGTCGCATACTAGCAATTATACCATAGCTTTAAGAGGAAGTCAATAGTATGCCAAGTTATTTTGTCGCACCAACAACAGATTTTTATTCAACTACCTTAAACGGACAAGTTTCTGCCACTTCTTCGATGATTGCCCTAGCAAGTATTGGCAGCCTGCAAGTACCCGGGTATGTCGTTATTGACCGGACAACAACAGGTACGCCGCCTTCTTCAACCCCATCGGTGCGGGAAACAATCGCTTTTGGGAGTATTGCCAGTATTAATATCTTAACTGGCTTAACAAGGGGAGCGGATGGAGATACTGCCCGAATACACGCTGACGGCGCACTGGTTGAAACTGTCTGGACTACTGGTATGTGGAACAGTCTAACAAGTAATCTTGCTAAAGGGATGGACATCAACGGACTTCTCAACGCAATAACAAGTCCTGTTTCTATTCAGCGTATACAAACAAATGCCTTTTATGCTTCTATCGCTTCACTCGCGTTACTACAAATCAGTACGCGCCTTGATGTCTCAACCGCCTCAGTGACAGGATGGGGTTATATCCCGACATTCTCTTCGCAGGGTGCTTACTCTGGCCCTACAACAGCGGTTGGAGGGTTACTTGTCGCTCCCCGACCCGGGGCATTACAATGGGTGAGTATTACCGCGAAATATCCTGCCAGCGGGGGATCAGTTGCCTTTGATTTTAAACTACGGGGCGCGTCAATCTTTGCTAATTCTACCACTCTTCCGGCTATCGCCGCAGGTGGTACGTATGTCTCGATTGCCAGTATTGCAACAAGGAATATTAATCCAGGAGACTTATTGCAGGTTGATGTTGCCAGTGTTGCACCTATAACAGTCATTCAAGGACTTGTCGGGGAAGGAGGGACTTTATAGTGGCAAATACATTTTGGCTTGCACCAACCGCTAATTTTGTCCAGACAACAATTTCAGGCGCTATCACAACGGGCGCTACAACGATTACGCTGGCGAGCGCGACAAACTTACAAGGCCCGGGATATGCGATTATTGATAGGACTGATGCAAACGGCACGTCTACTCCGGGAGCGCGTGAAGTAATCACGTTTACTGGTGTTTCCGGAGGTCAATTAACAGGAGTGGTAAGAGCCGCGGATGGGGGGACAGCCAGGTCGCATGCTGATGGCGCGGTAATTGAGACTATTTTAACGGTTGGTATGTGGAACAGTCTAACGACAATTGCTCAGGTCGCGCTTGATACTAATGGCCTCTTAAATGCGATTATTTCTCCTGTTTCTGTTGCGGTGTTACAAAGCAATGTTTTATATACCTCTGTTGCATCAGTTGGAATTGCTAATATTGGGAGTAGACTTGATGTGTCGGCTGCCTCGGTAACAGGACTTGGAATATATCCTGTCTGGAAAACCTTCGGTTCTTATTCTGGACCCACTACTTTAATTGGAGGGATTTTAACGATGCCTCGCGCGGGAACCCTGCAGTGGATATCAATACTTACCCGTTTTGTGGCCTCCGGTACTTCAATCGGATTTGATATGCAAAAAAATGGTGTCTCCATTTTTGCCAATGCCACTACCCGGCCAGCCATCGGCGCGGGGGGAACCTACGTCTCGATTGCCAGTATCGCAACGCAAAACTTAGCGCAGGGGGACCGCTTAAGTGTCTCTGTTGACTCTATGCTTGCGGGCGCAGGGTTAATTACTGATTTAACGATTCAAGGAGGGACGGGGTGAGTGAGCTCTGTTATACAAACAATCCTCGAAGTCTCTTTCGCAAATATGCCAAGCTAGTCACATGGGTAGGCAAACAGTTTGACCGGGATACTGTTCTTTATTTACCTAACGGCGCTATCAAACAACTTGATGAGGAAACGTATCGACTGACTGTCTATACAAGAGATGTGAATACGAAGCTTTTATATCAGGCGCTTGTTGCGATTGACTGTTTAGCGTATCAGTTGACAAGCTTTCAAGAAGCGCAGGAGATTGTCTGGTGGTTTCTTTCTGGAGGGAGATTACCTAAGTTGTTGCGAAGCTTCCATTTTGATACGACAGTCTTTAATCCAAACGCGAGTCCTGAAACAACCTCAACAGATGGCTTCGTAACCCGGGCAGGAGTGAGCGAAACATGGGCAACAATTAGAGTTGGAGCTGGCACAGCGGCGGATCACACGACAGCAAATCCAACTACAGCATTTCGGGTTTTTACTGCCGGTGTAGCGTCAAATTATCAGGAATTTGATCGGGATATTACCTTATTTGATACTTCAACATTAGGTAATGTCGCTGTTATCTATAGCGCGATTTACAGTATCTATACTAATGCTTTAAACGCTGGAACATACGCGCTCAAAATGCGTATTGTCACTTCAAGTCCCGCGTCAAATACAACTCTTGTTGCCGCGGACTATTCTCAACTGGGGACAGCCGCGCAAGTTACAGCCGATTTGGCTCAAGCCAGTTTTGCCAGCGCTGGATATAATGACTTTACGCTCAACTTGACAGGCTTGGGTAATATTAATCCCATTGGAATTACAAAATTTGGCACACGGGATAGTAATGACGCAGACAATGTCGACCCTGGTTATCCAGGAACTAATTCTGATTCCCGGTGTGGCATTTTCTTTGCTGAAGGAGCAAACCCGCCAAAACTCTCTATTACCTATAAACGGGGGATTGATTATGCCTATTTTATGTGACCGATTGACTTTTCTATATAGTAGTGTTACATTCAAAGCAGTTTATCTGAGAAGGAGGACTGCTTAATAGGCAGTTTTTTTATTTTATGGCAGATTTTGCAAATGTCGGTTCAATGGGAATTACCGCTCAAACCCCTTTTCGTCCAGGGCCGACTCCTGGAATGGGACAGCTAAATCAATCAGGACAGGCTTTTAATAATTTTTCTAATCAACCGGGTAATCAATTACGCTACCAACAGCCACAACAAAACAATCAAAGAGGCGGGGGAGGGGGACAAATCCAAGGAGCAAACACACAAGGGCAAAATAAGCCTTCGGGCGGCGGAGGATGGCAAACGCCAACAGGTGGGGGCTTTGGCGATCCTAATCATCCAGACCTTTCTAATCCGTATAAACAAAATCTTTTTAACCAGTGGAAGGGACAACAGCCTCAGGCTCCCGATACCAGCGTCTTTGATAAAATGATAGAGCCGGTTATCCAAAACTTCGAATCCCTTATTGGCACTCAACAGCAAACGACCGCCAATACCGTGGGGGGAATGAATAAACAACGTCAGACAGAGCTTGATACTCAGAACCAGCAATTCGCTGGACAGCAACAGGATCTATCCCGTCAGACAACGCAGCAAACAGATGAAACAAACAACGCTGTTGAAGAAGCAAAGCGCATGTATGCTGAAATGTCTCAAGGAAACCTCGCTCGGTACGGCTCAACTACGGGAACAGGAGCGTTTCTTAATGAACAACTGGGACAATCAACTGGCAGGAATATCGCCCTCTTGCATCAGGGACTCTCCCAACACCTGCAGGATATTAACGATAAAATAACACAGATAAAACAAACAGGAGAACTGGCAATTAGGGGGACAAATGAAAGATTCGATCAGGCGATTCAGACAGAACAGGATAACTTACAAAAGTTTATCGGACAAATTAAAGGTAATGAAGCAATGCTCCAATCTAATAAGGCGCAAATGGCCGCACAAGCCATTCAGCATTTTCAGGACACGGTTACTAATATAAACGCGCAACGGGCTCAGGAGCAACAGCAATGGGCAATCGCAACCCTAAATGCTCAGACACAACTTAAAATTTATGGACAGAAAGGACAATCCGCCTTATCACAAATTCAACAACAGGGAGCGCAAAGTGCGGGACTGGCTACCAACTTGAACACAGGACTTGCTAATTCACAAAACACAACGGTTAATGCACCAGCAACACCACAAGATAGAGGATCACTTCCTAATCAAAACCCATTGAACGCTTTCCAACAGGCAACTTCATAATATGTTATGGACAATGCTATACAAACAGCCGCTTCGATGTTTCAATCTTTGAAACAAAATTTTGGTAACGCTTTTAATCAGGTTGGCTCTGCTATTGCCCACATTGCTCAACCCATTGAACAGGGGGTTTCAAGTGTCGCTCAGGGAATAGAAGGAGATATTCAAAAGCTACCTCAGTCCCTGCCAGATATTACCTCTTCGTTTTTTAATAATCCTAATGTAGGTTATCAAAACATTAAACCAGTCGCAGACACTTTCTACAATATTGCTTCACAAGTCCCCTCTCTTGCAGACCAAGCTCTTAAACAGATTACCCCGCAAGTGACTCCACAAAGAACAAAACAGAATGGATTACTATCATCGCAAACATCAGGAGCAATGAATATGGTAGCAGTTCCCTTTCAACAAGTAGGACATCAACTGTTTCCTGGTCTTATTGCAGGTCAAACCCCTCAACAGCAACAATCCGCTGAGGAATTTGCAACAAACTTTGCACCCATTGGAATTGAAGAACCAAGACTTGGAGTAAGTGCTATAGGTGGAATAAATGATGTAACAGCAAGAGCAAAACAGGCTCTTAATAAAGCAGTTCCGAATACAAAAGGTCTTTTACCATTTGGAGACACGAAAGGAATTGAACCCGATGCCGCCAAAACCGTACAAGGCATGATGCCAAAGATTCAGGAGAATAGAGTAAATTATGATAACTCCTCTTATCTGGCTGATAAGCTTCTTCCTGAAAAAGACTGGAACACTTTCTTAGATAAACATCCTGAGATTAATAATCATGGAGACACCTATGCTGATATAGGAAAAGGGCCAGAACCTCTCAGAGAGCTTAACGGTTATATCGGGTATATCTCAACAGATAGGGGAACTATTCCCCTGGATCCTAAGCAGTCAGCAGCGGTTATTGATAATCGGGTTGCAACACAGTGGACTGCAAATAATGGAGACCAGGAGTTAGCTATTGTGAGGCGCAATCCTGACATGCCAACGGCATATGATATTATTGACCGTCATCATGGTATACCAGCAGCACGGGCACTAGGAGTTGATAAAGTACCAGCTATTATCTTACACAAGGATGCACCATTACTTTCAGATGTCTATGCCGCCCTTAAGAGCGAAAGCGTAAAGCCAGTAGACATTAAGGGCGGCTTTGATCTGGAGTCTCAAACACAGGAACAACAGGGGCTCAAGGAACAAATCGGGGGGGAAGCGGCACTCACCCCCGATAAAATTAAAGAGTTAGCACCAGAACTTACAACCGATAAAGGCAAAGCCAAGGTTCAAGGTATCTTAGATAAAGCAAAAAATGCTCAACCTGCCCTAGATGAAAGCTTCCAGAAGATAGCTGAAAGCGCGGGACTTAATCCTTTTGCGGATTTTGAAAGTAGGGTTAAGGCTCCTGATACGTTTGTACAAAAGGTTGCCCAACACCGCTTAGAAGGAACTGAAGAGTATAGTGCTAAAGGAGTCAACGATCCCTATGGGGGTCGGTTTATTGCCAACACTCCCCAGCAAAAAGGACAAATCATTTCAGCAATTAATGATATGGAGCGAAATGGAGAGCTAAAGATCCTCAAACAGCAGCAGGTGACCAAGGATACCTACTCTGCTTATCATATAGACTTCGTTAAAGATGGGGTGCGGGGAGAATTGCAAGTGCATGATCCTAACTCCTTCTTAGAGAGTATTGTTAATCACGAGATACGCGCACAAGCTGGAGAAAAACCACCACCTGAGTTACAAGCCGAGAAAGAGGCAAACGCTCAGGCAACAGCCCAAATGCCACAGGAGCAGGCACAAACGTTAGCGCAAGGCCTGCAGGATGCAAAAGCTGAAGGAAAGACCATCCCAGGCTTTGAGAAGGATATGGGAGTCGTAGCAAAAGATCAAAAAACAGGCAATACACCAGGGTATGTACCACCCACAGGCGGGGGAACCAAGAATCAAGTAAATCTTAAGATTTCGGGCTCAAATGATACCGAAAAAATACAATCAGCTATAGTTAATTCTGAACGAATCTCTAATGAAATTAAAGTCAAAGGGAAAGATGCGTATATAGCTGGAACAAAAATCTCTCCAAACGATCTTAAGCTTGCAGAACAATGGCAGCCAGGAGAAGACGAGACCCCTACGACAATAGCAGCCCTTTCCCAACAGGCGGAGAACCCCAAAGCATTCACCAACTTTATGCAAAAGATTACTGACTACTATGATTTCAGAATCGCAGCAGATCATGCAGTTGGCGGAGACACGCCTGTACGGGAAAACTATCTTAGGCAACGATGGAATTTATTTGACCCGCAGAAACTGGCAGAGTTTAACGAACTTGCTACTCAGCGGGGAGTACAAAAATGGAACGGGTACTCTAATCAACCCAGAGTTTTTTATAACTACGCTGAGGGAGAAGCCAAAGGATTTACCCGTCTTAATGAGAATATCTTAGGAGACTTGAAAGACGATTATGGTGGAGCAAGTTATGCAATTAGCAGACAAGCCCTAAAGCAGGGGCTTACACAAGCGGTTCCGGATAAAGTAAGCTCTCAAGGTGTTGGATCGACACCGGAAGGAAAAGCCTTTATCAACTCGAATATTCCAGGACTAGAAGGAATGTCTTTTCACCCTGACGTAAACAAAAGACTACAGGGCTATCAACCATTAACTACAGGATTATTATTTCAGCACATTCAGGATGCTACACGTGAAAACGGAGGAAATGTTTTACAGGGAACAATACAGGGATTAAAGGACACGGGAGCCTTAGATACAATCGCTTCTCTCTACGATAAAGCGTCAGGGCCTATGAAGCGGATGCTGCTTAGCATGTCAGGCTTTCATTCTATAAACATTTCTGGAAATTATACAGGATCAATGATTTTTAATCCAATACGAGCAACTACAGGACTATTGGAGTCTATCCCTTCGTATGTTTCTGAAAGAGCGACACAGGGGATAATTAATAGTTTTAAAAGCAAGACGATTGAAGGAAAAGACTACTCAGTTTTTGATGCGGGATTACGGGCAGGGGTTAAAATGGATCGGGAGTTACCAAACCGGGGCTTAGCAAAACTCAATCCATTTTCAGAGATGCAAAAAGCGATGTTTGATCGTGAACTCTATACGCTAAAACTTAATCTGGTCGATCAGGTATTTGGATCCGGCAAGATAGATCCTGAATCTTTTCAGGGAGGACAAGCGGGACAGGAAATAGAAAAAATTATTGGCGAGATGAATCCTCGAACAATGAATCTTAATCCTAATACGATGAAGCTTGCTTCGCGTGTTTTCCTTGCTCCACAGTTTACTTTATCTAAGGCTTCCATGCTTAAAGACGCGCTTACAAAAGGTGGCGATGCCGGAGAGTTAGCAAGACGCGCTGTCTTAGGAAAAACAATTCTTTTCGGAACACTCGCAACATTAGGAACAAAATTAGCAACGGGTCAATATCCAAATTTGCAACAAATAATGACAAATTACTCTACTAATCCGACAATCCAAACAGACCTTACCAATCCCAAAGGCCACAAGCAGGATGTTGTATTACCCCAAACTTTTATTAGCGAATTTAGTAAGCCAGTTTTGGGACTGCTGCAAGGCGATACAACCAATCTTCAACATTATGGGCAGGCAAGACTCAATCCTATCCTATCTGGGGCTCAAGGGGCATTAACAGGTAAAGATTATTACGGAAACAATATTGTTAATCCTCAATCTAAAACACCAGCTGCCTTGCAAATGGCTCAAAACATCGGTACGAGTAAACTGCCTATCGGCGTACAAAATGTTGTTAATATGCAGCAGGGTAAGATAACGCCGCAACAGGCAGCGATTCAAATAGCGGGACTTCGTACCACAACCAACGCTCAAGACCCGACTATGAAATACTTTGCCTCGCTTAAAGCGACACATGATAGTTTAAAAAACCCTAACGACCAAACCATCTTTGACAGTCTTCATCCACAGTCAAAAGACAATTTTGGTAATCCGATGATTGATAAAACTATTCGAATGACTCCGGATAAATATGACGTTCTTTTGCATCATCCGGATGTGATGAAAGCGGAAGTAAAATTTCAACAGAGCCAACCAAACCATGATCCCTTGTGGGATCTACCAGCCCAATATAGAAATCTGGTTATGGCGGCGGCTGATAAATTACCTGGTCAGAAGAGTACCTACTCGGCGATGCTCCAGCAACTCCCCTGGTATAAACAGTTCTTATCACAACGCAGCCAATGGGCACTTACCCTCCCACAACAGACCGCAACAGGAGGAACGGGGGGGAGTACCTCAATACCCTATCCGACAGCGGATTCGCAAACACAGGCTCTTATGAATGCCAAACAGTGGAACGCTCCACAGGTGCAAAATTACTTTCACGCCCTAGATGCGTATAACAATCAGCAATTGCAGGCGATGGGGCTTCCTCCAACAGCGGGAGCAACCGGAGCTAAATCATACGGAAGCAGTAGAGCTGCCAGTTCCCGCCTTCCCATCAAAGGCGGAGGGGGTACGGGTAGTACGGGTAAGCTGGCTAGTGTTGCCAAATCATCTGGCGGGAAAATGCTTGCCGGAGGAACGCTAGGAAAAGGGATGCTAGCAATACAAGCGCGTCATCAGGCAACCATGCAGGCCCATGCACAGGCAAAAGCCAAAGCTCCCAAAGTTTCTTTCGGCGGAGGGACAAAAGGAGCGATCAAAGGGTTGAGTGCCAAAGTAGGAACTACTAAAATGAAACAACCTACCTTGCAAGCAATGAAACAATTACCAATTCAAAAAGTAAATCTAAAACGTCTTGGAGGTGGACAACATAGTAAAACGTATGGTAAATATAATTACGTCTAGTATGAGTGAAATTCCAGAAACAACAGAAACAAAGATAGCGGTAATCTCAACCAATATTGGTTATGTCCAGCGTGATATCTCTGATATTAAAACTTCTATTTCGCTTCTTGCAAATGTCTACGCAACTAGTAAAGATCTACAGGAAGTAGCAAAACAGACCGAAACAAGAATTGGAAAACTTGAGAAATCCAGTAATGCATGGAAATTTTTCGCCCCAACTTTATCAGCTATTATTGCTGTTGTTATAGAATATTTGTTTATTTTTTATTTACAGCATAATCACTGAATAATCACTGATTTGACAAATGAGACAAAAAAGTATTAAACTCAACATATGATAGCTGATAAATATTTAATTATGAGCAGAACCATTTAAAGAAATATGATGATTGGCATGATCCATCGCATTTTTAAAAAGCTCCAAATTCTCAATTCTATTATCCTGTTTATTTCCATTTATATGATGAATATGCTCCGATCTTTTAAGAAAACGTCCCAAATGTTGTTCCATCACATAACGATGTTCTCGATAATATCCTCTAGGATTACTTTGTGGATAATTAGGCAATCTCAAGTGTATATATCCTTGATGATCCGTCCATTTGCCACCATTCCAATGAGGATGTTCTTTCCCAAATTTATGGGGAAGAGTTTTTCGCAGATTAGGGTGAGTTATTTGTATATATTTAGAACGACAACTAAGAGAACATGCGAGAGCTGTATGAAGTCGATATTTATGTACAAAGAATTGTTTTTTGCATATAATACAAAATTTCTTAACCATAAGGTTATTATATCAATATAACCAATACATTGCAATATGCAAGATAAGTTCAATCAATTTTTAGGTAAATATGAAGGGCAGGGAGATGTTGGGGATACAACAGAAAACAAATCGCAATGTGTAGGTTTAATTGAAGTCTGGACAGATTTCTTAGGCCTAAGTCATACTTGGGGTAATGCCGATGATCTCCTTACTAATGCAAATACCACATATTTTCAAATCATCCCAAACACTCCGGATAACATTCCTCAGATTGGGGATATTGTTTGTTTCTCTAGGGATTTTAATGGAACTGTTGGGCATACTGGTATTAGTACTGGCATCGGTGATACTAACAATTTTGATCTTTTTGAACAGAATGACCCCGTAGGCGGTGTTTGCCAAAAGAAAACATATAACTATCAATTTGTTCAGGGGTGGATGAGACCGATTCTTCCTGCCCAACCCCTGAGCGGGACGTATGTTGATAAAACAACCTTTGATAGGTTAGTAAACAAAAGTACGCAATATGACTTATTCGTAGCACTTGGCTATAACAACGCTACTGAGGTAATGACCAAAATTAAAGAGCTTACGGACAAAATAACCGAACTTGAGAATAGACCCGTAGCAATCATTAGCACTCCAACAGTTGCAGTGCCAACTCCTACCCCTGAGACTGTTACCCTGTCAGTACAGCCTCCTTCAGTCTTCGATTCTCCACCCCCCTCTCACTTCCCCAACTTCATTAAAGGCCTCAAGTGGCTTATAAAGAAACTTGAAGCGATGTAATGATTAAGCAGGAAGTTGTTAAAAAGATTATCCAACGAATTAATTACTTAAAAGATGAAAATTATTTATTACGACAACAACTAAAACAACTAAAACTTAAGGGGGTGAATCCTATGAATCCACAATCAGGCGCATTTGAATGGAACAAGCACGATTTAAAAGTAATTATCTTTCAAGTTATCATTGCCGGAGCACAAGCTTTATTAATGGGACTGGCACACTTTAGTTACGGTCCATACACTCCCGATGTAGCACTTGGCATACAGGTTTTGGCGGAGGCAATCCGTAGACTTGTAATTTCCTAAGAAATGTGTTATAGAGTATTTAGTAAGTATAGAGGTTTTTTCTAGGGCAACAATTGGGCAGACATTAAAGGCAAGGAGGTAGCCCTTGCCTTTTTTGCTATCTTGACAGAATAGTGTATAATATAAATGCGTAAATCTAGAACCGTAAAACCGTTTAGGTAGCTCGGCTTTAGGCCCGTTCTAGAGCCAACGCAAAGTCGAGTGACCCAAGCGGTTTTTTATGGCTTTAATACTTTATATCTTAATTTATCTACACACAGCACACATAGGACCCACTGTTGGTTTGGGACAATTAAACCAGACTGGACAGGGGTTCTACTCTTATCATGCGTATCAGGGAAATCCACTAGCTACCTATCCCCAAGTCCATCTCCAGCAAGACATTAAATCAAATATGTTAGACTTTTCAAAACCGTTTACTTCAGGACAATCCGCCCAACTAACCCAACTAACCCAACTAACTTTTCCCCCGTTTTTACATAACAAACACAAGACGAATGGGGAGTCAGCTACCTAACTATACAGCCTAAAGGACTGGAATAGCTTAACAATCTGACATTCGAAACGACCGACCGAGCTTTATACGCAAACTTGCTTTGAGTCATACAAGATTATGACGCAAGGAACTATAAAAGGTACTACGTGCTATTTTACATAAAGGGTACGAAGGATAACCACCGAGGGATGAATGCGGTAATGCGAGGGAGGGAGTGAGAAGAGGGACGAAAAAAAGAACTAAGAGAGGGCGTAGCCCTAATATGGGTTGATATATTTTTATATAGTTATGAATGAATTACAAGAACATAAACCTAAAATTGCTATATTAAAAGATATTGATAAAACAATTTATGATACGTTTGAGCATGTATATCAAACAGCAGGCTTTTCTAAAGATGCTCCGAGATATCACGCTTGTCATAAATATGGATACGAGTGTGATCTACCAGACGATAAACAACCATGAATGCAATAGAAGAAATATCAGTTATAGATAAAAAGCTTATTGATTTAAGACAGAGGTATTTACTAGCAACTCCTAATAAGAGGAAGTTCATAGCAGTATTAGGTAAGGCTCTTAAAGATAAACAAAAACGGTTGCGCGATTCTTTGGGTTCACAGATGCAACTTGAAATTGCCCCTTGACATTTTAATATTAAAGGTTTAGTATAGATTCATGAGGGAAGTAAAACAAGTAACAGTTTATCTTGAAATTCAGCAGCATATAGACTTAAAGGTTTTAGCTGCAAGAAATCACACAAGCATTTCGCAAATTATTCAAGAGTTGGTTAATTTATATTTAAAGGAGAAACATGAAATTACTTAATTCTTATTTATTTCAAATAGTTATTTCTTTTATTTTGTTAATTCTTTCTATAGTAATTATTGTTTTAAATCAACCACGTCTCAATCAATATAATGCTCATGTATGTGCGGTGAATGGTTATCAACCGGATTGTATTACTAAATTAAAATAATATGACAACCTTAAAAGATTTAATAAAAGATTTTGCAATAGAAGTTCAAGTAAATGATAAATGGTCTGATGAAGACTTAGAGGTAAAAATTGAAGAACTTCTAGAAGATATTAAAGGGAGGTTAATAGGATAATATGGATAAATTACCATTACCGGAAGCTCCGGTGACGATGTTCACAAACTATAAGAGAACCGATGGGTTTGAAGTTTCACTCACTTTACGGGGGGATAGTCTTAAAGAAGTTGCTACCGAATTAGATAACGCGATTAAATTAATAGCTGAAAAGGGCGGCACGCCAGTTATAAGAGGATTTAAAAAGGAAGTAAAGCCAGTCGAGTATGTACCTAATAGGCTTTGTGGCTTTGATGGAGGGAAGCTTATCTACGGAATAAAGAAAGATGGATCCAGATATATTAAATGCGAGAATAATAAATTCATTAACGGTCAACAATCTGGATGTAAGTTTGTCGATTGGATGAATACACCGGAGAGACAAATAGACGGTTGAAAGAATAATATAGAAAATACGGATTATGAAGATTTATTTATACTTTTACCCTTTTGGATATTCCCCTTTTTGTTATATCAATATTTAAAGAGAAAAATAATATGAATACCATTGACGAAGCATTACATCAAGCGGCTCTAGAAGGCCTTCCAATCGCCATAGAGGCTTCTGGATGGACAGAGTTACAAAAACGTACATGGTATGAATCTTTGTTCGTCAGAAACGATTCTATGACCAGTGAGACAGTAGATGTTCTAATTGATGATGCAATAGAATATAGAATACACAATCATAGGAGGAGGTGAATTTATGAATCTAATATCATATAAAAACGATAAAAATTTAAAGAAAATCTTTTTAGAAGAAATAATTAAACATCGGAAAGCCGATCAAATTGTTCAGGGTACATACGGCAGAGAAAACGGTATCTGGAAGGGTTGTGCTGTAGGATGTTCAATCCATTCACTAAATATCCGATTGAATAAAACCTACTCAACCTCAGACCATTCAGTTTACGAAACAGAACTTGGTATTCCAGAATGGTTAGCACGACTTGAGGATGGAATTTTTGAAGGATTATCAGTTGAAGAAGCCAAGTTATGGCCTGAGAAGTTTGCTAAAGCAATTCCAGTGGGCGTGAATCTTGAACCAGTCAAATGGAAATTTTCTACGTATTTACTTAAAGAAAATATTGATAGGGTTTTATCTTTGGATAATATTTCTGATGAGCTTAAAAAACAAGTTGTTGATTCTATTCGAGGAGTATTAAAAATATATGAAGATGCTATTAAAAGCGGTGAGTGGAACGGGTCAGCAGCAGAGTTAGCAAGGTCAGCAGCAAGGTCAGCAGAGGCAGCAAAGTCAGCAGCAAAGTCAGCAGCATGGTTAGCAGCAGAGTCAGCAGCAAGGTCAGCAGCAGAGTCAGCAGCATGGTCAGCAGAGGCAGCATGGTCAGCAGCATGGTCAGCAGCATGGTCAGCAGAGCCAGCAGCAGAGTCAGCAGCAGAGTTAGCAAGGTCAGCAGCAAGGTCAGCAAGGTCAGCAAAGTCAGCAGCAAGGTTAGCAGCATGGTTAGCAGCAGAGTCAGCAGCAAGGTCAGCAGCAGAGT
>DASWFI010000150.1:0-29954 GCA_036394315.1 Patescibacteria group bacterium
CCGGCAAGCCCTCCATAGAACGGGCCGGACATTTAAATGATGTAAAGGTGAATATGCTTTTTTTACAAGGCACAAAAGATGAATTGGCTTCATGGGACTTAATAGAATCGGTGTGTTCATCACTTCCAAAAGCCAGACTGGTGAAGATAGAAGGAGCTAATCATATGTTTAAAGCCGGCAAACAGGATACAATGCCTTTGCTCGTTCATGCAACAAGAGATTGGATAGAGAAAATAATAAAAAAATGATCGCACCTGTTTTCATGGCATCCCGGGTCGTCATGCGGTCTAGGTGACCCGGATTGGATTACTTTCGGCTGCTGAGATTCAGGAGGGTAATTACTTTGTCGATCAGTTTGTCGATCTATGATGAAGAACTGGGGGATTTCTTACCGGTTTCTACTCAGGTAAATCTGTCTTTACGAAGGTAATAATAATTTAGATTATTATGTTTGTCATTTATTTTCAGCAGATCTTTTCTGTCACATTTTTATCAAATTTTTGTCACGTTTTTGTATCATTTTTGTGACATTTTTTTGATCATTCATCCAGGCTAATTCTCCGCCAAGTAGGGAGATCCCAAATTAGGTTTTGCACCCAGTCTACCGGACTTATATGCGTTGATTAGACTGGCGTCCTTTCGTACGACGTACTGTCAAAATCTGCAGCGGAATAAACATTTACGGCACCATTATTTTCCTTTTCGCAAAACCATAAGGCATCTTTCCGAATAAAATCCAGGTGCTCCATTAACGCAACGTTGTGCGTTGTAATAAGCATTTGTGAAGCTGAAGCATTCATTAAAAACATTTGAAGGAAAAACTTCATCAAGTCAGGATGTAGTGAAGTTTCCAAATCGTCAATGCAAAGCATGCACTGCCCATGAATAAGTTCATATAATGGCCCGCCAAGTCCGAAATAGCGTATCATACCATTGCCTTCTTTCAGAATGGGTACTATATATTTTTTACCGTCCCCTATATCATGCACAAAGTCAATCTTTCGAGGGTCGGGGCCTCCATATTTTGTTTCATCTGACGGCAGACCGATTCGGTTAGCAAAACCCTGAACATTAACTTCTTTAATCTGCTTATCTGCTTTATTTAAATAGCTATTAATCCATTTATTGACTCCCGGGTTCGTTTCAATCTGTGAAGCCGTTAGTTCCGTTAAACCCATGGTAGAGGTTACCATTCCCAGCAAGAAAGTACTGAACCACTTATTAAGTTTCTCCAATTCCGGAATATCTACATTCGTTTTGGCATACGCCCCAAATACAGTGTTGTTATGTAATGTATTACTTTCTAATAAATCTTTTTCCCTGACCGGGATTTTGATCTTGCTGCCAAATTGTATTTTAGTTAATCGCTTTTCAGCATTGGTTATCCTGGAATACAATTCCGTTGGTTTAGCGCTGTGATAAAACACCATCTTTTCATTCAGAATGGAATGCTTGGCAAAATTCAATTCGTAGATATAGCGGATTCCGTCCGCATAAAATGCCATTTCAAAAAAGGAAGGTTCTGTATAAGGCGCTTCGCAGAATAGAAAAGGTTCATAATTCAATTCTCCTGTTTTGTTATTAATGGGGTTTAATAACAGGTTTCTCAAAAATTCAAAGGCCTTCAGCACTGTAGTTTTACCTGAACCATTCGCACCATAGATATAAGCAAGTTTCAGTAATTTTCTTCCGTCAGGCATTCCTACCTCGTAAGCATCCGGCTCCATTTGCTCCACCGCTTCAAAATTGATTTCTATCTCATTTTTGATTGGGCCAAAATTCCTTATTTTAAGGTATTGGATCATTATTTATAATCAATTTGAAAATTATATACAATTTTGAATAAAATAATACCATTTTTGCCTATTATTAGTGCCTTTCCTGTTATGCCAAAAGAAACTTTTTTACTCTGCCGCGCAATAATTTTGCAACCATTTGACTATCAGGTTTTTAACTATAGCCGAAGCTCTACCGAAAAAATTCTGCAGGTCACTGCCCTTTTTCAAGAGGAGCAGCACTAATGCTATAGCCACCATTACCCAAATAATAGGTTTTCATTCTGTCTCTCTTTTTTATTCATTTTTGAATATTCTTAGCTTAAAACTATGGAAACAATAATAAAGATCCCAGTGCGGGCAGGACCAGTAATAATACTTTCAGGATCACAAGGATGATCTCCAGCCAAGAGACATCGTTCAGGGTGCGAACGGTATGCAAGTTCCGGGAACAGGTAGTATCGGTCCCTTTCTTTCCTTTTTCGGAACCCTAGAAATTGGCCACTTTTGCTGCAGCAATCGATTCGACTGTATCGTTGCCGGGAAAGGGAAGAGAATCCAGGAAAAGCGGATGCCGTCATAGATAAGGATGGGATCGGACCGTCTGGTGGCGGTCCAGGTACCTTTCCCATGAATGGTGCCGTTCGAATCCCCGCCCGAACAGAGAATGCGCCACATCCCAAAGCTTATCCCCCTTCTACAAAATAGAACCTTCCCCTGGATATGCCAGGTGCCGGCTATCATGTGGCAAATTGTCAGTAAAAAGCATAGGAGTGCCTTTTAATAAAAATCCGAAATCAATTTTTACGTGTATCCAGGTTAAAGAAAGGAATATCGACCACCAGGTTGACACCAAAACGGAAATAATAATTTTTGTCGACATTGATACTTTGTGCGCTGATCGATCGCAGTTGAGGGCCCAACTGGCCTCCGACTCCTAAAGAGAGAGGACATTTGGAAAAACCCCAATAGAGAAAGAGCCCCGGCGCTATGATATTTTGCAAGGTGACCTGCGATGAATAGCTGCTGCTATCATTCTGTGTCCTATACGCGGCAAGAGCGCCTACATCTATCAGCGGAACAAAAACGGTGAAGCTGTTGCCTTTATTTTTCTTGCCTATCTTCCCCCAGCTCATGGCTAAACCAACGGGTGCAGAGAGCCCATAAGAGAAGGAACTTCGTTGTGTCTTGAGAGCCGGAAGATATTCACTGCCGAAATACCCACCCAGATAGCCATTGATCGATAAGTTGAACCGGGATGTTCTTTTGATGGAATAGCTGCCGGCAGGTAAGGCCACCGCCTCCAGGGCGTTTTTGACATCATCCGAGTTTTTGGCACTTACGACATTGGCCGCAAAAGAGTAGTACTTGACAAAATTTTTGAGAACCTCTGTCAGCTTGGGATCCTTGTTGCCAATTATTACCACCATTTCATTCAGGGTTCCTACGACAGCCGCATTATAGTTTTTGACGGCGATATCATGGGCAATGTCCAGCGCCTTACTGCTATAGGAGAATATACTATCGAGATTCTTGGGAAAACTGAGGGAAGGGTCGATAGATTTGATATTTGTAGCCGCAGCCAGAAACTGGTTGGCGGATTCAAAAATAGCCGCCCAATATGTAGAAAAATCCTTTTCTCCTTTTCGTTTGGCCGTCAGCAGATTATTGATTGCGGTATCCACCTGCATACTTTGACTGACCAGAGAGCCCATATAGTTCAGGAGGCCGGTTCGATCTGTCTGGAGCGATGAAAATACCGCGTTTTGGAGGTAGGGCAGACCGGCATTTTTTATCTGCTGGTACATCAACCCGAGATAGATCTGCCCTGCGACTGATCCTCCGGTCCACAGATTTTGAAAATCGGACAGCGACACGTAGCTCTTGCCATTGCTGTTATTCCGGATACTATAACTGAGGATATTGAATAGTTGCAAGGCATTCCTGAACTTGTCATCAGGATAACTGCCCAAGATGTATTTCCCTGCTACGGTTTGGAATACGTCGGGCACTTTTTGATTGGTGACAAAACCATTGGCGATTGCCACTGCGGCGAGGAAGACTTTTCCCTGCGGTTTATCGAATACAGCCTGGATCTTATCCGCCAGATCATTATTCTTATAGTGAACCGTATCTGTATGCAACGAATCATTCAAGTTGATGATATTGCCCAGGAGATTGGTAAGGTCCTTATCGAAGGCCTCTCTAAGCGTGTTGAGAATGTTTGAGAATTCCGCCGATTCTACATTCTTCATCAGGGTCACTGTATTGGGAAACAGCACATTCAATTCATAATATTTGGTGTCGACAGCATTCTGGAACTTCTGGATGAAAGCGATGAACAATTCTTCCTTTGCCCTTTCCACCAGAAATTTGGCTACTCCATCCGCGAAGTTGGTAACATTGAGGCTGCTTGCCTGTCCGAGTGCCGAACCGACAAGGGTTGCTCCCTGAGCACCTCCGTCCAGATAGAGCGGTTTAAGGAAGGGATTCAATTTTACGATAGCATCAATTGAATCCAGGATCTTAATAGTGTCCGTTTTAAAATAGTAATTGATCAAGTCTCTGTCGAACGATCCAGTGGGGAATTTTCCTCCATTTTTATCGCAGTACGCCTTAAGAAAGAGAGCATCGTAATAGGGGACACGTAGCGAGGTAGATTGGGCCTGTAGGAAGCTAACATTCAGGCATAATGTCAGAACAAGGAGTAATTTTCCGGTCATAAATTTACGATTTAAAGAATTGTAATAATAGGTCTCCATCTAGCACGGAGAGAGTAGCACTGTCTTTACCAATGGTACATCGCTGTTGTCTGGAAGCATTAGTAAGGGTATCCAAAATTTGCTTATAGGTGAATGCACCCTTAATTTTTTGAATGATCAAGGCTACAATGCCGGCTACGATAGCATTGGACTGACTGGTGCCGGCTTCATGAGCGCTGTCAAAATCAATGCCATAGGAAAGGATATTTGCCCCTTCCGTGGATACTTGCAGGAAAGGGTTGATGAATGGGATAACTGCATCCTGAACGGGGATGGATCCGATTGCAATCGTATTTTGCAGACAGGCCGGATATCTGAGTGAAGGGTCATTTAAGTTCGAAGCATCGCCGATAGAACAAACGACAATCTTTTTCTGCGAGATGGCATTATCGATGGCTGTCTGTATGTTTTGGATGATAGTCGGATCCGGGATCTTATTTCCCCAGCTGATCGAGATGATCTGAATCTCGTCCTGCTTAGCGCACCAGTTGATCACATCAACATATCTGGAAACATCCGTATCGTTGTCGAAAAATTTTTGTTCCGCTATTTTACAGATATACAGATTACAATCCGGGGCAACCCCGATAAAATTACCGTTCCTGTTCTTCGCTCCGATCAGCCCGGCACAATTGGTTCCGTGGCCATTACCGTCCAGCAGGGAGACGCTTGGTGCATAGGTATACTGCTTATTCTGGCTATAAGGTAGGTCGGAATTATTAAAGACGATGCCTGTATCGACGACGGCTACTCCCACCCCCTGGCCGGTGGCGATCTGCCATATCTGGGGCAGGTTCAGGCTGGTCATCCAACCCTGGAAATTGGCGGGAGCGGGAGGGGTGATTACCGAAGACGGGGCCGGAGTAGGCGTCGAAGCATCGGCAGCCAACATCGTCAGTCCTCCTCCCCAATAGTAGTATCCGTCCTGGTCCTGCATCCAGGTCCCCAGACTGTTCGTGATCTGCCCCTGACTCTGGAATTGGAAGCCCTTCTGCACGGTCCCGGCCAGATTGGATTTATTGGAGAAGTCCTGGACAGGAGACTTTCTCTTATTTAGTTTGGTTGCTGTGACCTGGTAGGTAGCCATGTATTATTCAGGATTTCGTAATGATGGTTTAAGAGACTTAAGTAGGGTCTGCCTCTACGGCCAATCCCCCGCTCCAATAGCAGTACCCATCTCTGTCCCGGTACCATTTCCCCAAGGTAGCCGTAGGGGCAAATTCCACCTCTTCGCCATAAAAGGTAAAACCTTTTTGTACGGTCCCTACGACATTATCTTCCTCGAAAGAAGCGGGAACCCATTTTCTTTTCTTTAATGCAGGTACTGTTACGATTAATCGCATAATTAACCGACGGCCTCCTCTCCGGATTTGGCTGTGTTGATGGTAATAGGCGCTGGTGTACTGACTGGCCGGCCGGTCCCGGTTTTTCCCGGGGTATCTCCTCCATCTTCCTTCTTCCCTGCGCCCCGGATCTGCATCAATTTGCTCAGCAAGTCGAACCAGAATGGTGCACCCAGAGAAATTCCGAAGGCTAAGATCAGCAAGCTGAGAAACTTATTACCCAGCCATAATTGAGACCAGACATAGGCTCCTTTCAGACGGATATACTTATCGTCATAGAGTTGTTCCAGTGCCTTTCTATGCAGCGTATCTGCTGTCATAGCCGGGGTCTTATTATGGAGGTCGGTTTCGATTTTGGACAACTCCTTCGCATATTCCTGGGAGACCCGGGCACTATCCACGCTGAGACCGAAATCCTTCCATCCACCGGTCAGGATACTCGTGGGGGTGATGGCGTCTTTGCTCAGGATAGCATTGGCTGCACCCGCTCTGTCCTGGTATTCTTTGAAAAGTTTATCCAGGTCACCTTGTTGTTTTTTGTCGACGGCCTGTTGAACACGAGGATCGTTTTTAAAATTATCAAGGCTCTTTCCGGCCAGCTGCACCATCTGGTCCCTGGCATCCTTATCCCTGGAAAGTATTTTGGCGGTTTGGAGAACATCTACATTGAAGAGTACGGCGGTCATAAGGCCAAGGCCAAAGAGGATGAATTGAGCCTGTCGTTTATACCAGCCAGATACCCTGTTCATGCTGTACTCAAACCAATCTTCCAACCCTTTCCGAAAATCATCCATATTAAAGAAGCTCTCGCGCAGATGCACCTGGAGAATCTTCAAGGTGTCAAGGTCGATTATAAAGAGTTTTGTAGTTCCTGGAGTAATATAGCTGGGTATACTTCCAGTAAGGGTTCTGGCTGGCGTTTCCTCCTGGTATTTTCGCGCGTAGAATTCCAGTACTTCCTTTATTTTTAGGATATCTGACAAGGCGTTGAGCTTGTTCACCTGGTCAGCCACGGTGTCCATGTCCTTGCAAGTCGGTTTGTCGATCTTACAGTAGTAGAGCGCGATAAACTCCAACTTGTCCCGGAATTCCCCCTTGAGGATATCGATGAGAACCGTGGAAAAATTGTCTTTGGGGATATAGGAGGGGGTGGGGTAGATCCGGCTGGATCCATAGTTCCGGATCAGCGGATGATCGAAAAACTTATCACCCAGGTTTTTTTTCCACTCTTTTTTCGCGGGCCAGAACCCTATTCTATAAATGATCTCCTTTAAAAAGTTCAGAATTCCCAAGAGGATACTCTTCCATCGGATGTCATTCGACGTATTGGAGAGCATTCCGACGGCGATTCCCTGCTTCAGCATACCCGACCGGAGGCCGAAGCTCGTTGCAATGGCTTCTTTAACCGAAGTGGCCATCAAACTATAGATCAGGAAGATATAAGTCAGGCCAATGACTACGTCCAGTAGGGGTGAACCAAACATACAGCGCAGTTATGTTAAATGGTATAGAGTTTATCGCGATGAAAATAGGAAGACTTATCTGCGCTGCCTACCGTGAAAACACCCATATCGTTTACTTAAGGCCAAAAAGGGTGTTTTAACGGTGGTATGGACAAAAAATGACTTTTATCTTGGCTGTATCATCTTAAAATAAAACCGTCATGCGGGAAAGTGGAGATAGTCTTCTCGGCAATCTGAAAGGATTGGCCTGGAGTGCGATCATCGGGGTGGCTTCCTTCCAGTTGCTTGCGCCGCAAATTTGGGGTTATATCCACGATTCGTTGGACATTCGATATGGGAGGGCTTACTGGATCTTTACCGTCGTCTATTTTCTTATTATTCCCGTTTGTCTCTTGATGTGGCTGTATTTTAACTGGAAGATCCTCATAAAATATCTTTATCCTTTCAACGAACCTGGCCAGGTTGACCGGATCAATTATGGGTTCCTGGTTGCCTTATCCAGCTTTATTTCGTTTCAACTGATAATGACCCTGCTTACTTTTCGACTTTCCGTGCCGTACTGGCTTTGTATTGTACTGCTGTGCTCTTACTGCCTGTCCTGCGGCGCATTTCTTTGGTTCTATATGTTCGCAACTTATCAGCGCATCCGCTTCCAGTATCCTAACCCTACAGACGAGAGTCGAAAGATTACCAAACACTATCAGCAAATGAGCCTGGTGACGGTTGTTTTTTTTGTTGTGCTCTTTTTACTCGGCTTTTTGTATGTCTGCCATTGGCATCACGATAAAGAAAAAAGCGCATATGCGGGTAATGAAAAATCCGCTTTTGATGCGGGAAAGCGCGGATTTGCCCTGCTGGATCTGAGAGATACCCTCATTGACAGGTATGACTCCCTCGCCGACTTTCTGGATAGTGCTCATTTCAGGCATTTATGCGATACGCTTGTCGCTGTCGATAGTGGTGGATATTACCTGGCTACCCAAACTACGCACGATACGGTTCGCGTCGTGCCAGATGACCGGCTTAAGCAATACGCTGAAACGCTTTGTACGATCCATTCGGGAATGGATCTTTTGGACAAAAAGCTGAAAGACCGTAGGAATGAGGTAGTAGACGATTCGATCAAGCTCCTGGCGAGTCAAGTCCCGACATTCAGGGATGTTTCGGCGCCGGCTGATACAAGCAAGAATCCTTTGAATTATGGGAAATTGCTTGGTAACCTGCTTAACGGCCTTGCCAGGGAGGCAGACAAGCAATCCAGGATCCAGCTGGGTTTACAGTTGAGAAGCGTACAGGCCAAGGGGTTGATCCTGCTGATCAGTCTTTTATTCATCGTGGCTTCGCTGTATATCTTCCTGAATATCTGTCAGCGATTGCAAAATGAAAAGGTGAAGGAATTTAAGGACAAAACGACGGTAGGGGATCCGTTTGTAAAGGAATTTTTGGTTGCGGCAGAAGACAGTAAGAAGGAGATCAGTGATCTTTCGGGTGGGTTATGGCTGTATCTGTCGATCATTGTCTGGCTGCTGGTTCCTTTATTCAAACCCGTCAAGGATGCCGATATCAACACCAAGCAGGTGTTCTATAACAATACCCTCGCCGACAATTCGGTAATGAATGATCGTGGCGGTGGATCGGGCGGCGGCGACAATCATGGACATGGTAATGATACGTCGACGAATATTACCAGGACGATTCGAATCGATAGTATTTATATTCAGAATGATTCCCTGAAATATCATCGACTGATGGACAGTTTGGATTCCATAGGGAAAAAGGTGAGTCGCATTCACCAACGGGTATTTGGAAAATAAATATATATGAAGAAATTCATCCTTTTCTTATTCTGGTCCGGTATGCTGTTAGTGGCGGATGGACAAGATACCTGTGGCTACAATGATCCCTGCCATAGGGTTAAGTTGAGTGGTGATATAAAGACGATGTATGGTTACATCGAGACACTCAATACAACTGCGCTGCTGCCATTGGATAGTTTCTTTCGCAACTGGCAGAATCAACCCTCATCTCCAAAAGCAATCACCGAATTGAAAAAAAGCGCCGCAAGAGCCGACACGTTGATAAAAATATACAACGACAAACTGAATAAAAACCCGTTTTATCTTGGCAATTTTACTGGATGCCCGGTGGAAGAAAACACCAGCGATACTTCCTATTTCTATTATTTCACCCATACGGAATTGGATGACTATAAGTATAGCCTTACCTCGATAAGCGAAGAATTACGATATATGTCCCAAGCGACGGAAGGTATCGATGTGTTTTACGCCGGCGGATTCTTAAACGCTTATTATTATATGTGCCAGAGCCGGTCGGTGCTAATGGCGACGATGGATAATCTGATCCATTATGAGCGAGCAGTGGATGATGCAAAGCACATTAGCCGAACAACGGATCTCCTGCCCGGGGAATTCACCATTACAAGAACCGATATCGGACAACAAACGGCAGCGGTAACCAAGCAGGTAAATGAAGGAGTTATGCAGGCAAGAGAAGCCATCTTGCAAGACAGGAGAAAGAATTGGTGGTGGCAAACCCTCATCGGTGGGGTTGCCGGTGGACTTATCGCCGGATTGATCGTTCATTCCGCTAAATAGGGACTTTGGGTGGAGAAAAATGCTGCTACTTACCTTGGTGTAGCCCTCAAAACTATCTTACGATTAGGCAATAATGTCTAACCGGGTAGATTAAGTTAACACTTTGTTTACTTCCATTTACTAACTTTTCTGTCTAAAAGCCATACAAATTAAACAGCCTGTCTTTAGGCGATCTTCCACCTGATCGTTTACAAAGATTTTCTGGAAGATTTTTTTCTTTTTTTTGAGTTTTAAGATCCTATAAAGTCAACGTGAATAAACATTCGAATAAATTTTTAGGAAAACTCAATAGAATAAATTATAAATTAATATTGAATACATAAACATTACCATATCCAGCCATGTTTAAGAAACTTTTCGTCAGTTTGCTCATAGGAACAGTCATTTTTCTTGCATGCTTTTGTTTTGCAATCAGTGCTTTCACGATCAAACCAGAAGAAGAATTTTATAAAAAACTGAGCTGGGTCCGCTCCAATGTACTTCAAATCACGCCTGATGCCGGCAATATTATGCTGATTAATACATCGACCGACTTGCAATTGTTTCAAAATGACCAGGTGAGCTCCGTGGTGGCCAACCGAAGAGATCTGATCAGATTATTTAATCACATTATCGCCTCAGGCGATACCACTTGTTCCATTGCGCTAGACCTGGACCTGTCGGATCCGCTGCTGTTCGGGAAAGGCGAAAGGGATAGTCTGCAGGCTGCTATTAATAAACTGCCTTTTATTTGCGTTCCACTGGTCAGAAAGCCGACAGGCATCATTCCACCAGTTATTCATGCAAGGTATGCCTGGGCCAGTTACGACACTTATGGGGAAAAGATCGATAAAATCGAACTGATGCGAAAAGATACAGCCGTCCCCTCGCTTCCACTTGCCATGCTGACTAAAAATGACAGCACCCGTTATCGTCTCTGGCACGGTATCCTGCTTAAAGGTCGTCAGCCTTACTTTAACTTTATTTGGCCCGGCTATTTTATAAAGGATTGCGAATCCGCCCAAAAGGCCGGTGCGGAATGCGAAGACCTGGCTGAACTACTGTCGTACCTGCAAGGCAATCCCGACAGTATAAAGAGTTATTTTCATCAAAAAAATATTTTCATCGGCAATTTTTCGCAAATCAATGCTACGCCGGCGGAAGAGATGAGCGGTGTGTTTGTGCTGGCCAATACTTACCTGACCATCGCCTCCGGGCAACATATCATTCGGTTTTCCTGGGTCCTGTTGATGATCGTAGTGTTTACCGTTTTGAGCTATTATTCCTGGTATGAAAGTTTGCCAACTGTCACCTTGCCGAAATGGCTCATTTTTTCAAAAGAAATCCTGGAATGGCTGAATAAGTTGATCTCTTATACCGTAGTATTGCTGTTGCTGTCGGCGGTTTCCATCCTGGTATTTGGCATCAGCGTTGAATTTATCGTCGCTGCACCCATCTTTTCGTTCATTAACTACTTCCGTTTTAAAAAATATAAAGAAAACCAATGAAATACGTAGTCACGCTCGCCCTGCTATTGAGTGTACAAGAAATTGTTTTTTCGCAGCAGTACTATGTGCTTCACCATACGGGCGTGATCAAACAAAAAAATAATATTGTGGTCAAAGATGGCACGAATATTCCTGCCGCAGAACCGCTCACCTATGATTCCAAGGACGATAAGCTTTTTGTATTTATTCCCCATAAAGGAAATTGTCAGTTAAATCTTTCTGCCCGGGCAAAACAAGAAGGAAATGTTTGGGTCGAAGCAATGTTGGGGTCGGTGCAATTGAAACTTACAAAAGGGAACATGTTCGGTCAATCCGGTACTGCTGTCCTGGCATACGATCTTCACCCCGATTCCAGGTATTCCAGCTATTTACTTTTGCAAACAATCAATCCATACCTTTTTAACCAAAATGCCTACCCCGCGAGCGGTATTTTTTACCTGCAAATAACGGAACCAGGTAAAGAGTCTCAAAAAATCGATCTTTCAACGGACAAAGACACCCTATTTTTAAAAGCGGAATATTTTGCCAATCATCCCGACAGCACCCATTATATCCTCGCTTATGATGGTGGAACCCATGCAAAAGCGCTTGCCGACATTCACCCGGTACTGGATACCACGGGGAAAATGGACAGACTAACGGCCCTGATGATCGGGAAATTAAAAAGCCCGGGCCTGCCCCGGGATTCTTTAATGAATCAATGCTATTTCACCGTCTACCAGGTCCTGGGAATGCCCTGCATGGTCAGTTTTCAACGTTCATTCTCAAAAATATACGCTAAACTTAACACGGCACGACCATGAAAAAAATGTTCCTGTGCACCTGGTTGCTTTTTTCGGCTGCTGCGGCCAAGTGCCAAAATGATACAGATTTGGTGAAGGATCATATTGTCGGTATGCAACTGACCAACACGCGCTTTGAAGGCAATAGTATCTTCAAAACCGGGAGAACCATTGACGCAGAAATTAAAGAGAATTTTATTTTTGTACATGAGGACAATTGGTTCCCGGTGCATTTTACTGCTGCCCCGTCCATGAAGAAATTTCTCATCACCGTCAATTGTAAGTTGGACCAGCGCTGGTTTTTAACAAATACCGGGAGTAGCGGCGCAAACCTTAGCAGGGCTATTGTTTTCGAAGGCTATTCCCCCGATCAAGACCAGGTCAGAGGCGTCTACCTGGCCCAATGCCTTACCGCTAAACTAAACCCCACTACCCAACAAATTGAAGTCAGTGGAAAAATATCCATCGGCGTCCAGGATGGCCCAAACTTCACGCCGGCCATTACCCTTGACGATACCCCGGACGGCCAGTTCCATGATTACAGGATGGCTATCGTAGACGCTGAGTATTATTTTTTCAAAGACAAGCGCCTGTTGTGCAAACTGGATGAGAAGCAACTCGATTATAAATTCGATGCTGTTAATAGTTACCACACGATCTTCCTGGAAAATAATGTCAAGAAAAATTTCAGCGACTATTTCCAGGTCAGATCAGTTACGGTTAACGAGCTGGTTGCCCGGCAAGATATCACCCCGCTCAAAATTGAGATCCTGAACCCGGAACCCGACGGTGATACCCTGACACTGGCGAACGGCGGTAACATTATTGAAGGGCAGGCAAGGTCAAATGCCGGTATTGCCAGCATTTTTATCAACGATGCCGAGGTAAAGTTCCAGTCCAATGGATTTTTCATCTACCAATCCGATGAACCGCGGTATATGCTGCGCATGGCGGTAACGAGCAAGAGCGGGATGATCGCCACCAGGACTTATTTTGTCAAACAAAGTGGTCAGTCGGGGAATATGAAAAGAGACTATCACCCGGAGATCCTGCCCAAATTTAAACCCAAATTCTATGCCCTTATCTTTGCCTGTACGGATTATGTAAAGCCTCCCAGGGTCCCTATACCGAATTGTCTCAATGATTCGAAAAAACTGGCTGATGTACTCGAAAAATATTACCAATTCGACCATTCAGCCGTTCAAATATTGCAAAATGTTACACGGGATACGATTTCTACTGCTATCCAAAACACAGCGGCCAGGATGACCGATGGTGATAACCTGCTCATCGCATTTTCCGGGCATGGCAGCTATAATAATGACGACACTAACCCAGTCGGTTATTGGATACCTATTAATGTAGACAAGGAAGATGATTACGTTTCGAGCGACCAGGTCAGAAACTGGCTGGGAAAATGTAATGCCCAACATATTTTGATTTTATCGAACTCTTGCTACAGTGCCGCGTTCATGGGCGACCATGGAATTGAACCGACTTTTGATGAACAACGCTCCTATGACCTAAAGAGCGTTAAGGTCATATCCGCAGGCGGGGTTGAGGAAGTATCGGTCGACAATCAATTTATTCCTGCTATTACGCGGTATTTAACCGAAAATGCGCTAAGCAAGAATAAATATTATTTTACCCCGGACTTTGTGCTATACTCAGAAATTGAACATGACCTACGGGGAAGTTCCCCGACTATCCCCCGCATCAACTATTTTAAGACAAGGAATAACCAGAATGGCGATTTTTATTTTATACTCAAAGGAGCGAAAATGAACTAAGAAATCAAAACGCATCAAAAATGAAGTCCGGAATACAATTACTCCAAAAGTGTACCCCCTAGCCGTATGAGACCCTATAGTTCCTCTTTCCTTTTGATCAGTTTACACCAAAAGGGGTATCACCTACGATCCTTCCAGAAAGTTCAATCGAACCCTTTATGTAAAATTCATAAATTTAGCATCATACTACAAAATTGTATGAAAAAAATGCTTCTTCTTGTATTAGCATGTTCTATTTCGGCTCTTTTGCTTGGGCAACGCTATTCTACTGACGGTATCATCAAAAAAGCGGATAGTCTACTCACCGCTTCGGTTGGCAAAGATATCTTTAAAGCATATTTCCTGCTCGACTCCACCTCCTATTTTGAAACTAAAACCATCTTCCACCAAGCAAAAATAAAGTATCTGACAAAAACAAAGCGGACCAACGGAAAACTACACGTTATTTCCGTTAGATATAACTTTTACCTCGCCCTATTTAACCCCCATGTTACAACCAGCGTGGTTTTTGATCAATATTTACACTTGCAGCAGCCTATTGAAACCTCATATATCCCTCAATTTATTTGGAATAGGAAGGAAAACAATTTCCTAGTAGAAACAGATGTCCTACAAATGGCAAAAGCCAAATTCGTAAAGAAAGGAATAAAGCCATTGGATGCGGCACTTACATATGATTCTTACCGGAAACTTTATCTATGGACAGTGACCAATATTATCTCAGAGTACAAAGGCTACAACGATGAAATAAGCAGGGAAGTCGAATTCCTCGAAATAGATGCAATAAATGGGAAGGTATTGAATTACTATCCGGACGCTCTGCAAGGACACATTCATTAACATGCTCGGGGTATTAGCCTATTGTTTGTTATGTTTTTGCAAATAAACCTAACAAGATTACAAATGCACGTTCTGATTGTAATACAGATAAATTCTTCTCTACAATAGAAATAATTTTATTTATCTTGCATCTGTTCCATCCAATCTACTGGTCCTTCTGTCACTTTTCCACCTATTCCTTGTCACATCTTTGTATCATTTTTGTGACATTTGCTTATTGTTTTTGTGACAAAAAGGTAATAAGTAATGACACATTCCACCCATAGTAAGATTCTGGAGGCTATTGAGGGCTCCCGGAAAGGATCGCTATTTTTAATCGGATATTCTACGGGCAGCACAATTTACATATCATTGATATACTGACGCTTATATCACTTCCTGCTATATATTATTTAATTATTTATAACTAAATAATTATTTATTTGCTAATAATTATTTATAAATTTGTAGCAAAAAGATGCGAGGGTCGATCTATAACCGTATTAAGAATCAGGTTGAAAAAAGCCCGGGCAGCTTGATTATAGCTGAAGACTTCAACGAACTGGAAAGCTATAGCGGCGTAATAACCGCCTTGGGGCGTCTGGTAAAAGCAGGAAAATTAGAAAGAATCACCCATGGGATATATTATTCGCCAAAAATCGACCCGGTAATTGGTAAAATTCTTCCTTCAGTTGATGACTTAGTTTATAAAATAGCTGAACGTGACAAAGTGAAAATCCTGCCAACCGGGGCAACGGCGTTGAATCAACTAGGTCTTTCTAACCAGGTGCCATTAAAACAGATATATTTAACAGACGGAAACCCTAAGGTATTGCACATCGGGAAAAGTATAGTACAATTTAAAAGAACAAGTCCCCGACAAATGCATTACAAAGGTAAACTGAGCAGTTTGATTGTTCTGGCACTTAAAGACCTTGGACCTAAAAATGTGAACAACGATATAATTACCCGGATAGCGGATCTTCTTAATAAGGAATTGCCTAGTAACATAGAACACGATATGTCTCTGGCACCCCTTTGGATTAAAAAGCTGCTTAGACCATTAATTCAAAATCCTTCTTCCAAATGACGATACCGTGGTTAGCACTAACAGTAGATCAAAGACGTGCTGTGATAAATAATGTTGAAATTAACTCAGGATTTCCTGCTAAAGCCATTGAAAAGGACTGGTGGGTAACAATTGTATTAAAGGCTCTTTTCAACACCACTTATTCCGAAAATCTCCTATTTAAGGGCGGCACATCATTGAGTAAATGTTGGCATTTGATAAATCGCTTTTCAGAAGATATCGATGTAGCAATAGATAAGGAGATCGTTGGATTCGAAGGAGAGATTAACCCCAGTTCAATTAAAAGATTGAAAAAATTATCCCTTGCGTTTACCACTACCAAGCTGAAGGATGCATTGGAAATTGAGATGCTATCATTGGGTGTACCGGCGGGGGAGTTTTCAATCGTACCAGAAGAAGCGAAGTCCTCTGAAACAGACCCTGCGAAACTAATCATACTGTATAACCCAATAATCGCGCCTGTTCTTTACATTAAAGATCAGGTCGAACTAGAAGTTACAGCTCGCTCTCTTAAAGAACCATATTCGAATATACAAATCAGTTCAATAATCGACGAGTATTCAAGCGGTTCTTCATTCTACTTAAGCCCCTTTCAGATTCCAACTGTCAAACCCGAAAGAACCTTCTTGGAAAAGGCATTTTTGTTACATGAAGAGTTGTCAAAACCACCGGAAAAGATAAAAACTTATCGAATGTCACGGCATTTTTATGACTTACATATGATCATGGATACAGACTATGGTTCAATAGCAATTAACAGAAGCGATTTATATCAAACGATAGTTTCACATCGTTCAACATTCAATAAGATAGCTGGCATAGATTACAATTCACATCTGCCGAACACAATCGATTTCATCCCACAAGACAATCTTATTAAACCCTGGGAAGAAGACTATATAGAAATGAGAAAAATGATGGCTGGAGAGCCCCCCACTTTTTTTGTATTAATGGAGAGGATGAGAGAACTCAGAAATAGATTCAGGCAGATAGTTATAAGGCCTGGTTCCAGGACTTAGCCGAACATATTTTTATTTACAATTTGTTAATATCCCCTAATGGCCTTGGAATCCGCTCTTTTTTTTCCTATATTCATTAGGAACCATAAAAAACAGAGCGATGAAAGATAAAGTGAAGCATTGGCGGTCCTTTATGACATTTGACCTGCCGCTGGAAAGCAGCTACATAAGTACGGTTTTCGCTGCCACACATGCCCAACACCAGATAGAAATTCCACAATGGAGTACGAACGCCACCCGGCAAAAGATGATTGCCCAGTATTGGTTTAGTAACGTATTTCAACATTTTTTATGGATGTTACTCTTTCCGGTACTGCTAACAAGCTTGCTATACCGGAATTTCTCCCCTGGTTATCTTGTGGTCATTCTCCTGGCCGGAATATTCAGCTTCCTGGTTTTGCTGTTATTTAATTACTGGCCTGGTTTCAGTTCTCACTTCCTGCCCAAGTTGGAAACGGCTAAGGAATCCTACGAGCGGAAACAATTGGAGCACCTGGAGAAATGCCGGCAGCTCCAATTATCCAATCTGGCCCTTGCCCTGGTAATTTATGTTTTTGATAAAACCAGCAGTATCAATTCTTTACAACCTTCTGAACAATACGCCGGGTTATTGGTGAAATTATACGGCGTTGACCGGGGCAGTTTAAAGGGGAACCTGGAATTGATTATGGGTCATTCCAGCCAGCGCAAAAATTGGACGGACCGGAAACGGACGGAAATTGAAAATCGGTTCGGCGAAGCTTACCAGTTTTTTGAGGAACTTCATTTTCCGGCAGGAGTGCAGTTATTAAAAGACCTGGAGGCAAAAATACTCAGGAAATAAACCAATCCTGACCATAATTTACTAGAGCCATTGTTTACCTCAATGGCTTTTTTCATGCCCCAGAATAGGCCATCTTAGCCCACGACCTCAATAGTTATTATCCTTCCGCGATGGTTCGAGAAGGGAGAATACTCCCCTACCCCACCATTTTCTCCATTTTTCCTGCTACAAGGTCAGATTAAGTATAGTTAGCTTCTTTTCGGCTGCCTGAAACGGTATGTTGCAGGTATAAAAACGAAAAGCGATGAAAGAATCAGTTAGCAATGGTAACCCGGTTACCCCGATGCTGTTCCCGTACGAACCGGAACAGTTCTGGCAATCCATCCGGCAGATCATCCAGGAGGAAGTCAGCCAGGTCGACAAACAAAGGCCGGTATCCCCGACCTATGAAACACCCGGCCTGACCTATAAACCTCTGTATAAGATTGCCGAGGTATGCGCCCTGTTCCATGTCACAAAACCCACCATCTACGATTGGGTCCGGCATGGGAAGCTAAAACCCTTCAAGGTCCGGTCCAGGGTCTATTTTCTTTGGCAGGACATTCAGCAGCTATTGCCGCCAGTTTCAAAACCAGGGTGACCGACATTTCTTTTCCCCAGCATTTTATGAAAAAAGGCGTAAGCCTGCCATTTATGATCCTAAGTCCCATAAAACCAACGAACAACAATCCCATTTATTTAATATTCTAAAAAGGAGGCGTTATGGCAGAGTTTAAAAGGAGGATCCTGTTTTTAAGCAGTGGCAAGCAGATCAAATTATTTGGCAATCGCATAGCTATTGGCAAGTCATTAGAAATCGGAGAAGGCTATGCTCCGAATATTTTTTCCTGCATCGAGGAACAACCGGAGAGTAAAACCCCGGCGAATGTATCCAATCCGCATAAGTTGAACCCGGACGAACTGATGGAATTAGCCGATTATAATATCCAATTATGGATGGACTTAAAGACCAATATCCGCAAGCACGGATTGAGCAGTCCGAAGATTTTTACGCAAGATCCTGGACGATAAAACCGGTATTTGCAGAGAAGAGAAGTCATAGATACATTCCGAAAATTAAAGAAGAGGTATTTACAAGAAAAGGTGACCCGTAGGGGGTTTCCAGTCGTAAGAGGCTTCGAAGTTTTTAGGGCGAGCGGTGTTGTTGTCGGACGAAAAGTCCTCCAACAACGCTCGCTTTTTGCTCCCGTTGGTCGCAAAAAGGGGCCGGCCTTTGGGCCGGCAGAAAAACAGTCTAAAAAAGTGAAATATGGAAACAGTGCGAATGAAAAAAAAGAAAGGGGGAAGACCCCCGAAAAAACTCAAAAGAGAGCTACGAGTTACCGTCCGGTTTAGCGAGTTGGAACATTATATTCTTCAGCAGAAAGCTGGCAAAGCAGGGATGAATATTTCAGAATTTATCCGACCGGCCGCTATTTACGGCAAGGTAATAGCCCGGCAAACGGAGGAAGAAAGGCATTCTACCCGGCAGTTGGTGGGTATGGCGAATAACCTTAACCAAATGACAAAGCTCGCTAATACGGAAGGGATTGCCAGCATTCGCCTTCTGTCAGAAAGCTGCCTGCAGCAAGTTCATGGCCTTTTAAATAAGCTACAGCATGGTGAGTAATGTATTTCCCGGCCATTCTTTTTACCACGCTGGCCGTTATGTTTCCAAGAAACCGGGAGCGGAGGTGCTGGATTACCTGGATGTAAGGGGATATGACTACAAACTGATGGCCGAGGATTTTATCGCACAAAGTGAGCATCGTCCTTCCAAACAAAAGGCTTGTTTTCATGCGGCCCTGAGTTTCTATCCTGGAGAAAAACCCAGTGATGAAACCATGATACAGATCGCCCGCGAATACCTGGAGGAACTGGGTATCGTCAATACGCAATACGCCATCGTAAAACATACCGACAGGGCGCATTTGCACCTGCATATCCTGGCTAATATGGTAGACAACGACGGCAAGCCAATCAAAGACGGCTGGATCGGTCTGCGAGGAAAAAAGGTCGCCCAAAGGTTAACCCGGAAGTACGACCTTATCCCGGCAGAAGGCAAGCACCTGGACAAAACCCACCTGGAAGCACTCAGCCAGTCAGAGGTCAACCGGTACAAGATTTATCAGGCCATCATAGACAGTTTACCACATTGCCAAAGCCTGCCCGACCTGGAAAAGCGATTGATCGCGCAAGGTATCCATACCCAATACAAGTATAAAGGACAAACCCAGGAACTTCAAGGAATCAGCTTCAGGATCGGGAAGGATCGTTTCAAGGGTAGCCAAATCGACCGGAAATTCTCCCTGGGCAGCTTGCAAAAGACACTTGCTTCCCAACGGCAAAGCCAGGAAACTAAACCGGCGCTTTCTTTGGAGGCCCGGAAGAAAGCCATCCTCATCCGGGGTAACTCCCAGAAACCAGCCGCACCCGCTCCCCAAAATAACCAGTGGGTATCTCCCATATTGGGGGCTTTATTAATGCATATTGAAACAGAGGGCGGAGTACCCTACGAGCTGACAGGCACATACAAGAAGAAGAAAAAGAAGAAGGGTTTAGGGCGGTAATATTTACCGCATAGATTCGGGTCGCAGTGCGACCCGAATTGAAAGGCGCGGGGTCCAGTATAAGCAGCCGCAGCCGGGCGGCGGGAGAATATAGCCGGGCTCCTGTACCGGCTTTGGCGCTTCTCGGCGATACATCATTGCCGGGCTTCTCCCGGGGATCAACTATTTAGAACCATTCAGCAGAGGATCATTATTCATCCATGAACGGGGCAATGATGTATCCCCGAGAAGCTCGATTTCCCCATTCTCCTACTTCTCCTGGCTCTTTCTATCGGCAAATATTATTATAATTTTGTGGCGGGATTTCATTTTATCAATCTAGTAGACTGCCTCCACCGGCTCCACCAAAAGTTTATACTCAAATAGCATGTTGGCACGGTACAGGGTGAATCCTCTGCCGTTTGCTGGCTGGAAAGCGCTGCATACAATAGTTGGCCACCGGCAGTTTAGGGTCAATAAATGACAGAAATTGCGTATTTTCCATTTCACAAAACTGACTGCCTTTGCCAGAGAAATTATACCCCCTTCTTTCTTCCGTCTTTGGATGGGATATGGTCTATCAATTTATTGAACAGGACATGCAGCTATCACCTACTTTAAAGCAGGACTGGAAGCAGGCCGTGGGCTTTTTGAAAGCCGAATTGGGCAAAGGCTTTTTTAATAATTGTGGGCGGAATCATCCCGTTTTGTCGATGCTCCGGGGTGTAGGGGAAGGACAGGTCGTGGACTTGGTTAAACTCGTCGAATTATTGCGGCAACTAAAAATTACCGACACCAATTATCCTGTGTTAATAAGCAAGATAACCTCAAAAAGAGCTACCAACGAGGGTTTTCCTTTCCTGGAAATTGCGCGCCGACATATTCTCCAAGGCTTTTCAGTCTATTTTCTGGAAGAAGTGCAGGGGCAAAAAAATCCAGACATCCGCCTACGCCATGAACCGACCGGTGAACTGGTATTCGTAGAGCTTTCCAAATTAAATGAAAGTGAGAAAAGAAGCTTGGCCTGGGAGCAATATCGGCGCCTTAGAAATGTCATGACCTTTTATGGCTATGACTATCCTTGTGCCGGCCAATTGCACCAGTACATTGCAGATCGGGCTGTAGAAAATATGGTTATCGAAACAATAAAAAAGCTGAAGGATGAAGTCTATGAAAATAAGCACATCGCCAGTTATAGCGATGAGTATCTGTCCATAGCATTTGCTGACGCTGGCTCAATTCAAGCATTGGACCAGTGGTGCGCACAGCACAAGGTGCAACGGAGATTCCAGGGCTTACCCGTTGAATTTAAAGATACCTATCGTCTTGTCGGCAGAGGTCGCATTAAAGACGAGGCAATACAAATACACCCTGATCAATGCGGTCTGCTCTATTTCCCAATACAGTTTTTGTACTTTATGGATTTAAGCAACGATTTACCGGCAGCTATTGATTCCTTCACTTCAGCACTACTGCCATTTACGCATATTATCGGGCTAGTATTATATACCGAAATCATCGGTGCCAACCAGACACCATTCTTGCTGGAGGACGGTCATCTCCTTTCCTTAACGGCGAACGAATCCGGTATACAGCGCTACACCTTATTTGTCCAGAACTCTAATTTTAAAGGCTCCTTGTCGTCAGCGGCAATGGCAGACCTTAAAAAGGCGATGGTTTAATAACCAGTGGTTACGCCGATAGAAGAGCCGACCATCGTTCGTTATCGGTGGCCAGCCCTGCTAGCTACCTTATACCGTACATATTTTTGTCCCCGATAGGTGAAAAACACCCATTTTCATTTTAATCAGAAAGGGTGTTTTAACGGGTTGACAATTGCAGACAGGCTTTGTACATTTATATAGTCTTACCTGAGGAAAGTACCCTTCCCAAGGTGGATTGATATTCTAATGCAGGGGAAAAGGCACCCGTTTGCCCTCCCCGAAATATATTCGGAGTCACGTATCAAAGATCTTTGGGGTCGCGATTTCAATCGTTCTGACAACCTTGCTATGACTATTTTCCCATAGTTCAATACTCATTACACCTGTCGCTTGAAATGGTTATAAAGAATTTCAAGGCCACGCAGTATCAGCCAATGGTAGCGGTTGCAAGCCTTTTTTAACTCCATGAATATTAGCGGATAATGGAAAATAGCTTATATTTAAATCATTTTCGGACCTTTTTAGCCCTAAACAATTAAATACGTAATGATTGAATTTCTTTGGACTAACAGGGTTTGTTGAGCTAGATTAAATTGACGAGACGTTCCCTGTCCTTGTAATTTGAGCAATCTCTGCTGCGCCATAACATATGAACTATAGCGATTTCAATACTAGAGCCCTTGTATTTTATACACAGAGGGCAACAACAAAATTCTGCTCTTTTTCTCTTGACCAGACAGAATTTGCGTCTTTAATCGGTTCCCAACACCCCAGCAACTTCGAGCTCTTAAAGGATGACTGGACGGTGCTGACCAAGGGGAACAGTGCTATACCACAATATTTTGGATTGATTGCCCTGCAGTGCTTTGCGGCAACCCAGATGGAAGAAGCCAATAACGTTACTGAACGTGCTTATATCTATCGGTTGCAAGCTTTAATGGGGCCGAACGTTGACTTCCAGCGATTGTTTAAAATGCCCGTTGGCGAGGATATTGTCCAGGAGAAAATCTGGTATGATGCTAAGCAATTCCTGTCAGAGCGGTTTGGGATGGAGCTGGAGATACCGGCACGTAAACAAGGTAATGGTCGCTACGTACAATATCCGCTGTCTCAACTGCTGCTAAAAACAGAGGACTTGAAAGACTTTACCGTTTTTTTTGCGGAACATTTTATAGCCGGGGAAAATATCCCCTTTGTTTTTTTTTATGACTCATTGAAAGAATGGATTCCAAGAACCATTTCGGAACGCGCGGAGCAGCTTTTGAGTGACCCCCTAAAACGTGAACGGTGCTATGAACAACTGTTCAATTTCTTTCAGTCGTGGTCGGGCGAAGTAGTGCAAAGGCGATGTTTGCCCAGTCAAAAAGCGCCTAAGCTCCCCAAAGTGATCAACTATGAAGCCAGTAGGCTGGTTCTATTGATGACTGAAAGCCAACCAGCATTTTACTCCAAACGAGCATTGGTCCCTTCACATAAACTTTTTACGCTCTCGGATTGCCACTATTTCTACAACGGAATAATGCTTTTTAACCCTATTCCGGATTATGAAGAAGAATATGAATACTCCAGGTTTTTGTGTCTTCATACAACGGCTTATCTGCTGGTTGACCGCAGGTTAAAACCCAGAGAATATCACTATTTAGAGCTGCACTCCTTGGCTAAATTCCCCATTGCACTCAATCAAACATTGTTTCGCTATCACATTTCCGCATTTATTAAATCACATCCGCTGGCGGCTTATTGTTATAGTATAAATCCAGTATCGTTAATCGGTGGTATTAAACTGAGTCGGGGCAATTTATTCCTAGCAGGGTTTGGTCCGCAGATTAACTATTGCGAAAAATTTACCGTTTTATTTGAAAGCAGGCCAGTGAATTACGATCCACACACAGCACTCCCAGGAGATTATAAGGTGCGTACGGCCAATTATCGTGACCATTGTTTTTCTCTTGTTTCAACAGACGCCTACACAGACGAGGCCTCCCTTTCACTCGGATGGGATTTTAGTAAAATGACCATAAGCGATAATCCAAAACTAGAAGGATGCAGGTTGTATCCATTACAGGAGCCTACACAACATCCTGTAAGGGCTTGGATAAACGCCAATCTAGGAAGGAAAGTTACTGCCTCAGACATGGCCCAAAATTTCACTTTAGCAACTCTGACCTATGCATATAAAAAGACAGCCCAACGTTAAAGGAGTAATTGAGATGAGGCGCGGGGAAGACAATGCTCGTATCAAGATTTTGGCCTTTAAAAAAGGAAGTGTTTTTACATATGATGAAAATGACATTAGGGAAGAATTTCCTCCGGCTGGCTATGTAATTGCTTTTAACCTATTTTCGAAAGAAGAGTATGTAATTGGTGATCTGCTGGAGTTTTCAACGCTGCCGGTTGAGAATCGAAACGGCCTGGATGAAATCAGGCTGGATTCCACATCGCGCATTAAGATGACGGGAATGGAGGTCTTCTCTATAAAGGATGATATACTAGACAATCCACTGGCGGTAGATCAGGCCAGATTGAAAGCCTATATTACAGAAGCCACGGATAATTTTTATATTCAGAATTCTTCCTTTTTATATGGACCATTTAAGCTCTCTGGCAATGAGGTTGTTTCTGCAAAAGAACCAGATATCAATCGTTACCAGGCTTCGCCCCCTGTGGTTAGCATTGGGGATAAACAGTATCTCCTAGAAAGACCTACAGAAGTTGAGCAAAGAATTGATTGCAGTACTAACACTCATCTAGCAATTTGGTTTAAAAAATACATAAAAACATTGCAGTATCCTATGGATGTGCAGCAACTACCCCAACTACTTGATCGGTTGGACAATGGAAGTCTTGATAAGGCAAAATTGAGCAGAGTTGTCAAGCTAACAGACAGCTTACTGTTGACACGTCAGGAATTGGAATTGTTGTCTGAAAATTCCCCTTCTTTTCAGCAAATTTTTTCCAACTCATTACTGGAGATAAGAGCGGAGCTGATTGCGACGGAAAAGATCCCACTTGAAGAAAAGTTATCTGCTCTACAGGCCGAATGCAGTCAATTATCCTCAGAAGCCGTAGCTTTAAGACAGGAAATTGAAAGGCTGTCGATTCAAAAAAACAATTTGTCAAAAGACGTCGACTTTGTTCAGGTCAACAAAGATCGCCTGATAGCTGATATTAAGATTGCAACTTCCGTCTCGGACGTCGGTCTGCCGGTGCTTTCAGTACCGATCGCACAAAAGTCCTTGGTGACTTTTGAGCTACAGCAGTTCGAAAAAAAAGGCACTCCCTTTGGGGATCTCCCTGCATTTATCAAGCGCTATGAAGGTTTGTTAGAACAAGAAGATCTGGGCTTCATGGAAAGCAGAAAGGCACTTTTTCAGTTAAGAGATAAAAGGGCTGTACTCTGTACTAATCCCCTGCTTGTTCGTTTGATTGCGCTATATTCCAATAATTGTAAATTGTTTATTCAGCAGGTTGAAGCAGATTGGCTCAAGTTTGAGTCATTTTATGACAACGGGTTATCCGAAATTTGGCAATCTGCGCATGATAATCCAGAGATTATTCATTTTCTTTTGCTGGAAGACATTAACATGGCGCCTATCGAATGTTACGCAAGGCCATTACTGGATTTAATTGTTGGTTTACGTAAAACCCTGCCCGGTCTTCAAACCCCGTGGCCAGAGAATCTGTGGATTTTCGGTATTCCCATTGAAAAAGGCGAGGAGCCCGGATTTGGTGTTCCGTTGTTAATAAACAGTTTTAAGCATTGGGGGGCTATGCCAGTGTTTTCACATGTAAACAGTGAAATTGAAAAAGACGACCGTTTCCTACCAGTACAAGTCCTGCTCAATCATTCCGCTGAATTCGCTATTCCTTCAATGAATTCCTATTTTTCATGATTGCTCCTCCGGACATAATCAAAGGAATCCTGCAATCCTTTTATTTTGAAGCGGATAAATTCCGCTCTTATCAAACTATTGAGCGGATCTGTAAAAGAGCTCTGGCAAAACCTGAAAGGAACGATGACAGCAGGTATGCAATGTATGATGTTTTTTATCCCCTTCTTAGATGGGGCGTAATTGAGTATTATGGCGATAACCGATTCCGTGTGTCACCTGCCGCCGCAATTTCTCACAGTGAAAAAGTCTTGGTTTGTCACTCTTCCTCCGCCATGAACGAAATACTTCAGGAAATTCGCCTTGGTCAGCCAGTGCCAGGCATTTCGCTATACAGAGGTTCGCCGAAGGTGATTGACGCTTGTAGAATATTGGGGCTCACATTAACACCTTTTAACTTACTTAAACAATTAACACTCATTCCACCCTTAGGAAAGCTAATAGACTCCTGGAGCCAAGAAGAAATTTTCGACCCCTCGGGCTACTTTCAGTTTAACGAGCGCTCTATGTGGGTGCAAGCTGATAGGCCCTTGACCGCTTGCGGTTTGTATAAAAAATCGGAAAAACATTTTTCTGCAAAAGTTATCAGGTTGCCAAACGGGAAGTGGAAATCCGTGCCCGCGCGCAGACAGCAATTGGATGGATTTTCACTTGCCGTTCTTTGGAGCCGTATACAGAACAATAAGGAACTGGGTATTTATTACATCAAAGAAAAGCAGTTGCTTGTCATACAAACACATTTTTTTCCCGTCGCTTTAGAGCGCCTTCTTTCCATCAACACGTTACTTTCAGATAATATTCATGTCGACATCACGCTTCGGAAGTATTACATGACCAAAAAGGAATTCGCAGTATTTAATAAATTTTTTCACAACGCAATTCAAATAAAATGAATAACCCCTTTGCAGTCTGGCAAGAATTACGAAGCATCTATTTAAAATACATAGACACAGGTATCCCCTTTAAATACAAACCACTGGAAGAAGAAAGAAAAGCGCTGTTGAAGGAGAAAGATACGATCTGCAAAGAGCCCATCATAGAGCTGGTTCGAAAATATGATGAGTATTGCACGCTTGGGGAAGCATGCCGGAAATTGAATCTCGACCCACAGTTCGCGGATTTCGCAAGAAAGGGATTGTTCCCCGACAGAGATGGCGAGGAAAGCAAAATATATGCACATCAGTATAAGGCAATGGAAGAGGCGATTGTAAACCGAAAGCATATTGTTGCTACCACAGGTACTGGCTCTGGTAAAACTGAATGCTTTTTATTCCCCCTATTGCACAATGTGTTTAAAGAGAAAGGGAGCCGGCAAACGACGAAATTACCTGCAGTCCGAGGTCTAATTCTCTATCCCCTGAATGCCCTAGCGGAGGATCAAATGCGAAGGCTTAGAAAAGGTTTAAGTAATTCGGAAGTGATTGAGTTTCTTGATCGGCAGTTCGATGGTCAGCGAATTACTTTTGGCAGATACACGGGGCATACACCGGTGAGTGGACGCAGAAATGACGCAAATAAAAACCAGCGCAAGGCACACCTGAAGAGTCTTTCCACCGATTGGTCCGCAGCCAAGCGGTTCGCAAGTCAAAAAAAGGACCCGGACTATCTCTATGATATTCCTAACATGGACGTTGGTGTGCATGCCGAATATTGGGATCGATGGACTATGCAGGATACGCCGCCGGATATTCTTGTTACCAACTACTCGATGCTCAATATTATGTTGATGCGCGAGCTCGAAAACGATATCTTTGATTTGACACGCGCTTGGTTACAGGCAGATCCGGCGAATGTATTTCACCTAGTTGTAGATGAATTGCATTCTTACCGCGGTACGGCCGGGACTGAGGTGGCCTATTTGATTAGAATGCTTTTGCTACGCCTCGGCCTTACCGCGGATTCGCCGCAGGTTCAGTTTCTCTGTTCGAGCGCCTCTATGCAACCTACAAAACGTTCACGAAAATTTCTAACGGGTTTTTTTGGATTCTCGGAAGACAGTTATGATCAAAAGTTCACGATCATCGGTGATGATAAGAAGACTTCGACTGCCGAATTTCCATTACTGGATGCGAAGCAATACCACAGCATTAAACAAAACAGTCTATCTGAGTCAGAGATTTCTGCGCTGTTTGAAAAGGACGGAATAATAGGCCGCCTGCAAGCTGTCGCTACCATTGCAATGGAAAGCAGGGTTATCGCCGAGTCCATTTTCGGAGATGATCCGTCTGCGATGGCAGGTCTAGAAGGCCTATTGATAGGTCTTGGTCAGCTAAAGAATGAGAAAGGAGACAGTCTTCAACCGGTCAGGGCGCATTATTTTTTCCGGAACATCGAAGGGCTTTGGGCGTGTGCCAACCCACAGTGCAGTGAGGTACCTGAAACGTACCGCTTCGCGGAAAGGACAATTGGCAAGTTGTATAGAAGCCCGCAAGCGATGTGTCGTTGTGGATGCATTGTACTTGAACTGGTGGTTTGCAGACAATGCGGCGAAATATACCTGGGCGGCTGGGAAAAAATAGAAGACGATGGGCGCTTTCTTTCTATTGAAAAAGATGTCTTCCAGGATGTCAACCGTTTTCATACGATATATCCATCAGAGGATAAAGCCGAAAAGCAATGGAAAGCCTGTAGTTTAGATATTAACGATGGCTCTTTTCGCAAAACCACCATTGGTAAGATGCTTATATATGTACCTGATAAGGATTATGCCCAACAGTTCCCGCACCATTGCTACAACTGTGACTATAGCGAAAGCAATTCGGGTAGCCTTACCCCAATTCAGCGGCATTACACCGGTATCCAAAAGGTCAATCAATTGATGGCCGACTCGTTGATGTACGCCATGAAACGATTTTCTGGAAAAGCGGAAGATGCTAAACTGGTGCTTTTTTCGGATAGCAGATCTGCGGCGGCAAAACTATCCGCTGGTATTGAATTGGATCATTACAGGGATACTTTCAGGGCCGTCTTGCTCAACAGCCTGGAGCTAAGATCCGGCGAAAAGGATATTATTAGAAAGCGCTTTGAAGATATTAAATCCATGAGCATGGCTGAAATTGCAACGTACAAACAACTTAAATCGAGCCCGGCTTATAGATCCATCACCGAACTAATAGAAAACTATTGGACATTCGGAGAAACTGAGCATGTTGCTGAAATTAATGCATTTCTCCAGTCGAAAAACGTAGTTAGGGTTGAGCGTATTGAATCGGACGTTATTAATAAGCTGTTTGATCTTGGCATGAATCCAGGCGGTCCCCAACCCACGATTAATGAGGGCTGGACAAAAAGCTTTGATTTTTCAAAATCTGAATTAACTCTGCTTCATGAAGGCGCGCTGGATCTGGAGCTGCAGCGAAAAATCATGGTAGCTGCACGAAAGGAGATCCTAGTGACATTTTTTGCCCACAACAAAAGATCCCTAGAATCCCTGGTGCAGGGTAGGATCGAAACTGAAGCCCAGCATCCGGACCCAAGGATTAAGGAATTTATCAACACTTCCATACGCATCCTAGGTGAATCATGGCGTATTGAAGGTTACTATAGAAATCAGGCGGACGGTTTTCCGATTAAGATGTGGAGATATGCCCGAAAGGTTTTTGGATTCAGTTTGTGGAAAATGCCCGATGCTATTCGGGACACGGTGCTTGATTTTCTTGTAGGCAATCGTATTATTACTTCAAAGACATCCATTTTATTGACCGGCAGGGGCCTGGTGTTTGTTCCGGCCTGTGTAGGTGACAGGGTATGGAAATGCAGTACCTGTAGTACGCCACATCTCCATCCCAGCGCAGGTATTTGCAGTAATTGCACCAGGCCGTTGGCAAGCCCGGATAACCTGTCGAAAAATGATCTTGAGAATCTTGAAAACTATTATGTCTATCTCGCATACCTTTCACGCTTTATCGATCCCTTTCGCCTTCATTGTGAAGAATTGACCGGACAGACGGACAAAGAGGATGCACGAAGAAGACAACGGCTTTTTCAGGGACGTGTTACAGAAAATGAGGTTCAGAAGGTAGAGGAGATAGATCTTTTGAGTGTTACTACTACGATGGAGGCGGGAGTTGATATAGGCTCTCTGTCTGCCGTAATGATGGGTAA
>DASWFI010000151.1:0-29667 GCA_036394315.1 Patescibacteria group bacterium
TTCAGGTCCCACCATCTACCTGGTCTTTGATACTACCTTAAGACCATTTACCACCCAGCAGCTATTCACTGACTTTGGATTCAGATTTGACCAGGTGGTCACAGTCCCAGACCCTGATCTCAATCTCCACTCCATAGGGGAAGTGATGAAGTAGGATACTTAGTGAACATAAGGCTGAAGTATAGTACTTCGGCTTTTTGTTACCATTCATCTGCGCACTTTTTTCCGTATAGGAGTATAATGTCTTTAACAATCATTTGTGCCCTTAAGTGGGCGAGATAAAGAGCGGCTTCAAGGCCGCTTTTTGAGTTCTAAAAGCATTAGCCAGCTGCCTCACCCCTCCTCTTTGAGATGTAACCATCCTCTAACCGTTCCCTGAAAGGGAGGGGAGCAACTGCTGGGGTGTGCTATATTAACTCTATGTCCGAACCCCTTGCATCAAAAATCCGCCCTAAGAGTCTTGAAGACTTTGTCGGTCAGGAACATTTAGTCGGTCCTGATAGGCCACTTCGAATTGCCATAGAAAACAAGCATCTTTTCAGCTTCATCCTTTGGGGACCACCTGGAGTCGGTAAAACCACCTTGGCGCGGATTTATGCCAATACATTGGGTGCTGACTATCATGAACTTTCCGCAGTGTCAGCTGGCAAGGATGATATTAAAAAAATTGTAGAAAAGAAAGCAGATTTGCTTAGCGGTCAGAAACCTAAAGTTTTATTTTTAGATGAAATTCACAGATTCAACAAAGCACAGCAAGATTTTCTCTTACCTTATGTAGAAAACGGGGTTTTGACTTTGATCGGAGCTACTACTGAGAATCCCAGCTTCGAAGTTATACCCGCTCTTTTATCACGGTGCCGAGTGTTTGTGCTAAATGAATTGTCGGAATCAGATATGAGCCAGGTTATCGATCAAACTGGATTTGAATTGAGCAAAGACGCGAAGGATTGGCTGATCCGCATGGCCAATGGCGATGCCAGGCAAGCCATCACTATGTTGGAGAACACCGCGAATTTTTATCAAGATATTACTATAGAGAATCTGAAAAATACCCTGCAAAGCAAACATCTGCGTTATGATAAAAAAGCGGAAGAACATTACAATACCATCAGCGCTTTCATAAAATCCATGCGCGCTTCGCAACCGGACGCAGCGTTGTATTATCTGGCTCGGATGGTGGAAGCAGGGGAGGACCCAAAATTTATCGCGCGGCGCATGGTGGTGTTTGCATCGGAAGACATTGGTCTTGCGGATCCAGTCGCGTTGCAACTGGCCAATGATGTTTTTCGAGCCTGCGAAACTATCGGCTATCCGGAATGCGCCATCAATTTATCTCACGGTGTGGCATATCTTGCTAATGCTACGAAAAATCGCGATTCGTATAACGCCTACTACGAAGCAGTAGATGATGTAAAAGAAACTGGTAACTTGCCAGTCCCGTTAATGATACGCAATGCCCCCACCAAGCTTATGAAAGAGCTTGGCTATCACAAAGGTTATGAATTGTATCCTAAAGAAGATTTGCTACCCGAGAAACTCAAGGGCAAAAAATATTTGAAAAAGAAAAAATAATTCGGATTATTCAAAAGTATCCGGGGAAGAATCCATAGCAGACCAAAGCTGAGCGGCGGACGCATCCGGGTTATCCGGATCCAATTCCAAGTTATATAGCTTGGCATATTCCTGAAGCTCTTCTTTATCTTCGATATATGGGCTATGGGCCAGACGTATCAGATCTTCATATTTCGGCTTGCCATGATCTTGAAGCCATTTTTCAGCATGCGCTATGTGTTGAGTATCAGTCGTTTGATGTTTTTTCATAAAGACATAATAGGTTTATTATTCAAAATGTCATTGGTGTAAAAGTACTAATGGAGTTTTTGATAATCCAGCCAGTTTGAAAGCAAAGATGGGGATTGCACATAACCTAGAATGTTTATGCCGCTGCCCTTGTGAACTCCGAGGTGTAAATGTTTGCGTTCGCCGTCGGTTTCACCGGGTGGCTGGCCCAAGACCCCGATTTTTTCTCCCTTACTTAAATTATCCCTGGCATTTTTTGCGATACTCTTCAGGCTCACGTGACCGTAGATCACAGTTACAGCTTGGTTATCAATCATACAAGCCTGGACCATGACTCCACCGTAACCCGTGGCTGTTCTTTTTTGTAAAATTTTTCCATCGCAAATTGCATACAATGGAACCTCGATGTTTGCTTCTTCGGCAAAAGTTTCAAAATCAGTGCCGGTGTGATAGCCAGAGAATTTTTCCGGCTGAACAGGAGAATTAGCTTTCGTTATATAAATTCCGAATGGTTTTTTCGTCATGCGCTGATCTGGTTTATCAACCGGAGAGGCAAGTTTTGGCGCAGGGTTTGGATTCGCCGCTGGCTTGAGACTCGTGGGTGGAGGAGGGAGGGGCGGGGGAGTTGTTGGTTGGTTTGTCTTGGTCGGTGTGTTGCCCGGCGGGCCCACTCGATTTACAAAAGCCTGGATTCCAAAACCCAGGACTATCAGGACCAAGATTGTAATTATTAAGTATTGACGATTCATGTTCCTCTGTCTTTTTTCGGTTTGTAATATAAATAAATATCCCAGGCAAAAAGTAGTAACAGGCTCACCAACAGCCATATGCTGGTTTTGTTAAGCAAATTCATGGATATATTGTAGCCGCTTAAAATAGATTGTCCATTGGTATTTGTTTGCTACCTTTGTGCCAATCCTAATATTCTTCGACCCTTTTATCCACGGTTAAAATCAGCTATAATTAACTACGCATGTTACATATCGGACGCAATATATTAAGTTTGATCACTTCCAGGGTACTCTCAGCAATTGTCCTGGTTTTCATTTATTTCAGGCTGTTGAATTATTTAGGTCCTAGTGCCACAGGGCAATACGGATTGCAGACGGCTTACTTAGTCGTGTTTACATTCTTTGTAGATTTGGGAATTCAACAGCTCGTGATCAAAAAAATGAGTGAGAATAGGGACGAAACTGGTAAATATTTAACCAACTATTTTGGCATTCAGTTTCTTTTAGGTTTAACGTTTGCCTCAATCATGGCGGCGATTGTTTTATCCGCACATTATCCGCTTTTAGTGGAGCGGGCTTTGCTGGTAACTTCCGCTGGATTGTTGCTTTCTTCGATGACTATGCCGTTTATGGCAGTCATAAATGCATTTGAACGTTTTAAGATTATTGCTACCGTTAATTTTTTAAACGCCTTAATCAATGCCAGCATGATGATTTTGGCCATGATGACTCATCGCAGCATTCTTTTTTTGGCATTTACGCCTGTTATAGTTGCGAGTTTTAATATTTTGGTTTACAGCTATATAGTCCATACCAAGTTTGCCCGCTTCACTTATAAATTCGAATTAGCTTTTTGGAAACGATTATTCATTTTGAGCCTGCCATTTATCCCTTTGACAATTTTTAGTATTTACAATCGGATCGATACTTTACTTTTACCTCATTTGAGAAATTTTACGGAGAGCGGATACTATACAGCAGCATATAAATTTTGGGATATATTGGCATTTGTGCCTGGCGCTCTGGGAGCAGTGCTTTATCCGTATTTTGCCGGTAAAATTTTCCGTGGCGAATTAGCGGAAGTAAGAAAGGTTTTGGAAATCTACACGCGATTCATGATAGCACTGGCTGTACCCTTAACCGTCGGGGCGTATTTGTTGGCGGATAAATTACTTTTAACTCTTCTTCGAAACAATTCATTTGCCCCGGCTGCTCCGGCAGTCTGGATTTTAATAGCAGGAGGATCGCTGCTTATGATCTACGTGCCGGTTAATACCATTATGATTTCCCAACGGACAAAGACAGCGACGATTATAACCGGATTTACATTAGTTTTTAATCTTGCCGCCAATTTAATTTTGGTTCCCAAGTACGGATTTGTGATGGCCGCCATAATTACTTTTGTAAGCGAGCTTATTCAGTTAGTCGGATACACGTATATAGTTAAGACCAAAATTATTGATTTCAATTACCTCGGTAATTTTATAAAACCTGTCGTCGCTGGCCTGGTCATGGGCGGAGTGGTTTATTATTTACGCTCGTATAACTTATTTATTTTATCTGCGGTGGGGGCGTTGATTTACTTCGCGACATTATTATTAGTCAGATTTTTTCACAAAGAAGAATGGGAATTGGTTAAGGACACGATTAACTTCAGAAAGAAGATTGAAATACCATGACGATTGGAATCGAAGCAGAACGGGCGAATACGCCAAACCCCGCCGGCCCCGAACGCTATGCTGCCGAATTGATACGCAACTTAGCCAAACTTGATACGAAAAATCACTATATTTTATATTTTCGGACGGAACCCCAGCAATGGTTTTACGACTTGCCGGAAAACTTTAAGATTAAAGTGATTCCGTTTCCCAAATTCTGGACACAAATTAGAATTTCCTGGGAAATGCTCTGGCATCCGGTTGACATATTGTTGATTTTGGCAGCAACGCTGCCCTTGATTCATGCCAAAAAATCCGTGGTAACTATTCATGATATCGCTTATGAATTATTTGAAGGTATTTATACCGGGTTTATGAATTACTACCAGAAATTCAGCTCACGGTTTGCAGCCAAACACGCGGTGAAGTTACTTTCTGTTTCCCAAGCCACTAAAGACGATCTGATCAGAACCTATAAAACTGATCCGGACAAGATTACTGTGACACCTTTAGGACTGGCAGATGGTTTCCGTCCCATCAATTATGAAGAAGTCCAACCGATTTTGGATAAATATGAATTGATATATCAGAAATATATTTTGTTTGTGGGAACTATCCAGCCCCGCAAAAATATTCCGAGGTTGGTGGAAGCCTACCAAAAAATAAAAGAACAAAATCATATAGAGGAAAAACTGATCATTGCCGGCGGGCGTGGTTGGCTTTGGGAGCCAATTTTGAAGCAAGTAAAAACCGCCGGGATTGACGGTTCGGTTAAATATTTAGATTATATCCCTAAACAAGATTTACCCTATTTGATCGCCGGGGCCAGGCTTTTGACCCTACCGGCCCTGTACGAAGGATTTGGGATTCCGCCTTTGGAGGCCATGGCGTCTGGTGTACCGGTCGTAGTTTCGAATCTCTCCTCATTGCCTGAGGTGGTGGGGGACGCCGGAGTTTTAGTTGATCCCAACTCCATTGACTCGATTGCTGACGGGTTGCTAAAAGTTATTGCTGACAATAATTTGCGCCTGCAGATGATCGCGAAAGGCCTGGAACGAGCCAAGCAGTTTACTTGGGAGAATACAGCCAGAAAAACATTGGAAGTACTGGAGAGTTTAAAATAATGCAGACATTACTTATTACAATTTTTACGATTGTTTCTGTTGCATCTTTCTGGCAATTTTTACGTGGTAAATACCAGTTGGCTCCTTTATGGCTGATGCTGTCAGCATGGTTTATAGCGATTGCAATCTCCCAACTGCATTTGTCTGAATTAGAATGGCTCTGGCCTGCGAAATATTGGTATTTGATTTTTGTTTCCCTAGGAAGCTTTGTTTTGGGATTTTTGGTTTTCGATAAAGTCTGGCAAAGATATCCCTGGTGGATGAAAATAAAATTGCTTGCACGAGAGAACCTTTCGGAACAAAAACTTCGCTATTTGATTTATTTTTTGTTCGCCGTTTCGCTGGTCGGTTTATATATGTTTTATAAACGGGCGGGAAATTTTCCGCTTTTGGCCCCAGATCCGGATGTGTTTCGGTTTGCTGCGGATGAAAAAGTTCCCGGCCTTATAAATTACGTGGCCCAGTTGGCGCGAGTATTTATTCCGCTTTCATTTTTTTTGATCTTTCGGCAAAATTTTTCCTGGCGCAGGCATTGGGATTTGGTAACTATCTGTCTGGTCGGGACAGTATTTTTGATTTTATACGCATCCCGGACTCAGATTTTCTTTATTGATTTATGGATTATGGCTTTGTATCTGCTCATGAGAAAACCGAATTTGCGTCAGGCGATTAAGTTTTACCCGGCTTTTTTACTGGTATCGATCGTGGTCCTGGCCGCAGTGCCGCTTATCCGCCAATATAAAAGCTATGGCCCTGGGTATCTCGGTGCTGTGACCGGGATTAATGAGTCCCATTACAATCCAATAGAAAAAGCGTTCGTTCCCATCTACATCGGAGTTTCCTTCAACCAGCAAGCATTACTGCATGCGGAAATTTATTATCGAAATCATCCGATCCAGCACGGCAAGGTTTCGCTGGATCCATTTACGAATATTTTCGGCAAAGCTATTCCGGCTTTGAACCAATTCAAATCACATTATGACCTGGGTGCAATATTTTATTCCTGGTGGAACACGGGCACTTATTTGTTCCCGTTTGTGCAGGATTTTGGAGACGCGGCATTTTATGTTATTCCATTTTTGATCGCGGCAATTTTAACTTTAGTTTGGTATTACTGGAAAACTTCGCCGAATTTTCTGTCTACCAATCTTTACGCCTACTCTATGTTTTTTATAGTAATGACCGTATACCTATCCTTCACAGTCCGCGCCGAAATGTATTTGGATTTAATGTTGCTATTTGCGGGTTATTTAATTGTCAGTCATGAAAGTTAGTATTGTTACTCTGCCATTTCGCAAGAATTTTCTCATAAAGCCGGTTTATGATGCGATTTTTGCGCAGACTTATAAAGATTTGGAAGTTATTGCAGTTTTGAATGATTCTACCGATGGCACTAAAGAAATTCTAACTAAAAATTATCCCTCGATAAAAATAATTGAGCCTGGAGCTAATTTGTTTTTTGCCAAGGGCATGAATCTGGGAATCCAAAATTCGACAGGAGAATTTATCCAGTTGGTCAATGATGACCTGCTATTGGAACCTAATTATATAGAAGAAATGCTCAAGGTTTTTGATGACCCAAAAGTTGCCGCCGCTGCCGGTAAAATTCTTCGCTATGATTTTCAAAAAAATCAGAAGTTAAATATTATCGATACCACAGGAATAACCATATCCTCATCAGGAAGAGCCAAAGATAGAGGACAGCTGGAAGCAGACAGCGGCCAGTATGATAACCAAAAAGAAGTGTTTGGCGTTTCAGGAGCGGGACCGATGTATAGAAAATCTGCTTTGGAAAAAGTAAGGTTTGAACAAGAGTATTTTGACGAAGACTTTGTTATGTACTGGGAAGATGTCGATCTATCTTGGCGATTTAATAACGCTGGTTACAAAAATATTTATGTGCCGACTGCCACTGCATACCATGGTCGGACAGCAGGACAGAGCGAGGGCGGGTATTTGCATCTATGGAAATTTATTAAGCATCACAAAAAACTGAATCATCAGGTTTTGAAATGGAATTACAAAAACCATATTTTGATGTATATTAAGAACGCCAAACACATTTGGCATCCGGCATTTGTTTTGCGTGAACTGGCCATGCTTGGTTATATCGTTGTTTTTGAAACCAGCACTTTAAAAGTAATTCCCGAACTGTTCCGCCAAATTCCGAAAATTTTAAAAAAACGCAGTATAGATAAAAAAAAGAAGCCCGGAAGGATGTCTTATCCAAGCTTCAGTTGATGCCCTGATCGGACTTGGCAGACTCCGAAGATCAAGAGCCACAGGATGGCTGGCCCGAGGAACAGCCACAGTACCGTCCCAACCATGAATAAAGGCCAGAATACTTGTGGCTCGATAGAGGCACTTCTCAACATCCAACTGCCCCACAACAGCCAGCAGACAAAAGTAAGTCCCTGCTTGCCGAACTGAACTGGATTCCAGATGAATAGGCCAGCAATCATTCTGAGCGCCGACCGACCTGCTGGCTCCAGATTGCCTGACAAAAGGTAGAGCAGTCCGGCAGACAAACTTGGAAAGAGCACGCCAGTATACACCGGCCAGTATATGAATGCGTACAGCAAGTCCCAGTTGTCGACGGGATCTTTTCGTACCGGCAGTCGTGGATTGAGCAGACGAACCATGTTTCCGAAAACGAAGGCGCCGACGAGTAATGCCAAGAGAAAGCCACGCATGAATCCTCCATCTGATTGCGAAGTACTTAGAATATTATCGAATTTCGGCTATAATAGCAACACAATGGATTTATCAGTCATAATTATCACGTATAAAGAACGCGAACTGCTCAAGAAATGTCTTGAGTCTGTTTTTGCATCCAAAACCGATTACAAATTTGAAGTAATTGTGACGGACAGTAATTCCCAGGATGGTTCAGTTGAAATGATCCGTGAACAATTTCCTCAAGCGAAAGTTTTGGATAATCAAAAGAACTTGGGATTTTCCAAGGGTAACAATGTCGCAATAAAGCAGGCGAATGGGCGATTGATTTTATTGCTCAACGCGGACACCACAGTCAAACCCGATACTTTTGATACCTCCGTGAAGTATATGGATGCTTATCCAGAAGTGGGTGCATTGGGAGCGAAAGTTATGTTGCTCAGCGGCGAACTGGATAAAGCTTGCCGCCGCAAGTTTCCAAATCCTGTAAATTCTTTTTTGCGATTGTTTGGGTTGAAAAAATTCAGTGACTACAATATTACATCGCCGATTGATCAGGAAGTAGAAGTGGATGCGATTATGGGTGCTTACTTTTTGGTGCGCAAATCCGTAATTGACCAGGTCGGCATGCTGGATGAAGAATTTTTTATGTACGGTGAGGATTTGGACTGGTGCTGGCGGATCAAAGAAAAAGGACATAAAATTATGTATTACCCCAAAGCTGAAATTATGCACTACAAATATGGTGCGTCAAAAACTCTCCCACTGCGTACGATCAAATGGGCGCATACAGCCATGAAAATTTTTTACCGCAAACACTACGCCCAGCAGCACAATTGGGTTTTTAATCAATTTATTTATTTGGGCATCAATCTGCGGATGTATTTGGTTTTACTTGTGAATATTTTTAGGCACAAAAAAACAGTCCATTAAGCACAAAGAAAAACGGTGGCAACGTGGGAAGTGTTGCGACCGTTGGGGTGCGTGGACGAGAAGGCCTGAGCCGCGAGGAGGAATCTCCTACACAAACTGCGTAGTTTGTGCTTGTGCCGGTACCAGGAGACGCGATTTACGCCTGACCGTGAGGAATCACGCCGATATTATTTTGGTTTGTTCCGAGCCACCTCCTGGCGGATCGAGTGTGGGTTCGAGAGGCTAAGGCCTCGCACTCCAAGCAGTATCGATCCGTCGTTCGCATCGGGCTTTGCAAGAGGCGCACCTCCAGGGGGCCAGAAAGACCAGGCGCAGCTCTTTTGCCAGAGTGGGCGGATGCGGTGAGTTGGTTTTCTCAACTGACCTCCGTTTGTTCTTTGGTTTCGCAGGAGTAACTGAAGTGCTTTTATTATAGAAAGCCAATAAAACGCTGTCAATAACATTTAAGACCTATCAGGAATTTACGTAAAGCCTCAATTATGCTAAAGTATTTTTATGAATGAACTTTCAGATATAAAGTCCGCAAGAAAAACAATCGCGATTTTTGCAATTTCTGTCGTCGGCGTGCTGGGAATTTTTGGTTTAGGCTATATGTCCGGCAAAGGCCAGTTGCAAGTCAATCGCGGCAAGATTGTTATCGTTAAAGGCAATACGCCCAGCACTACTGCTGACTATTCGTTGCTCTGGGATGCATTGGATTTGCTCAACAGCAAATACGCGGACAGGCCGCTGGATCAACAGAAACTCATGTATGGTGCGGTGCAGGGGCTGGTGGCTGCCACAGGCGATCCATATACCAGTTTTTTCACACCAGATGATGCGAAAAAATTCCAAGAACAATTGCAGGGATCTTTCAGCGGCATTGGCGCGGAAATTGGCAAGAAAAATGATCAGATCGTGATTATAGCTCCACTGGAAGACACTCCAGCGCAACGCGCCGGACTTCTGGCCGGAGATGCAATTTTGGAAGTAAATGGACAAAGTACGGCGGGTATGTCCACGGACGATGCGGTAAGCAAGATTCGCGGCAAAGCCGGGACAGAAGTTAAGTTGAAAATTATTCACCCAGGCCAAACTGTCCCGAAAGATCTCATTATAGTCCGCGGCAAAATTGAGATTAAAAGCGTAAAGTTTGAAACGAAAGATGTGAACGGAAAAAAGATTGCCCTGATCAAGCTTAATCAGTTCGGCGATGATACGAAAGGACTGCTTGACCGTGCGATCGATACCATCAGCAAGGGCGGTTATTCCGGGCTGATCGTGGATATGCGCAACAATCCAGGCGGATACCTGGAAACTGCTGTCAGCACTATTTCCAATTGGGTAGATTCAGAACAGGTGGCGGTAAAAGAAATTGGTTTTGATAAAAACGAAAAAGTTTATAAGACTACAGGTGTGCCGCGATTGAAAGGAATCAAAACCATTATTCTGGTCAATGGCGGATCAGCCTCTGCTTCTGAAATCGTCGCCGGAGCTTTGCAGGATTACAGTATAGCGACCCTGGTCGGTGAAAAAACCTTTGGTAAAGGATCTGTGCAGGAATTGGAAAATCTTAAGGCCAGTGCGGAAATCAAAATCACCGTAGCTAAATGGTTTACGCCTAAAGGCAGGGGAATTGATAAGAAAGGCTTGGAACCGGATGTAAAGGTAGAATTAAAAGCTGAAGACATAAAGGCCAGCAAAGATCCGCAGATGGATAAGGCTTTAGAGTTGTTGAAATAGGCTTAGGTTGTAGATGATTAGGTTATAGAACCCAAGCGAATGCTTGGGTTTTGTGTTATAATTAAAATCATGAATTCGAACGAACTACGTAAAAAATACCTGAAATTCTTCGAGGAAAAAGGGCACGCGGTAATACCATCAGCGCCATTGGTACCAGCTAATGATCCCACAGTACTCTTCACCACAGCGGGCATGCATCCGTTGGTCCCTTTTTTGCTGGGCCAAGAGCATCCATCTGGAAAACGCCTGACTAATGTCCAGAAATCTTTTCGCACCGATGATATCGGCGAAGTCGGCGACAATATTCATAATACTTTTTTTGAAATGCTAGGTAACTGGTCATTAGGTGATTATTGGAAGGAAGACGCGATCAAGTGGTCTTACGAATTTTTAACTGACGAAAAATGGCTGGCTCTGGAGAAAGAAAAATTAGCAGTTACAATTTTCGCTGGCGACGAAGATGCGCCCAAAGATGAAGAGTCGGCAAAAATCTGGAAGTCATTGGGATTTAAAGACGATCGCATAGCATATCTTGGAAAAAAAGATAACTGGTGGGGACCGCCAGGACAAACTGGACCCTGCGGACCGGACACGGAAATGTTTTATTGGATCGGAAAAGAACAGCCGCCGCAAAAATTTGATCCGGAAGACAAGCAGTGGGTGGAGATTTGGAACGATGTGTTCATGCAGTACAACAAAACCGCGGAAGGCAAGTTTGAACCTTTGAAGCAAAGAAATGTGGACACCGGCATGGGCATGGAGAGAGTTACTTCGATTTTAGAGAATAAAGACAATGTTTACGATACGGAATTATTTGCGCCAATTATACTGAAGATCAGATCGCTGGCCGACAAACAGGATACCAAGTCGGAACGGATAATCGCGGATCATTTGCGGGCCGCCGTATTTTTGATCGCGGACGGAGTGACTCCTTCGAACAAGGACCGCGGCTATGTGTTACGCAGACTCATCCGGCGCAGCATTACTTACGGACAAAAGCTTGGGATAGATCATGATTTCACGCCTGAAATTGCGAATGTGATTATTTCGGAATACGAAGAAATTTATCCGGAGCTGAAGAATTCGGCGGTTATCGATGAATTAAAAAAAGAAGAAACTAAATTCCGGGTAACTTTAGCCAAGGGCATGAAAATTTTGGAAAGCAAGGAAAATATCACCGGCAAGCAAGCTTTTGATTTATTTCAGACTTACGGCTTCCCTTTTGAATTAACGCGAGAGTTTACAGTAGTTGCCAATCCCTCTGAGTTCGAAGAAGAATTCAAGAAACACCAGGAACTTTCCCGCACGGCCTCCGCCGGGCAATTCAAAGGCGGACTTGCCTCGCATTCGGATAAAATTATACGCTTGCATACAGTCACGCATCTTATGAACGCGGCTTTGCGAAAAGTTTTGGGCGAGAATGTCTGGCAAAAGGGGAGCAATATTACCGAAGAACGCACGCGCTTTGATTTTACTCATGATAAGAAGATGGCGGATGAAGAAAAGCAAGAAGTGGAAAAATTAGTAAACGGCTGGATCGAACGCGATCTGACAGTGAAAAAGGAAATTTTACCGCTGGAGGAGGCTAAAAAACTTGGGGCAATCGGCGTGTTTGGCGAGAAATATCCGGATACAGTTTCCATCTACACGGTTTTTGATCCCAAATCTGACGAAGTAGTATCGCGGGAATTTTGCGGTGGCCCTCACGTGGAGCATACTGGGATAATTGGTAAATTCAAGATTGCGAAAGAAGAAGCCGTGTCAGCCGGAGTGCGGAGAATTAAGGCAGTAATTAATTAGGGTATAGGGCTTAGCGTTTAGGGTATAGATCTAAACGCTCGACGCTACCCACTAAACGCTATTATGATTAATTTGAGAAAAACATCGGGGTTGCCGGTGGAAGTAGACGAGCATTATCATTTAAAATTAAACCCGACGGCTGTGGCAAACGGCCAGCGGCGTTTTTCCCGCAAATTTTCTGAAATGACTGTAGCACTCCTCGAACCTGATGTGAAATCTCCCGCGGAAATAACTTATGAAGTTTATGGGGGAGTGCATTTGGCAGAGCATGAAAGCATAATTAAGAATCATCACCTGACTTACGACATCACGATTCTGCCGTCCATGATGCTGGGAAAAGAATACAATAAAACCATAGGGCATTATCATGCCAATATTCCCGGTACTACGATCGCCCATCCTGAATTATATGAAGTGCTGCACGGCCGGGGATTATTCCTGCTGCAGAAAATGGATCTGGAGTTCCAAAATCTGATCACTGTCCTGGCTATCGAAGGGACGGCAGGGGACAAAATTATTTATCCGCCGAATTACGGCCATATCATGGTGAATATCGGCGATGAACCGTTGATAATGGCCAACTGGCTTTCCACTGATTACAAAGCATTATACGAGCCAGTAAAAGAGAAACACGGTATGGCCCTCTACGTCGTTAAAGGCCATGACGGTAAGCCGACATTTGTGAAAAATAAAAATTATATCGATCAGCCAATGATGAGGAAAATGATAATTGGTGATAAATTGTTCTCAAATTTTGGTCTGGTACCCGGTGAACCGATGTATACTACTGCTATGCGCGATCCCAAGATTTTAGAGTTTTTGAACCACCCCGAGAAATACGCAGTCCAGCTATCTGCACTTTCTTCTTAATGTGCTAGAATTACTTTGAATATGGCCCCAAAAATCATCAAAATTGGACGTAAGGACGATTTGTCATCGATTATTAAGCAGATCAAATCGACCAAGGATCGAGAGGTGATTTTTGAGGTGGAAAAAGGATCACCGCTGTCACTCAGTTCCGAAGGCATGAAATTGATAAAAAAAACAGGAGAAGTCCTGGGTAAAAAAGTGACGATTCAAACCGGAGACGAAACCAGCCGCATCTTCGCAAAAAAAGCTGGAGTTTTAGATGGCGAATCACAAATCAAAAATACCAGGACAGGATCGAAAGCGGCACGCCCGGGAAGAGACATTAAGTCACCCGGCTTGGGTTCGACAGCGAGTCGAGGTGGCAGATTTTCTGACATAGTAGTTCCGCGCCGCCCAGTCAAAAATAATGTGGCCCCAAAAATTGCTGCTCAGTCCCCGGTCATGAGTGAAGTTTCGGAGGATGGTTCCCGGCTGGAGATAGAAGTCGAGCATAGCAATACTTCCAGATTTTCAAAAATATTTATTCTTTGTCTGGTGGTTTTGGTTATTACGGTTTTCGGTCTGGCCGTACTTTTGCCGAAGGCGGATATCAGGGTGTTTGCCAGATCAGAGCCGATCACCCGCGATTTTGAAATCGCAGTTGATCGCACAGTGCCCACTGCTAATCGCAATACTTTGCAAATTCCCGGCATTCCTGTGTCCAAGGAAATTTCCATAACCAAATCATTTCCAACATCCGGTGCCAAAGTAAGTGGTAGCAAAACTGGCGGCGATGTCACGATTTATAATTTTACTTCCAATATTTTAAAGCTCAATGCATCCACCACGTCACTGATGGCAAATGGCAAAAAATATGTTTTAGTAAAATCCGTAAGCGGGCTAAAGCCGAACGGAGTTCCAAATACTGGTATTGCGATTGCGGCCGCTGAAGCAGGCGAGGATTATAATTTGCCCGCTAACACCCGACTGCAGATAGTAAATGCCGCATTGGGCAATGCCAATGTCTACGCCCAGAACCCGCAGGCTTTGGGCGGGGGCAGTACTGGCACTGGGACCAAAATTTTATCCCAGAAGGATCTGGACAATGCGACTAACAGTTTGCTGGCCGCCGTAGTTGCTCAGGGCGAACAGGATCTGAGTACTGCGAATGCGGTAAAAATTCGATTGCTGGATAATGCGGTCAAGAAAGAAGTTTTGGCCAAAACCGCGAATAAAGACGTGGGCGCTGAAGTGGATAGTTTTGATATGACGATGATTGCCAGAGTTTCAGGCATGGCGTTTCGGGAAGATGATGTAAACATTGTGGTAATTTCAAAAATTAATGAAGTGCTCTCGAGCGATAAGTATCTTTTGGAAGGCAAGCAGAAACCATTTACAGGAAGTTTCAAATCAGTGGACTTGGCAAACTATAAAGGAGTGCTGGAGGTGCACTTCGAAACTGCGGCCGCATACAAAGTGGATGCGGGCAATTTGCCGAAAATTTTAGCCGGGAAAAATGAATCCGAGATTAAAGAAATACTTCTAAGCAAGCCGGAGATAGATAACGTGGAAGTAAAATTCTGGCCCGCTTGGTTTGTCCACAAAGCACCAAAGTTTAATGGAAAGATAAATATCAGTACTGTGTTAAGCCAAAACTAGGTGATAGGTTATAGAATGAGAAAAGGCCAGGACGCATACGCGACTTGGCCTTTTGAAATTGGACGCGAAAAAAGCCAGGTTCCCGAAGGTCCCTGGCTCCGCAACTTGGTCCGGTGCACAGAGCACGGAGTTACTTTCCCGTAACGTGGGACTTACGTCCATCCTTCCAGTAGATCGACCGAGGACAGAGTATCCAATTTCCTCCGAACGAAGATGAGAGATAGGGCCGGAATTCTGCGCGGGCCATGTGCGCAAAATCCCGGCGACAACGACTTGAGGTAATAGAATCTGATCCGTTCTTCGGCCTCGCGACTGCGCGACGCAAACGGGACAGTCATGTCACCTTTAGGGCTACAAGTTTTTTATCAGAATTTGCAAAACCATGACCCAGTTTGCACTTCAGCCACCCTGGTTGGAGTTTCTGATGCCCTGTCTCGGCGACCCGGCTACTGGGCCGCCGTCGCGACGTTGACACCGGTCTGAGCGTCGTTCGCCATGGTGTTCTGCCACATCTGCTTCTTCACGCTATACCTCCAGTGAGGAGATTGACGAACCAACCCTGCGGGCTGGCCACAGATCTAAGGCCGCACCTCGCGACCCCAGTTCCATTTCCGGAATTATGGTATCCGGCTCAGTTCGGGAAAAGAGCAACACCCGAACCACCTTTGCCAGAGCACCCCTCGGAATTGAGGGGTATTCACGCAGCTCGAGGCAAACTTGAGAAAACTTCTAGGATCGCCGAGGGCTCCCCAGATGGAGAGCGGCCGGGGTGACTTGCGAACACTTCCCGGGAACTCGACAACCCTCGAACTCAAACTAGAAAGAACTTAACATCCAGTATTGTAACGCATAAATATAGTCCTTTCAAGTTCCCGTTCTATGAAAAAGACCGTATATTAGCCAAAAATAAGATATTGCTTCGCTAATGGGTCGCATAGACAGATTAACCGTTTGACATGGGAGGGGATTTTTGTTATCATTTTCAAGCAATTAGCTTTGAAATTACTTATATATTTACTGCAACTCAAGATTTAGGGTCGAATGCCCCCCAAAAAAATACCATCGAACTCGAGGGTAAAGTGGTGGAAACCCTGCCCAACGCTGTTTTTCGTGTGCAAATCGAGTCTGGACAGATTATTTTGGCGCATATCGCCGGCAAATTGCGAGTGAATAAAATCAGAATTTTACCGGGAGATAAGGTTATTGTAGAAGTTACCCCGTATGATTTAACCAGGGGCAGAGTTATTAGACGATTAAGATAATAATATGAAGGTTAGAGCATCTGTCAAACCTATTTGTAAGAAATGTAAGATTGTCCGCAGACGCGGCGTAATTTTTGTTATCTGTGAAATTCCTAAGCATAAACAAAGACAAGGTTAAGTATTAAGGAACTCAAATGGCACTAGTCAGAATCGCAGGGGTAACATTGCCCCAACAAAAAAGAATCGAAGCAGCCCTCCCATATATTTTCGGCGTGGGTTGGCCAGGTTCTCAAAGAATTTTGAAAGCTACCAAGATCGATCCAAACACCCGGACCTCAGAATTGACTGAAGCGGAAGTGGCGAAGATCCGTGAATTTATAGAAAAGAATTATTCCGTCGAAGGTGCGCTCCGACAACAGATCGCGACCAATATTAAAATTAAGAAAGAAATCGGCTCATACCAGGGTATCCGACATATTCGCGGACTTCCGGTTCGGGGACAACGCACCCGCACCAATTCCCGAACACGCCGTGGCAATGTCCGACGCACAGCCGGATCCGGACGCAAATCCTCATCCGAAAAGACCTAATTTTTAAACCATGGGACAGCAAAAAGCTACAACTGTGAAAACAGATGATGTGAAGACAAACGCAGCGACTCCGGCAAAACGGAAGAAGTCGAAGATTAAAGTTGCCCGCGGCCGGATTTATGTTCAATCCACTTATAACAACACTATTATCACTATCACTGATGTAAACGGCAATGTGATCGGGTGGGGCAGCGCTGGACGCACTGGCTTTAAAGGATCGAAGAAATCTACTCCTTACGCCGCGCAGAAAACCATGGAAGATGCCATCGGCAGACTGAAAGATGTGGGACTGACCGAAGTGGATGTATTTGTAAAAGGCATCGGCACTGGCCGTGAATCAGCAGTACGGGCTTTGCAGGGAAGTGGCTTCAATATTCTTACGATTAAAGACCAGACTCCGATTCCTCATGGTGGAGTAAGACCTAAGAAAGCAAGAAGGGTATAAAATGGCAAGATATACAGGACCAAAAATCAAGCAATCGCGAAAATTTGGCCAGGCTTTTACAAAAAAAGCCGAGAAGTATTTGGCTAAGCGCAATTACCGCCCGGGACAGCACGGCCAGAACCCGCAGCGGGTTTCAGAATACGGCATGCAACTTCGCGAAAAGCAAAAAGCCAAAGTTATCTATGGCCTGTTGGAACGCCAATTCCGACGTTATTATGAAATCGCTTCGAAAAAAGTCGGAGTCACCGGCGACGCGTTGCTCCAGCTTTTGGAATCCCGCCTCGACAACGTCGCTTACCGCATGGGATTTGCCCAGACAAGGCCGCAAGCCCGACAACTGGTCTCTCACGGTTTTTTGGAAGTAAACGATCAGAAAGTGAACATTCCTTCTTATCAGGTGAAAGTGGGCGATGAAATCAGGTTACGGACCGGAAAGAAGAATTCCGGCTATGTGAAAATTCTAATCCCAACCCTGGCCAGCGTGAAGACCGTGGAGTGGCTGTCCTTGGATCCACAAAGCCTTTCCGGTAAAGTTTTGTCCAAGCCTACCCGCGAACAGCTCGACAGCAGCTTGAATACCCAGCTGATTGTCGAATATTACTCAAGATAATTATTAACTATTAATTTTTAAACATATGGAAAATATTCCACTGCCTAAAAAAGTTTCCTTTGAAGATCTGGGAAACAACAAATACAAGCTGGTCATGGAGCCGTTGTATCCGGGTTATGGCGTCACGCTTGGCAACAGTTTGCGCCGGGTATTGCTATCAAGCCTTCCGGGAGCGGCGGTGACTGCGGTGAAGATCAAAGGCGTGGACCACGAATTTTCCACCATTCAGAACGTCAAAGAAGATGTGATCGAAATTATCCTCAACCTCAAGCAGCTGCGGTTAAAGGTTCATTCGACCCAGCCCGTGAGATTGGAATTGAAGGTAAAAGGCGAAAAGGTAGTTACGGCTGCGGATTTTAAGAAAGACTCTGATGTGGAAATCATAAATCAGGATTTGCATATCGCCACTTTGGATAATAAATCAGCGGAACTGGATATGGAAGTGCTCGTCTCCACTGGCCGCGGTTATGTGCCGGTGGAACAGCGTGAACATGAAAAATTGGAAATCGGCATGATTGCTGTGGATGCGATTTACACCCCAGTGAGGCTGGTGAATTACGAAATCAACAATGTCCGCGTGGGACAAATTACCAACTACGATGAATTGATTTTAACCATCGAAACTGACGGTACGATCACCGGTCGTGATGCTATCGACCAGGCTTCCTCTGTACTCATGGATCACTTCGCGCTGTTCGGCAAAAACAATTTGGAACAATCTGAACCGGCTCCAGTCCTGGATGTGGTCAAAGAAGAAGGTTTGAAGACTCCGGAAGAGGATGATTTGAAGTCTTTGGGTCTTTCTAACCGATCATACAACGCTTTGATTAAGAACAATATTAACAAGATTTCCCAGCTCTCAGCTTTTTCTCATGAGCAGCTGCTGTTGGTGGAAGGCTTAGGTGCCAAATCAATCGAAGAAATCGAACGATTAATCGCCACATATAACGGTCAATAATCTATGCGTCATTTGAAAAAGGCCAAAATTGGAAAAGGAAAAGATCATGCCAGAAAACTGGTACGCGCTTTGGCCGCATCTGCGATTGTTTATGAAAAAATCCAGACCACAGAAGCCCGCGCCAAGATTGCCCGGGTATTGGTGGAAAAAATGATTACCAAGGGCAAGAAAGAAGATCTGCACAATAAACGCCAGATTTTCGCAGCGCTGCCGGACAATGCCGCCAGAAAAGTTATCGAAGTCCTAGGCGCCAGATACAAAACCCGCAATGGCGGATACACTAGAATTATTCGACTGGGTAAATCCAAAGATGGAATGCCTAAAGTCCAGCTGGAGCTAGTAGAGTAATATGACAAACATGAAAACTTTTATTCCTAAAACTAAGGATATTAAACGCGCTTGGTACGAGGCTGATGCTTCGAAGTTCACTTTGGGCCGACTTGCTTCCAAAGTAGCCACTGTGCTTCGCGGCAAGCACAAAGTTACTTTTACTCCTCACATGGATGTAGGCGATTTTGTAGTTGTGAAGAACGCGGATAAGGTTAAATTCACCGGCCGCAAACTGGCACAAAAAGAGTATTACCGTTTTTCCGGATACCCCGGCGGATTGTATACGAAAAAACTTTCCGATCGGATGGTAAAAGAGCCGGAAAAAGTTATTCGCGATGCGATTTACAATATGATTGATAAGAACCGGTTGCGAAAACAAATTTTGCGAAGACTGAAGGTCGTAACAGGAGATAAGCATGAATATCAAGTAGAAAAGGAGATCAAATAATGACTACAGCAACTACTAAAAAACCAGCACGCAAGCCAGCAGCTCACGCCCCCAAAAAACCGAAAGCGCATCCCGTAGCGCATGCGGCTCATAAGGAGAATCCGGCGGCAGAAGCCAAGCATATAGAAAAGCCGGCAGTCCAGCAGGAAGCTCCTGCACCCGAAGCACACACTCATAAAGTTGCACACGGTAAGAATTTTTATGCCGTCGGCCGCCGCAAAACCGCTGTGGCTCAGGTGATCATCACTGCGGGCAATGGAGCTATCACTGTAAACAAACTGCCGTTTGAAGGCTATTTTCAGACAGCAGATTTGCAGCAAATCGTAATGCAATCGCTCACTTCGGTGGGCCTGGAAAAGCAGATGAATGTCAGAGCCAAAGTGCACGGCGGCGGCATTCATGCGCAAGCTGAAGGGATGCGCCATGCGATTTCCCGAGCATTACTTCTTCATAATCCTGAATCAAGACGAACCCTCAAGAAACTGGGTTACTTAACCCGCGATTCTCGTGTCAAAGAACGAAAGAAACCAGGCTTGAAGCGAGCTCGACGCGCGCCACAGTTCAGCAAGAGATAAAGATTTAAACGCCTCATATGTATGTGAGGCGTTTGCATTTGACGGGAGATTTTTGCGCTTGTATGATTGATTCATGACGATTACGAAATGCGATATTTGCAAGAAACTTATCAAAGATTCTGATAAATCAGTTAGCGCGCGCTTTCAATATACCGGCAGGCAGTTTTGTCTCGATTGTGGAAAACCAGTTACGAATTTTTTGCTTAAACATAGATTATTAACCCTTGAGGAAATTAACAAATAATATGGACGACAAGGATTTGAAGCAAATTAGAGAGCTCTTTAAGCAGGAATTTAAAACAGGATTCAAAGAAAACCTTACTGAGTTTTGGGAAGGAAATCTTGAGCCGGCTCTTAATTCCGTGCACGAAGGAATTGCACAACTTCCGACCAAGTCTTTTCTCGCAGATAAGCTTTCCAATCTTTCAGGTGATTTGATTACAAAGCTTCGCAAAGAAGACGAGAAAATAAATAGGTTAGCGGATATATTAAGACAGAAAAATCTTATTTCAGACAAGGACATCCAAGAACTGGGCAATCTCGTAGTTTTTCCTAAATAGAGTCCCAGTCCTAAGTGCAGCCGGGGTTTTTAACTGATATAATATAGATAACCTTAAAAATCGAATAGTCCTAGAAACCTACATAGTTGCATTGATTTGAAGCGTACCTGTAGTAGACCGCAGTTCAGCAAATGCTAAAATTAAAACGCCAGTCGAAAGATTGGTGTTATTGATTTTTTGAGCTATAATGTGATTACTATGTCCGAAGAAATTCAGAAAATTCAGCAGCAAATAGTCCCGATTCTTAAGGAAGCCGGGGTTTTGAAGTCGGCTTTGTTCGGGTCGGTCGCTCGTGGAGAAGCAGATCAAAAAAGTGATGTAGATATTTTAGTGGAATTGCCAGATGATAAAAGTCTATTTGATCTGATTGACCTGCAAGAAAAACTCGAATCAGTATTAGGTAAAAAAGTTGATATTGGCACGTACCGCTCCATTAAACCGATTTTGAGAGATCGAATACTCCACGAACAAGTCCAAATCTATGAGAAATAACGCTGACAACACTATTTGGCTTGCAGATATAGTTGATTCGATAAATTTAATTGAAAGCTACACTGCTAATCTTAATAAAGAAGATTTTTTCCATTCCGAGGAGAAACAGGACGCTGTAGTCCGAAGACTTGGGATCATCGGCGAGGCCGTAAAGAATCTTCCTGAAGATTTTAAAGCCCAACACAAAGATGTTCCTTGGAGCAAAGCAGCCGGCATGAGGAACATAATTATTCACGAATACTTTGATGTGGATGTCGATATTACCTGGAAAGTACTCAAAGAACATTTGCCAGAGTTAAAAATGCAGTTGAACGGCTAATTAGAAATGAAAAATAAATTATGTTAACTACTCGAGATATCGTAAGACTCTGCGATAGTTTCTCGAGAATTAGGGACACCTAGTATTGTTGGTACTAATATTGCAACAAGAGTATTTAAGGATGGAGATTTATTGGAAGTAGACGCTGATACGGAAATTGCTAAAAAGGTAGGTTAGTGTTTATTTTTGTTTTTGTCTTTGATTTAGACTGTCTGCTTTACAGTTATGTAAGCAGCAATCTTTTTGCCGAGAGCCCTTGGTGCAAACAAATGGCCTGATTCGTGGTAAAATGCGCCAGCCGCGCCGATAATTCCGTAAGAGATAAATTAAAACCAGCCGGAAATAGCTGGTTTTTTTGCAGGCGTTAGACAAAGACACAAAGCCAACCATTTAATGGCATATTAAATTTCGTTACTTTTTAGCATACAAACAATGCTTTTGATTTGATTAAATAATAAGGAAATAATTAATTATAGAAAGGAGACTTTATGGACGGCACCAAACAAGACCCAAGCCGCGGCGGTCAAGGTGGATCCACCGGTTCAAACTCCTAAGAAAGTTACCTAAAGAAAATAATTAATTTAAACCATATGACTTTAGATCGTGATCGCAATCCTGATATGGAACAGGACAGCGGGAGGAACGCATCCGAAGAAGAGAATAGCTAAGTATTAAGAAAAGAGCGGATTTTATTCCGCTTTTTTCTTTGCGTAATGGGTTATTAACAAACAGAGCACAATTTGTCTAATAGAGCGGTTTTTAAATAGGTAAGCAATTTAGACAATACATTTATTCCAATCTCGGGCAGTTTTGGTAATAATTAGGTACGTCATTAATTTAAATCAGGGAGGTGATTAACATGTTAGATGGTCAAAACAAGCGATCCGGTTCTTCCGATGATTCATCCTCATCTTCGTCTGCCAACGAATAAGTTGGAGGTAGTGGGTAACGCTGGTGCCAAAAGACAGTTAATCAAAGGATCGCTCATATCGCTGTGATAAGGTGCCGACATGGCGTAATTTTATTAGCCAACTACAATTGAGTTGAAATAGATGATTGTGTTGCATTGTAAAAAAGCTCTGAGTTAACTCAGAGCTTTTTTTGCGGCTTGGTATTATTCGGTGCTTTGGGTTTTCTTTTCTCGCTTGCGCTTGTTTGGATCTAGGATTCTTTTGCGCAGTCTTAAACTTTCGGGAGTTACTTCAAGTAGTTCATCAGGGGCCAGAAATTCTATGGCTTCCTCAAGACTCATAACTTTTGGCGGCGATAAAATCAGCGCCGCATCCGTGCCGGAGGCGCGCATATTGGTCAATTTTTTGGTTCTATTGACATTGATTTCGATGTCTTCAGTTTTGGCATTCTCCCCGACAATCATGCCTTGATACACTTCCACAGCAGGGCCGATAAACAGTTCTCCGCGTTCCTGGGCGTTATTTAAGCCGTAAGCGTTCGATACGCCTGGTTCTGATGCGATCAGAGCTCCATGTTTTGGAGCAGTGTTGAGTGAGGTCTCGGCCGGGCCATAAGAATCAAAGATGTGGTTTAGAATTACAGTGCCTTTGGTTTGAGTCAGAAGTTTGCTTTTGAGTCCGATCAGATTGCGGGTCGAAATAGTATAATCAATATGCACTTCTCCATTGTCCATATGGTTCATGCTCACCAAGTCAGCCTTGCGTCGGCCCGCTTCTTCTATCACGGCACCTTGATAAGCATTGGGGACGATTATCGAAAGACGTTCAAACGGCTCTTTTTTTATGCCATCTTCAGTTTTGAAAATAACTTCCGGCTGGGAAACCTGCAATTCATAACCTTCGCGTCTCATGGTTTCTATAAGTACCGCGAGATGCAGTTCACCGCGTCCCGCCACCAGTAAGGTGTCCGGACTGCCTGTATCCGTAACTTTGAGCGCTACGTTGGTTTCCAGTTCCTTGTAGAGCCTGTCGCGCAGATTTCTCGAGGTCACAAACTTGCCTTCACGTCCGGCAAAAGGAGAATTATTTACAGCAAAGCTCATCTGCACCGTAGGTTCGTCTACGATCACAGGATCGATTTGCTTCGGGTTAGCAGGATCGGTGATAGTAGAACCGATGGTGATTTCTTCCAAGCCTGCCACAGAAACTATTTCTCCGGCTGTAGCCTCATCGATCGATATTTTTTGCAAGCCCTGGAAGACCATTATGTCTGCTGCTCGGCCGGTCAGTTTGGCGCCGTCCGGGGCAATTTGCATTATGGATTGATTTTTCTTGATTGAGCCTGAATAAATTTTGCCAATTCCAAGTTTTCCTTTGTAGGAATCATAAGCTAAGGCCAAAACTAAAATTTGTAAAGGCTCGTTTTCTATAACAGTAGGGCCAGGAATTTTATCCACGATCGTTTCGAAGAGGGGAGTCAGATCAGCGCTGATCTTGTGATGGTCGAGGGTGGCAGTGCCAGCGATGGCAGATGCATATATAATCGGAAAATCTAGCTGTTCGTCAGAGGCCTTCAAGTTTACAAATAAATCAAAAGTTTTATTGACCACCTCATCAATTCGCGCATTCGGAGCGTCGATTTTATTAATGACCACGATCGCTTTGTGCCCAAGTTCCAAAGCTTTTTTCAGCACGAATTTGGTTTGCGGCATAGGGCCTTCTTTCGCGTCCACGAGCAGCAGTACGCCGTCCACCATGCGCAGCGTTCGTTCCACTTCACCCCCAAAGTCCGCGTGGCCCGGGGTATCTACGATATTGATCTTTGTGCCATTGTAGGTAATCGAGGCGTTTTTGGCTTTGATAGTAATGCCGCGTTCACGTTCAAGATCCATGGAGTCCATGATGCGAACGCCTAAGTCTGCCACGTTTCGCTGGACGTGGGTTTGTTTGAGCATGGCATCCACCAGAGTGGTCTTGCCATGGTCGACGTGGGCGATGATTGCGATGTTTCGAATATCTTGTCTTTTCATAGAAGCAAATAAAAATCGGCAAAGAGTGTTGGTGCCGAAGCACTTGTAAGTATACCTAATATGGCCAAAATAAGCAAGTCTCTCTACAATCTATATATGAATCTCATCGTATGGATAATTAGTGGAGGGTTACTCGGCAGTACGATCGCTTGGTTTTTTGCATCCAGCCCAGGAACTTTGATTGGCTATTTTTTATCCGCCATAATCGGCAGCGTGTTCTTTGGATTTGTTTCGTCCAAGTTTATGCCGGAAACGCCCCCTCTGGATTTGGATTATCAATCGTTTAGTCCTGGCGCGCTGCTTTTCGCCATCTTCGGCGCGATAATTTTTATGACTCTATATCTCGTTTTTATAAATTGTACCAATTTACAATTGTAAGCAATTAACGCCAGCTTTAATATATGAGGATTAAATGAAAGGATGTTTATGAATTGGCTATTTTGGATTATCTTCGGTGGTTTAGCTGGTTGGGTTGCCACGATCATCACGGGCACCAACCCGCGGTTTGGTGTGATCGGAAATATACTTATCGGTATCGTAGGAGCATATCTGGGCGGATGGCTTTCCACTCGTTTCTTCGGCGGCCCAGCAGTTACGGGTTTCGATTTGCGCAGTTTTGCTGTAGCGGTTCTGGGAGCCGTGGTTTTGTTGTTTATCATCACCTTGTTCTAGGCTAGAATTGACAAAATCACCAAAAACTAGTAAAGTATATATTGCTTTCTAAGTAAGCGCGGTAATCGCCCTTATCGCAAGATATGGGAGGAAAGTCCGAACACGTTGATTGGATGAAGTCTCATGAGTTTATTCAGTCGCAAGTAGCGGGTAACGCCCGTCTGGAGTAATCCACGTGATGCGAACAGTGACGCCTGATCAGAAATGAAAAGGCCCCGGCCCTTTCGCAAGAAAGATCTGGGTGAAGCCGATGGTAACATCGGATTGAAACGGCTAAATTCATATTTGCAAGTGCAATGCCCAATAGGCGCTTCAATGCGCGGGTTGGCAGCAAAGAATCAAGCAGCAATGTTTGATCAAGAGAGATGATTGCCTCCGCCGAGTAAAATTGGCGTCAGACAGAATTCGGCTTACAGCTTGCTTAGAAAGTGTTTATAAAAATACGTACTTGTTGTACGTATTTTTATTTTGTAGAAAGGTTGTGTAGACACCGTAACGGCAGTAATATATACTGATGCTAACTTTTGCATATGGAGGACAGAACGATGCGAAGAGTACTTTGTGTGGTGGCGATCATGGCGGTGTCGTTGACCGCAATCGCTTGCGAAGGGAAAGTGGCGGCGACTCCGACGATTCCGTTCCCACTCAAGAGCGTGACCATCGAAGGTCAGGACGGGCAGTTCGTGGCCGACGCGATTCAGGCGGAATTCCTGAAGAAGGGCGCGGTCTACACAGCTGACGGTGTCGACATCACCGGCACAGTGGAATGGACTACCGTCGCAAACAATGTGGTGCACGGCGTGAAGCTCAACCTTCGTGGGATCAGACAGGGCGGCCTTTCTGTAGCGTCGGCCGTCAACCTGACCCACGATGAACTGGTACGAGCTCGTGTACTGCCTACTGCGTCAGAGGTCCAAGGTCAGGGCGTGTTCGTACGCCTGGCTGCCAATAAGGCGGTCGATGACTTCCGACAGCAGGTGCTGCAACAGCAGAACTACCTGCCGAAGGAAGCTGCGACGAAGCCGCCGCTTCGTTGAACGCCGATCCGGCGCACTCAGTCTCGTTGCCAACCAGTACTTATATTGGTTGGCTCTTTTTTATGTTGTATTTTACTTGTAGTAATTTAAAGGTATATAATATAAGCAATTAAATTATTTTATGGAAATAAATGACCAGGTAAATTCCCAAATTATGCCTGAAGGAAGTGAGCCAAGTCAACCCAACAATCCGAATCGCAGTAAGTTTAAAAAAGAAGCAATAATCGGCTTGATTTTATTAGGTGTTCTGGGAGCAGTTTTAATTTTTGTTTTGCCATATAAATCAAAAAATAGAGCACTGAATCCAGAACAGAAGCAGACCGGCAGCTATGATGTTGAGAGTCCAAATCTGATTGATCAGACCAAGCTTAGTTTTAATTACAAAGAGACCAATACTCCGCTTGCAAAAATCCCCAATTTTGCTGCAGTCAAAAGTAAATATGGACTGAAGCTGACCAGCAACCAAGAAAAGTATTTGGATCAAAATAAATTTTTGTTGGTTGATTTAGATAGTACTAAATTCCAGCATAGAATAAATTTTGACGACATGCTCAACGATTTTGATTCTATGAGTGGGGGAAATATTTCAGAGCGTAACCCTGAAGACACAAAGCTGATAACGCCGGATATAGTCCTGCATGCCTACCATAAGTATTTTGAAATGACCTTGGAACAGCTGGAGCAGAACGAATTAAACAAGGCTTTGGGCGATTTTATTACGCAGCTGCATACCAATCTTGCCAATGCGGCGAAAAACAGCAGCGGATTGGTTAAAGAACGCTATCAGAATCTGGAATCAGAAGTTGTGCTGGGTCAAGTCCTGTTTGAAAACAAAAATCAACCCAAACCTGATCACTTCGATAACTCTGACCAGGAAACGGCATATCTGGCGTCCGACAAAAATATTGATAGCCTGGATAATGCAAAAAAGATTTTGGCAAAATACTCCTCTGATTTGCCAGCGGATTTTGTTAAAAAAATCCAATTTGACTTAGGTAAAATTTATGAGGCCAAAGAGATCGGTGCGTCTCCGTTGTTCAGTCAATATTCTGATAACGTAAAAACTGATTACACACAGTTCACGCCCCGCAGTCATTACACCAAAAATTCGACTTTGCGTGCTTATTTTCGGACTATGATGTACTTTGGCCGCAGTAGTTATTTTTTGAAAAAAGACGCGGGTATCATGGATGCAAATTTGCTGGCCAAGCAATTCCCAGTAAATCCTTGGAAAAAGATTATGGATATTACCGGTTTTTACGCAGGCGCTAGCGATGATCTGACTTATACTCAGTGGCAGGAGTTTGTGTCTAAGATTTTGGGCTCAAATGTTTCTGACTCTGATTTGGTTTCATCATCTAATGTCCAAAAGTTGGCTAAAAATTTGGATCAATTGCCTAAACCAAAAATTTTGTCTGATGTTGTAATTGATGATAATATCCAATCCAAAACCAAAGCTGATTTATTGCGCGATTCACTCGGTTTTAGAATTTTTGGCCAAAGATTTACATTTGATGCCTGGATTCTAAATGATTTAACCGCGGGCCAAGAAAAAACTGATGTTAAATTACCATCCACTCCATCCGCTCTGTTTGTGTCGGCAGCTATGGGCGATGCGAAAGCTCAAGATTACACGCAGAAATTTTTAAAACAGGACGCAGGGTTTAGTCCAGCCCAAGTTCAGGGATTTTTGACTAAGCTTGCTGCCAAACAAACTGACATCGGCAAAGTCAAACAAGGTGAATGGTATTCATCATTTGGCAGTAGCTGGTTGTATGTATTGGGATCTCTGACTCATAGTTATGATCAGAAATATCCTCTATATATGCAAGTCCAGGCGTTTTTGGATAAACAAATCCAGACTTTCCTGGGATCCTACACTGAACTTAAACACGATACTTTGCTTTATGCCAAACAAAGTTACGCGGAAAAAGGCGGGGGACCGGGAGATGCGCCCATTCCACCGGTAGTGAAGGGTTTTGTGGAACCAAATATTGATTTTTGGAATCGGTTTAATCAGTTACTATATCAAACCGAAGTAGTATTTGCCAAAAATAATATTTTTACCAACAGTACAGTCTTGTCGCGTTTGCAGGAATTTCGTAAAGACAACAGTTTCTTTACTGATATTGCTAAAGCTGAAGTACAAGGACAGCAGATTTCCGATGATGATTATGAAAAACTTCGCACAATGCGATTAGCATTTATGGCTGACCCGTTTGTATCACAGGACCCTGATGAAAATTCCGGCAAAGTTGGGTTAATCGCTGATGTTGCTACCGACACGGACAGAAACCAAATTCTTTATGAAGCGACGGGCAAGCCCTATGTTATGTTGGCAATAGTGAGCAATGAACAAAGCCCCAGAGTGGTGACCAGTCTTGTATATAACCACTATGAACTGACGGCACCTCTCGGCGGACAACGCCTTACGGATGAAGATTGGCGCAAATCAGTTTATGATCAGCCCAATACTCTGCCAGCGAAGAATTTTTGGTATCAATCTTTGATTGTGAAATAATGAAGGGAAAGTTTTTGGGGATATGTTTAATGGTTTTGTTATTTTTTTCTCTCCTGGGCTTTGGCCAGTATAGTAAACAAGTCAACAAAATTGTTCTGCTTTCAATCCCTCCGCAATTTACTGACAAATCATTATTTTTAAGCCCAATCACACAGATAAAGAATCAACCAAGTGACCAGATTGTGACCGGCATTACAGTGCCGCATCATCTTTTGGCCACTGATTTAATTGTACAAGCTTTTAATTTTGCCTCCGCTGGAAAATACGAGCAGATTTTATTGTTTAGCCCAGATCATTTTGATTTGGGTACTACAGATGTTTCGATTTCAGAAAAAAATTTTTCTACAGTATTAGGGGATATATCTACTGATACGGAGGCGGTCAAGCAGTTAGAAAAATTGTCATTTATCAAAGCCCAAGATTTTTTTTACCGCGAACACGGCCTTGGAGCAGAACTGCCATTTATTCGGTATTACTTTCCAAATGCTAAAATAATTGCGCTGACGTTTAAGGAAAGTACCCGCAAAGAGGAGTTAGATCAGACAGTCGAGGTTTTAAAAAAGATTCTAGCAACGAATTCGTTAGTTATTCAAAGTACTGACTTTTCTCATTACCTTACCCCGACAAAAGCCCAAGCTCACGATGCAGAAACAATCAAAGTTTTAGATCAGGGTAATCCCGCTCAACTCTTTAGTTTGATTCAACCGGATCATATCGATTCTATTGCTTCGCAGTACGTTCAAATGCGATTGCAACAAGAATTTTATTCTTCAAAACTTAAAATTATTGGCCATAAAAACTCGCAGGAATATACGAAAGATAAAATAGATTCGACTACGAGTTATATAGTTCAAGCCTATTTACCTCGATAGCTATGTAAAAGATGAGATACATCGGTGACACTTTCCGGTAAGATTACTGAGAAAGGAAAGCGTCACATGCGATTAGATGGTTACCGCCTGCCTTGGGGCAAACAACGTATTTTGTTAAACAAATATGACAGGTGGCGGAAACA
>DASWFI010000152.1:0-2418 GCA_036394315.1 Patescibacteria group bacterium
AAACCGCGAATTTTCAAAGAGTTGAGATGATAGTGAAAGCCCGCTCTATACATATATAGGGTGGGCCCCTATCAGCTTATCAACTCTGGGCTCTTCGCGGTGCCTCTGATCGGTAAGACGGGGCCCGCCCTTTATTTTTCCCTCAGCAGCTCCGCTTACAGCCAGACTTACATTTTTTTAACTCTAAATGTAAGTGTCTATGTCTGTCCTTACCAGCACCCGCTACGGGAATGGTATAGCTATTTGCGACCCATTGCATTGGAAGCATAAAAGCTCCCATTCGCATTACTACAGGCAAATACAGCCCATCCATCCCATTTATCTATCCCTTTTGTTGACCTCACCAAAGAGGCATAAAGAGTCGTTCCCTTTATTTGTAAAAATGAGCGACCAACGATACCGAAGTGATCGGACAAAACTCCTGTATAAGCTCATCGGGCAAAATTTTAAAACCTTGCGGGGGTATAAAGGCTTATCCATCCAGCAGATAGCGGACGCTACCGCAATATCCGCTTACCGCCTTCGAAAATTGGAAGCGGGTACATTGCGTATTCCTCCTTCTCTCCTGGTAGCCGTTTGCGACTATTTCAATGTGCTGGTTGAATGCATGACTCGGCAGGATTTATCCAGAGAACAATGATTAATTCATTCATTAAACCCGTACTACATGGAAAACAGCATACGAAAACTAAAAATTTATAGGACTTACTATCATAGGGACTTTTACTGCATAGCTGGATTTTCACCTCCGCACCTGCCTCCTGTGCCTTTAATAAGACTTCAAGGCAGATGGCTGGAAAGGGTCGGTTTCGTCGAAGGGGCGAATATTATCATACACGTGAATCAGAACAGGCTCATCATAGAAGTTGACAAAGAAAAACAATAGACTCACCTGCTTGCCGGGAAATCTAGCCTAATCCGTGCTCATTCTGGCGGGAAACCGTTACGTAAACTGTCAGGAGGAAAGTACCGGCATTCTTTTAACCATCTTGATGGATTATCAACAGGCAAATTAGTGTGAGAATAAACTTTCGGGTCATACCACTAATTCTGGCGGGGCTACACCGAAAAATAGATCTTCTTCCCGGAGAAGAAGCAAAAATCTGTCTACAGAAGCGATTTAGATGCTGGGAAATCTTTCCATCCGTGCTTCTTTCCGGCGGGAAAGCGCTGGGTGCATTCAGGAAGAAAGTACCGGCATTCTTTTAACCAACTTAATGAATTTATCAATACATAAATTATTATAAGAGTACACTTCCGGGTCATCCCGCTATTTATGGCGGGGCTACGCCGAAAATAGATCTTCTTCCCGGAGAAGAAGCAAAAACCTGTATACAGAAATGATTTAGATGCCGGGAAATCTTCCCATCCGTGTTTCTTCGGGCGGGAAAGCGCTGGGTGCGTTCAGGAGGAAAGTACCGGCATTCTTTTAAACAACCTAATGAATTAATCAATAAGTAAATTATTATGAGAATACACTTCCGGGTCATACCACTAATTCTGGCGGGCCTACGCCGAAAAATAGACTTACTTCCAGAGGAAGAATCAAAAATCAGGGTTCGTGTAATGCCGTGGGATTCCGCGAATAGAAAATTAGCCAATATTGGCTTCTACCGGTTTTTACCTATTGCTAGAATGGATCTTATTATACGTTTAGGCTGGTTACCCTTGTTATTGCATTATCGTTGGAAGCCAACGTTATTAAGCTGTCATATCAAGTACATTCTTCCAGTCTATAGATTTGAAGAACTTTTAATCAGCTCTTATATTATTCAGGTTTCGGCCAAATACATCTGGATTGGCCATCGTTTCGAGTGTAAAGGGCAAATAGTCTGTTCAGCCATAATAAAACTGGCAGCTCCCTCTAGGAGTGTTGCCAATGTAACGTTAATGCCGCCGCAGGGTCATTTTACCCATCATATTACTAAGCATAACGTTGAATTATTAGCGCACGCAGACTCGACTATTCGAAACCTATAACCGGAGATCATGAAACAACACGAAAAAAAAGCTGCCCGGCAAAGGGCTAATAAAACAAATTTAGCGCAGGGAATTTTACTCTCCTACCGTGTCAATCGACTCTCCCCGAACCCTGTGCGAACCGTCCCACAAACTTACAAGCTAGCCAAAAAGCTATGGAGCAATGAACTGAAGGATTTGCAGGAACAGGTGATGGTCCTTTATTTGGATACAGACAATTACCTGATCGGATACAGGTTGTTGAATACGGGCACTATGGGGGCCTGTCTGGTAGACGTGAAACTGATGATCAGTATCGCCTTGCAGTTGATGGCTTGCGGGGTTATCCTGATTCACAATCATCCCATAGACCACGCCCAACCAAGCCCTGAAGATGTAAACCTAACTTTTAGGGTACAAGCTGCTTTGCTACTTGTCGAAACTGTATTGGTTGACCAT
>DASWFI010000153.1:0-5276 GCA_036394315.1 Patescibacteria group bacterium
TGGGTAAAACTCAACAAACAGGGAAAAACGGCCATGAGACAAAGGCAGGCAGTCTATCTTCTCAATCTATTGTCCAGTTTTACCCTTCCTGTTTTTGCGTCACTTTTAACCCAAGAATTTTTGAGAGATGAAACCTGGTTATAGTATTCACCCGTTCATCCGAAAAGTCATATTCTCCGTCCATGTAAATATGGTGCCAGGCCGCCATCGATGAACCCTTAATCTGCTTGAGTAAAGCTTCTCGTTGTCTCCCTTCAGGTGGATTGGCAACTTTTTGTGACACAATCAGATAGTTATACCCGATGATATTGTTCTCGATCAGTCGTTTACAGCCGTCTGCGGTCAGTTGCCCTTCTCTCGTTTCTTGCTGAAACACATGGTTATCGTCATCATACACTGCCTTGCTAAATTTGTTGATATGTTCCAGTTTGTTTCGCTCTCTTTCTCCCACCTGCCGGATTTCTACTTCATCTATATCCCGAAGGATAAAAATAGTTTCGATAATCTGTCCGAACTCTTTTAACCCTTTGTATAACGGGTGCTTATGCGCATTGGAATTCAGCCGTTGGAAAAGCTGGGAGGCGGTTGTTTCTTTGAGGATAATCGTTGTCATAAAGCGAAGGATGTCATCCCACTGCTCCTGCATAATCTCTTCGTTTATGAGGGTATCAGGAAGAATTGTATATCCTTTTTCCTTATACACTTTCCGTTTCGTAAAAGAGTAGAGGGTTCGTTTTTGCATATTTGCAATTCGTGGAGCAAAGAACACACCTAAAAAATGCATCGCGGCGAACGTCAGTGGAGTTACGGCATGCGTGTCTCCGGTATGCCAATCGGGTTTGACAATATTGTTATGCATCATGCCGTCAATCATATACCAGGCCTCCCGATCCGTCGGACTAAAGACGGTTGAATGGTAGAGAAAATCCCGGTTGTCTCGAAACATATACGCGGTAATTCCTTGATCTTTGCCAAAATATTTGTAGGAGCGGCTGGCAAGAAGTGAATCACCACGCACACCTAATTTCTGCCCATCACTCGCGCTAACTCGGATGCCATCCTTGCGGTCAAAGATATGCGTAAGGGGTAGTCTATCCATAAATGAGAGGGTTTTATCGCTTGCCTCACTGACGTTATCAGATGAAAAGTAGATGAGCACAGCTCGCTCAAGCTCGCTTTGGCTAATATGTTTTGAGATTCTCGCCATTTTGGGAATGCCGATATTACGACCCAAGCCGATGATCGCAGCAAAAAATACTTTATCGGGTGGCCGCTGATGTGTATGCGTGAGTTGCACAGGCTCAAAGGCATCCAGAAAATGAGTAAGTGAATTCATTGTTGCTAAGACTTCACAGAGAGTTACAAAGCTGGTTTGTGGAAACAGTTCGATACCAGGCTCAGTCTCATCTGCTTGTCTGGGAGTGGTGAGCGTGAACTCATGATCTTTATGGACAGTAAGATACTGATTAGTTCCATCAAGAATATGCTGGTTGGTGGTTTCATACTGTTTATCAAGTACGTCTTTCAGCTTTTGCATGACCGATGGGAAGTCAGCAAATTCTTCAAGTTCTGCACGCTTCAAATAATCGACCTTGTTCCTTTTCCACAACTCTTTTGCAATCATGTATTCACCGAGTGATCGATGAACGTAGGAGTGTTTCAAATTGAGTCCGCCTGATTTCATCAACTTGGCGATATGCTTAAAGAGGAGGGCTTTGTAGAGGGAAACGCGAAGCCCTTTTTTGTTCGCAGAAACAGCGTGTCGTTCTTTTTCCGAAAAGCAGGCAGTGGGAGCACTTGCAGAAATCTTTCCCCCTGTTTTTTGAAAATGGGTAATTGCTGCCATAATGTTTTTTTGTGAAGTATCCTCATTAAACCCCAGATACTTCACAATCTCAGACGCCCGGTTTTGCAGCTTGAGGGATTGGGCTTCCAGCGCATCGAAATAGTCACCATCAAAGGCTGCCCGCTTTTGCTCTTTTCGCTGTTGGGAAATCAACAGTCGCGTTTCTTTTGTGGAATATTCCCTGTGCCGGTTAAACAGAGCTTTTAGTTTATTGAGTTTTTCCTCTGCGGATATATTCTCTAAAGAAATGATCCGCTTTGCAGCCTCAACAATCTTTTCAGCGCTCTCATAAGCACTCGCAAGCTCGCCTGTTGTTTGCAGCCGATCATCTTTGGCGGCGAAATATGTTTCCTGCTGTTTTTTCTTCGCGTTGTTGGTGGCAGTTTGGGCAACTTTTAGGAGTGTCTCTATAAGCATATCTTGTAAGGTATAGTACTGATGGATAATAAAACATAGGAGATACAAATACCGCTTCTCGTTTCGCCGCTCGATCTGGAAGTTCTGTACTTTGATAGTGATCGTCGCGTAGTGTTCAATAACCTGCGTTGAAAGATGAAGAGATTGGCAGACAGACTCAAATCGGGTAAATAGTTCTTTAATCAAAAGCAGGTCTGCAATATTTGCCTTTATCCTTCCCGGCCTGGTTGACTGATGAAACTTTTTCAGGAGCGTTACTTGTGAACGCTTGAGCTTGACACTCTGTTTTTCTGTAGACTCATAAATTTGCTTATCAACCGTCAACAAATTATCCAACACTTGCTTGTCAACCTCTGTTAAACAGGTTGCAAGCTGTATGAGCATCCTTTTTTCGTACTGCCGAAACACATGGGTAATAATTGTTGTCAACGCATGATAGCGGGGTGCTTCTATCCGTTTCCTCTCTAGTATTTCTAACAAGCTGCCAAAAACATCTTTGAGCCTCATTTGTTTTTCTACCGCAATTGCCGCCTCAGCAGAAAGCATGGTAATAGCAGTCGCTGAAAATGCAGCGTAGTCAAGCTTCGCGAGAATGAGCGCTCTATGTCGGCGCATTGTTCTTCGAGAGTATTTCTTTATCTGCCATGCGCCCTCAAGCTCCAAGCGTTTTTGGACATACTCACTATCTTCAAGATAAAACAACTCTTTTGCATAAAACTTGTTTGTTGCCCGGAAGTATCCAAGTTGCAGGACAAAGCCAATTTTACTTGCAGGGGTTGCAAGTGTCGCGACGAGTTCTTCCGCCCATCCTGGCAGACTGAAAAAATGTTTTCTCTCTTCGGAGGTAAATCGCGGAGGGTTTTCAAACACCTGGATTTCTTCTTCAGATAAAATATTGAGGATAGTCATTGGAGTTAAGAAAACGGCCGTTTGTTTAACGACCGGCAGTTTCTTTACTTTTGCTCATTTTCCCTCTTGCGTTTTAGTAAAGAAACCCGTTTAATAAAACTATAGCAGAAAATCGTATTTTTGGTTGAGTTTCTTAACTTTTTGTAACTATGCTGATCGGCTATGCACGTGTTTCGACACTTGAACAAGATATTGCCCTCCAAGTAGATGCCTTAAAGAAGTCAGACTGTGATAATATTTTTGATGATACTGCCAGTGGCGCAACAACGCAACGGCCAGGACTGACAGAGGCACTTTCATATGTCAGAAAAGGCGATACACTCGTGGTGTGGCGGCTGGATCGGTTAGGCCGTTCACTCAGGCATCTCATTGATGTGATAGCTGATCTTGAAAAACGAGGCATCGGGTTTCGCAGCTTGCAGGAGTCCATTGATACCACCACCAGTGGAGGGCGGCTTATCTTTCAAATATTTGGTGCGCTGGCTGAGTTTGAACGAAATCTTATCAGAGAGCGGACACAAGCAGGTCTTACGGCAGCGAGAGTCCGAGGAAGAAAGGGAGGTAGACCGAAAGCACTGGATACAAAAAAAACTGAATTGGCATATCAACTCTACGACGCAAAGAAGCACACCATCAAGGAGATCTGCCAGATGTTAGGTATTTCAAAACCATCTCTCTACGCCTACCTTGAGCAAAGGACAAATACAACAAGGTAGCAAACGACCACCTTAATAAATTGATAATACATATGGCAGAAGAAGACACTCTATCAATAAATGAATTAATGAAGAAAAAAGAACCAGATAATCAACATAAACCAGAGCTAGAAAAGCAACCTACTAAAATTATGGTTGCTGAAAATCCGATAACTGAACCGTATAAAAAATTATTACTGGCTCCAAAGCAAGAAGAACAAAAACGGCATGAATCACCTACATGGCCATTATATGATTATAATTGTACCGATCCTCAAGGAAGCACAATTTTTGTAGAAGGATATGCGCACGTTGCCAGCCTAAATGAGCAAGACAATCAAGGAAATACCTATCAAAAAATTGTTGAAAAATTTCATAAAGAACATCCGGATATTCTGTTAGTCGAAGGCAGTAGCGATGAAGTCAGCGCCGACATAATGAAAGAAGAAGAAAAACGGATAAAAGAAGGACAATTACCGTTTACCGATGAAGAAGTCATTGAAAGATATCGGGAGCAAATATATTTAGCATGGAAAGCCAGAAAAGAAGGCATTGAAGTAAAGAGTTGGGATATTCCATTCTTTATTCAACAAGCAGAATATGCACGGGGACGAAACAGTCAGGACGCAATTGTTGGGTGGGCGATAGGTCAAGGAGCAAACCATATACTATCTGAAGAAACAACCCAAGAAGTAACACCTGGAAAAATTGATGCCATACCGAATTTTGTGTAACGGCACCTAGCAGAAAAGCTCGGAAGCTTGGTCCAGGCTGGTTTTAACGCCTTCACGCTTCACGGCATTACACAAAGTTCGGTATGGCATCGGAAAAATTACGACATTACTTGGCGATGTAGCCAACATTTCTCTTACAGATGAAGAAAAAGCGACAGGTCTATCACTGCAAGATAAATTAGGAAGGCTATTACAATTAGATTTATCAGACGAGAATATTCAACGAATTATTCGAAAGTACACGAAAGAATATTTCGGAACAGAAAAAGACCTTTCACAACTCACCCTGGAAGAAGCAAGGCAAATAGCGTATCCCATTGGAGAGGGAGAGACCAATAAAGTGCTCAGAGATATGAATGAAAGCAGAGATGCTCATGCTATAGATGCTATTTATCAAGCAAAAAAAGATAATGGAAAAGTTTTTGTTGTTTGTGGTGGAAGTCATGCAATAGTTTGGCAACCGGCAATAGAAGAGATGTATTACCAAGGTAAAAAAGAACAAATTTCTACAATTCAAGCAGAACTTGATGGCATGGTACGACCCCACTAACCGGTGAAATTGGGGGGAAGGATTGAAAAAAAGGACGGTCCTCGGCATGATGTGCTTATGCAAACCAACACAGCAGAGCCGATGGACGCGTCGAAACAATTTTGCCCGAATGAGGCGTGTTCCGC
>DASWFI010000154.1:0-3314 GCA_036394315.1 Patescibacteria group bacterium
AAAAATATCCTTTGTTCCATTCAGCACCCTCCCAATGGGTACGTAACTCGTCAGTAGAGTAAAGCTTGCGATACATAGCGTGACCATTTTCATCGACAAGAGTGGTAATAGTGTCTTTCACCGGTGTTCCATCACTGTCGCCTTCAAGAACAATCCAAGGCCACTCATTGCGCCTTTTCCCATCGGCAGGAATACGTATGGCAGTAAGAATACTTCCATCAACATTTTTTGCGTGTACTGAGTCAAATGCTGAAACCTCATCAAATGTTGGCATATTCCCTCCTATGAAGTAGATAAAAGAATGTTATTTTATTAAACGCATCTATTATGGCATTTTTCAAGAGGTATATATTTTATCAAATTGTCGATTTTGCCGTGGAGCGGCTTTGGGTGGCTTAGCATCTTGGGATGTGTTTTAACCAACAGTATACTCTACTACTTTGTTGACGACATGAGTTACAGAGTGATTCATGGTCATTATTCGCGTGAGTACAAGAGTATGCTCATCTCCCTATATTTGTCATAGACTTCATGAAGCTTGTAGCTATCGGGTAACGTGATGTGATACCGCTCGGTCATCATGCGCGGAAAGAGTTCAGTACGTGTTGTTCCTTCTGGAAAGAATACCATACACTCGTTTGGGTTTTCTTCTAGCGTGCAGCCATGTTTTAACATGACCTCTTTTGCTTCCTCTGTCAGAAGTGGTGTTTTGAGTTGGGAGAGTGGCCTGGTGGGAGCAGTAACGTATATAAGGTCCGGCCCGGTCAGTTGTGATATCAGTTCGTTCTTATCGCTGATGTTTGACATTATGCAAGCTCCCTTAATCTAATAGTCGATGTTTTAGAAACGTTGTTTTAGAAGCGCTTTAATAACAATACCATTACATGCTCTCTACCGTCAAGCAAGGGGATAGGTGTATGCTGAACTCATGAGATTGAGACTGAGAGTGAAAGAAGTAGCTAAGACGCAGGGTTTGTCAATGACGAGGCTACATATAACATCTGAGGTGGCATATAGCACTATTCGCCGCTTATTTCGAGACCCGTATATAGAAGTAACGACGACAACAATTAATAGGCTTGCTAAAGCTCTTGGTGTCCCTCCAACCTCTTTGTTAGAAGATGTGCCTGATATAGAAAAGCCCGGTGAGTAAACCCTCACCAGTTTCCCGTCGAAGCGGAGCCGATGATGAAGCTTGGCCATGCAAGCCAATTGTACTACGTATACGAATGTTGGATTGGATTAGGTATGGAGGGGGTAAGATGTAAATCTGCGTTAAAGGAATTTATATTTTTTCAAATACCATTCGATAATGTTCCATTATATTACGTTCAAACATCTTTTTATTTGCTTCATTATCTAAGCTTTCAATTTGGATTCTGAAATCTTTATCTGTGAGATATTTTGGTATAAGTCTAACTCTTCCCCAAAGCAAAGCAGGCGTTAGTCTCCGAGTTTTTTTTCTCCACTCATCCATTGTTTTTATATAATCAAGTCTCCCGCTGTTTGCACTTATCAAATTAAACGTTTTTGCATTTTTTATAATTTGTTCTTTTCCATCTGGTAACCATGAACCAGGATAGAATTTTTCTAGACATGCCATTAAATAGTAATCTGAATCTTTCGGTGCGTCAAAAGATATTTTATCGTAGTCAGGAGTGTTGTTCCAAACCATTGTCTGTAAAAATAATCGTCCATGAGGAGGTAAAAGTTTTTGACAAAGGTCAAAAAACTTACTATAAATTTCATCTTGCTTGCCAGCTTTATATTCTTCAACAGAACAGAAATGCTCAAATGCACCAACAGAAACAACCGCATCAAATCTTCCAAATTTTTTAGGATCCATGTCTTTCCAATCCAATAAGTACGCTTCTAATCCATTTCTCTCGCACGTTTCCACTTGCGCTTTTGAAAGGGTAAGTCCTACAGCTTTTCCGCCTCTTTCCTGAACAACTTTCAAGAATGGTCCCCATCCGCATCCGATATCCAAAACTCTCAGGCCTGGTTCAAATTTTATCCCCTTTAACATGTATTCGTGTTTTGCGGTCTGAGCTTCTTCTAATGTTAGGGAGTAATCACCGTTGTAAAATGCACAGGTAATATCAGCATGTTCTCCCAGTCCTCGCCGGAACATGTCATCCATCCAGTCGTAGGTTCTTTGGATTTGAGTAGTATTTGCCATATTATCTGAATTATATCAATTTGATGGTGCAAGCACAATATCAACTGTTGATTTAGCATGAATATATTTGAGTACTATACTTGATTCGACTAATGAACACAAGGCAAGGAGGGTAAAGATACTACTCAATCAAGATGCTTAGGTCATTTGCTGCTTAGAAAGCATCTCACGTCGCCGTTTTTTCATTCTGCGACGCAGGGAGTGGTTTTATAAATGCGCGATTGCTACAGCAATACTGGCTGCTTGAAAGAATTGTCGTTGTATTAAAATTTTATAATTGAACATTCACATTCAAAACAGTTGACAATAGAACAAGCCTTACTTATACTTTATAAAGTGAACAATTTCGGGAAGTATTGTTTCCACATGAACAAAGTTTCATAAGACTATGCTGCTCTCTACATCGCAGAAGGTTTCAGCCTGTTGAAAAAATCCTCACCAAGCTCATCAGCAAAGAGAGACGCATTGCGTCCTAACCATTGAGTAAGCTGAACCAATCGGGACAAGAAAAGACCGTGGCCTGGGAGAGACAGAAATATAATTGTCAATTGCTTTGATTACGTATCTACTGACTCACGTACTTCGGCTTTGAGGGATCAATACGGCAAGATTATCAGTAACGGAGGGAATTCGACATGGATGCTGATTTGCAACAACCTGAACAGCCGCCGCCATCGTCTGCAGCTTCTCCTGCACCTGTGCAGAAAAAAAGCCGGCGACGGCTATGGATCATCCTAGGTATTGTAGTGCTTTTGCTTGTCATAGGTACTTCAGTGATTGTCTACTTTATCTATCTGACACCTTCTATTCAGAATGCAGTTGTTCAAACCTACTGCAATGCTCTGAAGAATGGAGACTATCAAACGGCTTACGATCAACTATCGGCCAAGCGACAAAGCCAGGAAACGGAACAACAATTTGCTGCCAATTCAGGAACTTTTTCAGGCTCAATTAACTTTGGTTCAGGCACATCATCAGGTACGACTTTAGGAAGCGTGACGGATTGCAGCTATGACACAAGTGGGCTACTTGTTTTAAAATTCTCCAATGGGATCGGTGAAATAGTTCCCGTTACATGGGTGTTTGAAGGAGGTTGGAAGATTCAGTAGATGCTGTAAAAGCTCCTTATCTA
>DASWFI010000155.1:0-36681 GCA_036394315.1 Patescibacteria group bacterium
ATCTTGGAAAATACCTTGGAAAACACCTTGTCGCGCGCCTTGTCCCTCACCTTGGCGCCCACCTTGTCTCTTACCTGGTCGAACACCTTTTCGACCACCTTGGCTCGCATCTGGGCGCTCACTTGGTCACTCACTTGTACACCCAATTTTTCGATCCACCTTACGCGTACCTGATAAAACACTTTGTCGCGTACCTTGTATCCAACCTTGGCAAGAACCTTCAATTTTTTAAACCATTGCTTCAAGTTGTTGTGCAAGGTTTTTGCATTCTGCTTTAACATAAGCAACATCACGATAGACGCCATCATTCATAATGCCATGTCTTTTAAACCAAGGCATTAAATCATCTAAATGCCCCAAATCAAAACCAAGCCACCAAACATTATCAGGTTTTCCAGGTTTTGGAATGTGACAAATATGGCCATTACAATGATTCGCATAGGTTAAACCACCATGAACATTAACTTCAATATCATTGTAAGATTTTTCAAATGCAGGATGTCCAGGCGGAACTGCCACATACCCACACCAATTACCTAATTGCATGTTCCGTTGCATAAGACATGGAAATCTGTTGTACTCAAATTCAATACGATCAGGTTCATTTTGCCAAGGTCCAGGTCCCCATTTTGATTTATCACAGTTGATTTCTATCATGATTTATTTTAAGTTCAAGAATTTCATTTGCTATAGTCTCACCACAATTTCCTTTTGCACATTTTAAATTAATGCATCCATTGTGTTCAGAAGCAATTTCTTCCACTTCATCCAATGTTTTATTTCTAATTTCTTCTTTAACACGCAAGCATAAATTTTTAATGAGTTTGATACGCTCAGTATCTAAACAAACTGCTGTCAAAATTTTATAGGCTTCAGCCCTGTAGTCAATCACATAATTCCCACATTATTTTAATAATCTTTTTACACTTCCGGCATTTGTAATGTTTACCTTCACCATCCCAGAGATAGACATAGGGCTGATGATCACATTTCTTTTTCATGACCTCATTTCTTGCCTTTGCACATAAATTTAAGTCCATAAGGCGGATCAGTTAAAACCGAATCAATATAATTTTCTGGAAGATAGGACATTACTTCTAAATTATTCCCATGAAAAATAGTGATCCCGTTGTGGTCGTAATAGGGCTTCATCAGTAACCCACAATTATTTTCTTCCCACCGAACCAATGGTTCCCATGGGATCACTGAAACTAGCAACTAAATCTCCGACAATAACCTTAATCCTGTGGCGGTGAGCCAAAAACAAAGCTGCACTCACTTCTACGCTCAAAAATAAAGCCGACCAAATAATAACTACTTCCACCCAGAAGACAAATTCTTTTTTTAATTCATTTGACGGAAACATTGTCGGCTACCTTGTCGCCCACCTTGTCGGTCACCTTGTCGCGCACCTTTTCGCTCACCTTGTCGCGCACCTTTTCGCTCACCTTGGCGCTCACCTTTTCGCTCACCTTGGCGCTCACCTTGTCGTTCACCTTGTCCTTCATCTTGTCGCTCACCTTGTCGCACACCTTGTCCTTCATCTTAAGAACAGGCTTATTAATCAATGACCCGTCTTACCATTCCAGAAATCCAATCTTTTTCCCGAACTTGACCTACTTGCCAAATGCCTGGTTCAACTGTAATTTGATTGTGTTCTTCATGAATGAGAGTAACCGGTTTATCCGTCTTCAAATAAAACATCCCGTCTTTTTCATAGAACATGGCGTCAACATCACAGATACGATGCCGATGCCCCGTTACTTCTCCATAGGCCAAAACAATGTCTCCATTGTCCCGTTTAGCTTTTTTAACTCCCGCAGGCAACTCTGTAATTTTTTTAAGAATAACATCGCCTTGCTGCATTTGATCTTTGTTCATTTTAATCTCCTTTTTTAATTCTTGTTCAAATTATTTTATTTCTTTATCGCGCACCTTGGCGTGCACCTTGTAGAACACCTTGTCGACCACCTGGACGTGCACATTGTAGAACACCTTGTCTCTCACCTTGGTGAGCACCTTATCGATTACCTTAATGTACACCTTGTCGAGAATCTTAATTATGTCAATGTGGACGGCTTCCATTTTTCGCCTTTTTTTAGAATATCTTTGGCTCTAAAATCTATAGCTTCTTCAACTGTATTACCTTCCACTCCTTCAACATGATAAGTGCCGAGAGAAGGATTCTTCATTTTCAAATATCGGGTATCGGGCACTTGCTCTGATAAATATACGGAAAGAAGTTTGTAATCGCCTTGCTTGTCCAAAACCTTTGCTCCTGATTTTTGGATAAATCGTTCAATTCCAACTTTTCGGATTAGTTCACGACGTACTTCAACATTTTGTTCTTTAATTATTTCTTGAACATCAATTTTTTCAGCGGGAGTCATTACCTGATCTTCTTCCATTCGAACGCCATTAAGATAAAAGAAACCGTTTCCATCCAGCCATTCTATGGCTTTCCCATTCTCACAGTGTAAGTCATCGTTGGAATTAACTTTTACTGAAGATGGGCGTAAGCATACAAAAGCGATTTCTTCAAAAAGAAGAGTTCCCCAAACTCCTGTTTCTAACAATAACTTCCATTTGGAAAATTCTGGGATATCTGAAAAATCAACCCCGATTTTTTCCATAGCTATATAAAAAGAAGTCCAACCGGAGTCAAACCCCAATCCATTGTAATCAATCAAATCTCCTTTTTTATATTTATAGCCATACTCCTTTTCTGCAACCTCGAATATTCCCGTAGGAGAAGGACAAATGATTATTTCCGGTGATTTCAAATCAATAAGTTCATATAAAAAATCCACCCAACTTTTTATTTTTTCAACATCGTAACTTGTATCGCCACCCAACGCTCTTTTAACACTCTCTTTTTCGACTTCTTCTAATATTAATTCTTGTTCTTTAGTCAATTCACTGATCATAAAAACAACTCCTTATTTTTCTAGTTGCCTACCCTGATGTGTACCTTATCGAGCACCTTGGCGCGCACCTTGGCACCCACCTGGACGTGCACTTTGTCATTCACCTTGTCTTTTACCTTATCGAGCACCTTGGCGCGCACCTTGGCACCCACCTGGATGTGCACTTTGTCATTCACCTTGTAGAACACCTTGTCACTCACCTTGGTAAGCACCTTATCGAACACTTTGTCGGCCACCTTGTCGCGCACCTTGACGAACACCTTTTCGCTCACCTTGGCGCTCACCTTGTCGCGTACCTTGGCGCTCACCTTGTCGCGTACCTTGGTGAGCACCTTATCGAACACTTTGTCGACCACCTTGTCGCGCACTTTGTCAATCACCTTGTCAATCACCTTGTCGCCCACCTTGTCTCTTACCTTATCGAGCACCTTGTCGTCCACCTTGTCGCCCACTTTGTCGTAAATCTTGGTTTCTAGTTTTTTCATTAATATCTCAGTCAAGATGTAAGAAAAAGATGGCGTGAATTAACCACCAGAATGAACGCCTAAATTTTCGATGGCAAAAAGAACAAATCATTTCCGACCTCATTTGGGCATAGAATTCACTAATCTCCAAATAGATACCTTCTTCTAAAGAGAGATAATCACCTGTGTCTCTAAGACCAGGCAGTTATGGATTAATTCTGTTTATTCAATCTAAGTGAAGATCTTAGCTCCATGAATATTTACAGATCGAGCTTAAAAAGCATTTAATCAATGCTCACGAATTGAAGATTTTTTTAATGCAGCTTGCGGATTTGAAGATTGATTGGCGAATTTGTCTTTTCCAACCACCCATTTCCCGACTATTTTTTGTCTTCAGATTTCAATTCGATTTCTTTGACTGATTATACTTTCAGCAAAGATAGAAAAAGCAACAAACGAAAAGTACGGATTTACGCTACCGCGAGCGAAATTTAATTACAAGCCGACCTTACGGCTTGATTGGAAAAAAAAATGCCCCACGTCCATAATCTTTAGTTGGCACCAACGATCTGAACGGGGGCAAAAAAATAGCGATGGCTTTTTTCCTGCCTTCGCTTTCGTGATGATATCGATCGTTAGTGCCATATCCGCAAAAACTGACATATTAAGATTTAAAGTGCGAGCATTAAAAATGAAATTTTAAAAAGGGATTTCATCTTCTTTTAATTCGTCAATGAGGTAACTAATTTCATTTCGTGAGCGACCTTTGTTGTCTTTTCCGACAATGACTTTTGCTTTAAATGTTTTTCCTATCCAGTTCGATGGTTCGACGTCGAATTCGTTTTCCCACGGTTCACCGATTGTTTTAAGGAATTTAATAGCGATACCGGATCCATTTTTATCAGGGTGAAGGAATGTGACGTTGTGATAAATTATTTTGCCGATATATTCTCCTTTGTCGACGGAACATTTGACGTTTACGTACGGGTCTCCATTTTTAGTGATTCGTTGCGAACCATCTTTTATATCTGACGCTTCGTTGATAATGAGTGTGTAATGACCCTCTGGAATCGGAGTTATTGGCGCTGTATCCAAATTAATGCCTTTTGCGTTGTAGTGAAACCCCATATTATTTCCCCTTTGGGTCATTGACCCTTGAGTCATTGACTCTTTTTGTCTGGATCGATGATTCTTGGGTCAACGAACCGTGAGAAAGTGACCCGACTTTTTTCTCTAAATAGTCTATGATTTTTCCAATGGTATCATTTGTCATTTCTTCCCAGGCGTCAACATCGGCTTTGGTGAACCACGCGATAACTTCTTCATTTGAGACACGCACAACATCGAGCAATGCTTTGACTTTTGCCGTTTGTTCCGGAGTCGCAAGCCGAATCGGCACACTTTCGCGCTGAATGATATCGGTTCCATAAAAATTGCAGAAATTCTCATACGACCATTCGAATTCCGGCGGGAATTTCGCTTCACCGATTTCAGCTCGTTCCTTGACGGTAACGGCAACTCGCTTGGAACCTCTGTTTTCAAGCCTGAACACCAAATCATAAAGGTAATCCTCGCCTTTCATGGAATCAAAAGTAACGCCGATTTTCGACATTCCAGTGCCATACAGATCTTTTTGATGAGCCGTAACGATGAGGTTCATATCGATGGATACCAGCATTCGTTGAAGCGTTTTAAAATCACTTTTAACTCGGCCCCAATAACGCATACCAAAGTCCTGGACCTCAGCTTCCTTCTCGTTTTTGGCGTGTTTTTCAAACACACGGGTCCATTTTTCTTGGACTGAGTTATAGAGTTGAGTTACCGGATCGATGATAAGCGTTCGATAATCATGTTTGGTGGTCAAAAGCTCTTTTACTTCTTTGGAGACTTCATCGAAGTTGTTTGAGGCGAATACGACGGACCTGGATTTGTTTATTGTTTTTGTGTACGGATCTGCGCCCCGTTCAGTATCAATCAGATACGCCGAAGGAAACTGGATTGCCGCCGTTGTTTTACCAACACCGGCTGCGCCATAGACAAACAGTTTTAGGCGTTTCTGTATTGGTTCTGGTTTTTTTGCTCTCAATGTCATAGTTTACTCCTTAATAATGAGATTACCACCGTTGCTGAGGTGGTAAATCGTCTCATTTAAATTCATCCTTTAGAATTAAAATTTCCAGCATTAATACTTTGTCGTAAATTACCAAAAGTTTCTTGTGTATACTTTCATGTTTCTTTTTCAGTTTAATAATTCTACTCCACGGCATCTTAAAATACTGCTCCATTTGTGCTTTGGCTGACTTATCCGGTAACTTGCTCATGGCTTCACTTTAACCCAATAAGTAGGACTCCATGATTGTTTACACTTCAAATAATCAAACTTTAGAATTAACTGTCGATCACGGCCAAATCCAACAACTTCAGCTCTCCACTTTGTATAAGGTTTTTTTTTGGGCCAAAACATTGACCGATATTTGTTTTTGTTAAATCTCACAGTGTCCCCAATTTTAATTATTTTCATTTAATATTTTTCATTTTGATAAAGTGTGGGAGTGGCCCTTAAACCCCCCGGTCCCTCGGACCACTCCCGTTTGAGACAGCGGTTAATCCCCTCCTACCGGAAACCTACCAGCCGCCTCATGATTTTTTGATTTACCGACCTTCTCCGTAAGCAGTTATTGGTAAGGCTGTTTTTTTACCACGCCGCATGAATCCCGTCCACTCTTCCGTCCATAATTCGTAAGCAACTGTTTCCAGCCAATCTGGTGCGCCCAGACTCCACCCGTCATTTCTGATAAAAATAACATCAGGTAGAACTCCATAATGTTGGTGCGCGTAGCTACTATTAACCGCTTCGGCCTCGGTATTTATCACGACTCGATCCGGTCCATGCACTAAGATTCTTTTTACAGCGGCATCCAATTCGATTGACATATTACGCCCTCACGATTTCCTTTTTCAGTGTTCAATCAGAATTTTCTTCGCTTGCATCTTGGCACTTTGCAGTTTTCGACTTTCTCTTTTCGGCTTCTTTTTGAAGTGCATCGAGGCCAGGTTGTTAACGCATGTTTCAAACTCTCGCAGTGAGCGAATCAAAGCCAATACTGCTCCATGATCGTCTCTCAATCGGGCGTGTTGATCGGCTGTGATGAGATGGGCTTTCGCAATCTGGAATGAGCGCAGGTAATTTTCGAAGCGCTTTCCTTCACTACTCATTCAACAATCACAATTTTGTAGCCGCATACTTTCGCTATTTTTTCAATCTGCCACAGTGAATTTTGAGGGATGCTGATTTTTTGAGCATCCGACCAAAGTATTTTTTGCAGTTTTAAGAGTGATTTAGAGTTGCTTGGTCGATATAATCTGTCCGGATATAAGACCAGGTGGATTGTTTTTGATGAGTTAAGTTTTTTAATATCAAGCCACCTTTAACTGAGCCAATTTCTCATGATGAACGGCGGCGCGGTGGTGAAGCAGGTCTTCATTTCCGCGCGTGACGGCCCAGCAGCGGAAGCATTTCCGCTTCGCTTCAGTTTCCTGTTTCCAGGTTTCCAGGGACGGGAACATCGGCAGGTTAATTCCGTACTGAGTTAAAAGAGTCCCACCGCCGATGGTGGAACCGTTCGGAAGGCTCTTGTCGTTTGAGATGACGTTGAACATCGGCTCGGACGGAATGTCCTCGAACGGACTCACCATCCAGTGAACGAACTTCGCCCGGCCGCTCATGATGGCACCCCTTCCATAATCCAAGTTACTGGACTATCATTTTTTTGCTTGGCCATTAAATCATGGGCTTCAGAACGACTTCCGGCCCAGACGCTTTCTGTCCAACATTCTCCGTCTTCTTCACTCGTTACTAAAAATTTGTAAGGTTTCCATGTTTTTGTTTTCATGACACCACCTCCATTTTCACGTTACGTGGAATTTCAAGAACGCGGTCCGTGTCAATGCCTAATTCAATGGCGAAGGCGAGCAGGCCGGTATCAGAGACGATATGCTTTAAGGCGTCTACAAGCACGTGCTCTTGATTGCGTGGATTGTGTTTGCGGAATTCTTCGAGGATGGCGTTGATGATTTTTGATCGGTTCATAATGGTTCCTCCTAATATCTAACCACGATAATAAATGGCGTCCATAAGCTTGCATCGAACACAGTTATCGCCACGCTCTTGACAGGTCGATTCAATCACGTCCAACGCGGCTTTCATGGCTTCCATCGATTTTTCATAAGAATTAACGGCATGGGCGACGAAGGCCGCTTCATGAGAATCAAGGCTCAATTGATGTGCAATCTTACTGATCGTTTCTTCGTTTGTGTCGAAGGATACTTCTGTCATTGTTTTCATATTGTTCCTCCCTCCCTCTTTCTTTCATACTATTATTCTACATCATGAAGTAGGTGTTGTTAAGGGTTATTTTACTCACTATATTCAGAGATCTCTTCATTTACTTCGTTTCCTAAGCGTTCTAATTTCATGTCGAAAACAATGCAATAATCAATGATGGCTTTTAGAGTCTTTCGAAAACTCTCCAGTTCATCCAGTCTCTGCTCCAATGCTTCCAGATCTTTCATTTATCTCCTAACACAAACTTGAAAACTCAAGATTAAAAGATCTCGATTCGCTCGAACTGGATCGGCTGTTATCATGTCGCAGTAAGCGATGGCTCTTTTTCCATCGATGATTGTCGGTGTCACAAGAATGTCTATTTCTTCGCCGAATTTAATCAGGTTCTCTTGTTCCTTGGGGCTCATCATGTCAGTTCTTTTTATTCGTTGGGACAATGACTCTTGGGTCATTACAAACGCAGGTAGGCTCAGTGACTTTTTTTTTATTCCAATTGTATGAGCCGCATTTCGGACATTTCTTAGGATCACCATCAATAATTCTCGGCAACCAAATGTATTCACACTTTTTGCATACCTTCGCCGTCACAGTAACGATCTCGTCTTTTTCCATTTCCATAATTATTACTCTACATCTTGATGCGGATCTTATCAAATTGTTTAGAGTTATTTTTTTGGAAAAGGCGTGGATCAATCTGGGCTCCATGATTCAGCTGATTTGACATCATCATCGCGTTGTTCTATCCTTCACTCAGATGACTGGGACAGCGCGTCCCCAGTTTCCTGCCGTAGGTCGCTAAGTTGCTCGCTACGTTGTAGCTCAACTGACTGCACGGTAGAAAGATACCGTGATGGCCGGCAAGATCATCGATGCACAACTCAGGCTCCGCGACCTCGGAACTCTATTGGTTTCCCATAACCATTAGAACAGTTTTAAAAAAAAATCATTTCCCACCTTATCTATCTGATTTTTTCCTTCTTGGAAGTTTATTTTTCCTATCGTTCTTTTTATCATCCATTGACTTCTTTAAATAGAAAACTTAAACTTCTAAGATGGTTTTTTTATTCTTAAATCTCATCATTGATCCTTCTTCTATATGCCCGCCAGAATCGCCCTCGATCTTAAAACCGGATTCTTAGAATCTGCCTCCGATTCCTTCGTCACTTTCTCTGCCGCTGAAAAAGTGAGAGCAATCCAGATGGCTGAAGAAATGGTCGCGCGCGGTGAAATGCCTCGCGTCTCTTATATCTGCAAAGCACTCGATGTCGATATCGATACCTTCACCAGACATAGAAGAATGGACCCACTCCTTAAAAAAGAATGGGAAAGAGTCATCGATCTAATGGAAGAAAAAATCGTCGGCGTGATGGTCGCTAGAGGTCAGCAAGCCAATGGTTTCATGGATCGCATCGCTTGGCTGAGAGCCTATCGCCCACACAGATGGAATCCTGATAGGCAGATTCAACTCCAGGCTGATATCAGGGTCACGCAAAATATTGTTGAGGGAATTAATGGCAAGAATGATGCAATAGAAGCCGAAATAGTGCCGAATTCTGAAGAAAACAGTTGATAACTGGCACTCTTAGCAAACAATTAGATATCAATCTGTTTGAGTGCTTGGATAACAGTTACATAGTGCATAATATCACAGCATCTCTATTTCGCTAGAATATCAATTGCTTCCAGTTAGTTGAATACTGCATACGATAGATTATCAGAAGTAAATCCAGGAGATCGATTGAAAGCTATCACTCGCAATCCTAAGCAACATGTCTGCCATCCGGCTGGAAAAAACCCCACCCCCACCCCTCTAATCATAACTAAGCCCCTAACCCGACTGCAGAAAACAAAAAAGGGTTTGAGTGCTGAGCTTGAAGAAAAGTTGAAAGAAATAAATGAAAGGATAAAGAGATTGGAAGATCAGCAAAGAGAGACTGCTTCTAAAATTTACTGGAACAAATGTATGAGATGTCGAGACGGATTAATTACTGGTGCATGGACGGCGCGTTTTGGTAGCCAGAGTTAATTTTATGATAGAGATTGGCGACAATCTTTATCTTCCTGGAGGCAATCATAAAACCACCGTTATTTTTGTTGGGAACGAATATGCGATCAGTCGGTGTTGTCATGGTGATGAATTTATTTGGGAATTAGATCAAGAGCAAGAGGTAAAGCAAATTGTTGAAGTTGACAAAAAATTTGAGTACGAATGAAATAGAGGAGTTGATGAATGGAAAAAGTTAATGATGGAGGGCCGGCATTTCCAATTGATTCGTTACAGGGGATGTCTCTTCGTGATTGGTTTGCTGGAAATGAAAGAAGTTATCCAAGTGTTACATGGTGTTTAAAACAACCTGATTTTGATAGTGGAAAGCCTTCTGAACTTGGAAAAGAATTAATGGCTAGATGGCGATATGAGATAGCTGACACTATGCTTGTTGAGAGGAATTTAACATGAATGGATAAGTGTAAAGCCTACGATGTTTGGGGTGAATATTTCAATGAAGACGACACAGGGGACGATGAGCCAGGAGATCAATCGATCTCAGGCGAAGAAGATTCGGCAGAAGAAGACGATGGATAAGCAACGGGCGCATTATGAATTTTGCGTTTACCGGAACCGCGTATTAAGTCGATGTCCGGTATGCTCAGGATGGGTGAACAACAAGCCGACGAAAACGGTGCTGACATTTTTCCATGGGAATCCAAAAAGGAGAAATGGTTGGTGGTAAAAATAATAAATGGAAAGCATTGAAGATGATGGAAAGTCTATTGTTGCTAAGCCGGGTATTCGTGTCATTCATATGTGGGAATCAATGAACTTTATACGTGGAACAATTGTACGTGATTTCGGTAGTTTTGCTTATGTCAAATGGGATGATCCAAAATATGGCCAAACCTCCGAAGATTACAAAGTTATTTTTCCAGAAGAACTATTAACAGAAGAAATGGAACAAAAGTTACGTGGGTCATCGACCCGTGGATCATGATCACGATAGACGACGAGAGCGTACAGGCCACTCAAGCTCAGGTAAATGAGATTATATTTCGTTGCAAGGAAGATTTAAAATTTCTCTGCAAGATGATATTGGGGTACAAGGACTGGTCGGCGAACCCGGAGTTGCATCGTGCGATTGCGATGCACATAAGGAAGCCGTCCAAGTATAAATTGTTTCTATTGCCACGGGACCATCTGAAGAGTTCTATCATCACCAAGGGCGGTGCCATTATGCGCTTGTGCAAATATCCGAACATTCGGATATTAATTGCCAACAACACATGGGACAATGCGCGTAAATTTTTGGGTTCGATCACAAAATATTTAATGCAGGGCCAGGAGCTTCCCAAATTTTTCGGGACATTCGAATCCAAGCAATGGAATCAAGATGAGATCACGATCAAGCAGAGAAAGGTGATCTTGGACGCGCCGACGATAGCGACCACGGGATTGGAAAAAGAGCAGACTTCACAGCATTACGATCTTATTATTGCAGACGATCTGGTGGCGCGGGAAAATGTCCAAACATCGGAACAGCGGGCGAAAGTCAAAGACTACATCAACTCGCTCATTGCTTTATTGGAGCCAAACGGGGAACTTTGGGTTGTGGGAACTCGCTGGAGCCAAGACGACGCGTATGGGGATCTTCTCGAAGAAGGGATCTGGGATCCCCTCATTCGCAGCGCCTATACGGACGAGACGAGATCCGCTCCGATCTTCCCTGAGAAGTTTACTCTTGAAAAATTACAATTTCTGCGAAATAAGCTGGGCCCGACACTCTTTTCCTGTTGGTTCGTTAATGATCCCATCTCCCAGGAAGCAGCTGATTTCAAAAAAGAATGGGTGAGATACTACCAGCTGGGCACGCCGCACCCCGATAATTTGTATTTGGCTATTGATCCAGCTCATTCGCTGGGCCGGGATGCGGACCCGACGGCCATGACCGTGGCCGGCAAGTTTTCCACAGGTGTGATTAGAGTGGTTGATTACTTTCGAAAGAAGGTGGTTCCGTCTGAATTAATCGATGCGCTTTTTACGCTGGTTAAGAAATGGGGGCTTCGCAGAATTGGAATTGAGTCGTGGGCTTTTCAGAAAACGTTGAAGTATGAGATTGAGAGGAAACAGAAAGAGAACGGGATTTATTTCTCAATTGACGAGTTGACCATGGGCCGGGGTCAATATATGGAGCCAACCCGGAATAAGGAATCCCGGATCAGGTCCTTGCAGCCTTTGTTTGAGCAAGGCTTAATCGAGCTCCGGCCCGACATGACCGATTTAGTGGACGAGCTCTTGGCATTTCCGCGTGGCAAGCATGACGATCTGATCGATTGCTTGTCCAGAACGACGAACTTTTTAATTCCGAGTCTGGGGACCCAGCCGAAGGCTGATGAGAAATATATGAGCATGGATTGGTGGGTTAAAAATCATTTGCCGGCGGCGCCGACCGGCAATATTTATGAGCGCTACATGGCGGATCTGAGATAGAATCCAATCCGATGCAGTGATTTCTCACAATGTCCAAAATACATTTTAACATTCTATATTCCGGCGGTGAGTGGATTATTCAAGCGGTGGGCACATTCATTGATAAAAATGGAGAGCGTAAGCAATGCGCGACGCACCCGGACCAAAGCCCTATAAAATCAGCTTCTTGGCTCAGACAAAAAAAGAAAGAGCATAGGTCGGCGTTGAAGTTATTTATGAGAAATCAATAATGAATGAGCAATCTTCGGTGATAGACAGGTTGGGTGAAAAAATTTTCCTTTCTCACATAGTGCAAGAAAAAATTTACTACAAAATTACAAGCAAAGTAAGCGATTTTGTTTCCTATAAACTGATCTATGAGGTGAAAGAAAAATTCAGTGATAAAGTGAAAGACAAAGTTTCTTTAAAAGTTGCTTCCAAAGTTTTAGACAAAGCAAAAAAGGAAATTTACGGAAAAGTTCAGTTGCTTGCTGGTGATTGGGAATTCCCTATAAAGATTTAAAAATGATTGACATTACCGTCATAGGAATTAAATCCATGAAGAACGTGACACAAGACAATCTTCTTTCAGAACTTCACAATTATCTTGACAGGACAAAATTTTTCGGTACAATAAACCTCAAATACGAAGCGGGTGTTCTTAAGTACGTGAAATGCGAAGAAACATTCACCGTGGATAGTTTGATTCAACATTTGAGTCAGTGACTTTTGAATTCGTAAGGGAACAACGAATAGGTTTCGCTGGTTTCCTATAAAAAGCCAGACCATATTTTACGCTGTCGGAATGACTGAGGCGGAGTCCCTAAAGGAAAATGGGACTTCCGCCTTTTTTTGGAGAAATGGTTACCAACCCAATGAGTCAAAATGGATTTTAAGGACAAGGATAAAGTCGGCGTATCTGAAACGCCCCATTCCGGTTCGGAGAAACAGGAAGTCGAAGCCTGGCTCCGCACCATTGAAGCCACCGTTAAATGGCGAGACGGCATCGGAAACAAAAGCGGCTGGAAGCGATTTGTCAACGAGTACAAAAACAATTGGGATTTTCTTCAATCTTCGGTTTCTATTCCGCTCATTCCGGTTAATCTTGTCTATGCCTATACCAAAACGGAAATTGCCCGGCTCTATTTTAAAGATCCTTGGATCACGGTTAACGCCAAAAGAGTCGAAGATCTTGGCGCCGCGCAGATCGCTGAGCAAATCATTAATTACACCTGGGGCGAGTTGAAATTAAAGTCCCAGATTAAGCTGGCTCTTATGGAAGCGCTCCTGGTCGGGCATTCCTGGATTAAAATCGGGTATGCCGCCGAATTCGGCACCGTTGAATCTCAGCCAAAAGAAGAAAAAAGATCGCCTGGTCGACCCAAAAAATTCAAGGAAGTTGAAACCAATGAGTACATAAAATCGGAATCTGTTTTCGCTTACCAAGTTTCGTATAAAGATGTTATTTTTGATCCTTCCGCAACTTTCCCAGCCACATCAAATGCTCGTTGGATGGCGCATAAAGTGGTGAAACCTTATCGGGCTATCGTACAGTCAGGGATCTATGAACATACGGATGAACTTAAACCGAACGTGTACGTTGATGATCCCAACGTTCCTTACGATACGCCCGATTCTTTGAAAGAAGGATTTGGAAAAGACGTTCGGTCCGTTGTTTTGTGGGAAATTTACGATCTGGATCATCAAACGGTAACAACAGTATCGCCGGGTTGTATATATAAGCTGCGTGAAATACTGCTTCCTGAGTATTTGAACGGCGGATTTCCTTTCATCATGCTGGCCTTCAATCCGGTTCCGGGAGATGTTTATCCCATGTCCGATATCGCTCCGCAGGAAGGCCAGATCATTGAATTAACAAAAATACTCTCTTTGGCCATTAATCATTTAAAAAGGTGGAATCGGCAGATGATCGTTGATGCGGATGCTTTCACTCCGGATGAGGCTGCTAAATTCAAAGACGCCAATGACGGGGCCATTATTCAGGCTCAACAACCGGGCGTCAAGGACAAGATTTTTATTCCACCTTATCCGCCGGTTCAATCGGATGTTTATGGCGTCTGGAATTGGACTTATGATATCTGGCGCTCCGTCGCCGGCCAGACTCAGACCGATCAGGGCGGCCAAGCCAAAACACAAACCAGGACATTGGGCGAACTTCGCATGGCGCTTCAGGGAGGCAAGGCCCGGTCTGATGAAAAAGTGGATACACTGGAAGACGTCTTGAGCGAGGTAGCCAGGAAGCTCCTCTTCATTATTCAGAAAAAATATGACTTGCCGAAAATAGCCAGGATCGTAGGGCCAAAAGCAGTTCAAGAAAAGATTTTGAAGATTTTACCGAAGCGACCTTCAGTCCAACCAAACATGCCTCAGCCTGGAGCTCAAGTTCCTGGAGCACTCCCTCAAGGGACCCAAGGGTCATTGACCCAAGGACCAATGCCTCCTGGGGAGATGTCACCCGGCTCGATGCCTCAAGGATCGATGTTGCCGGGAATGTCTCCTCCGCCATTACAACCAAATCCAGTCGCTCAATCTTCCTATCAAAACGGTTTTGGGTTCTCGTGGAACCGGACCGATATTATTGGCGAGATGGACGTGGACGTTCTGGCCGGGTCCACTGTTCCCATGGATCGGGAAAGCATGTTGGAGGTCATGGAGAAGCTGGCTCCGTTTTTACAATTGGCCGGTGTCACTCCGGGCAGTCCGGCGGCCAAAGCTTATTTTCGTGAGTTCATTCGTTTGATCGGGATTATGTCCGTTGAATCCATTATGGATCAGATCGAAGAACAGCCACAGATACCGCCTCCTAAAATCATGGAAACCCAGGCCAAAATACAAGGAAAGATGGCCGAGACCAAGATGAAGATCCAGGGTAAAGCCCAAGAGGAGGCCATAAAGATTCAGGCCTTGAAAGAAAAACTTCATGTGGACCGCGTTAAAAACGAGATGCAAATGCAAAAAGGGATCATGGATTCGATTCTTAAGCAATTCAGGCAGCCCGTTAATGGCGGTTTTCAGAATGGAGGACAAAATGGTTCAGAGATATAAAAAGATGGGTGATCAGTTGGGAAAGAATATATCTCATGTCGGATCGCACATGCCGACTGTGGCGGTTGGAATTTTAAGGAAGCGCCGGATAAGGAAAGTGGATAATAAAGAGCTCGCTTCGGGCGGATCAAAAGTAAAACCGCTCAAAGAATATAACCCGTACCCAACTCAATTTAATCCGTCAACTTAAGGGGACATTTGTCCCGAGGAACCCCATTTGATTTGTGATAACTGCAAAAACGAAAAAGCAACGGTTCTGGAATTTGTTTACAGCAAGAAAGGCGTTTTTAAAAGGTGCGAATTTTGCGGCGCCAGCCGTCCTCACTTGTCTGATGTTTATTTTAAAGAGCCTTATTTGGATGAACACCTGGCTTGTGAAGAATTCCCAGGCGCCAAGATGATTACAAGCAAGTCAGAGAAAAAAAGATGGCTTGAAAAATGCCATTTACGGGAAGGGGGCGACCGGGTGCATGGAGCCAATAAATTTGATTCGATTTCACATCGACACGCCGTACTCAGTCTTCAACAGAATTCTCAACGGAGGATAAAATGAGCAACAAATCGCCGGACATGAACAGCAAGGGAGTAAAAGTCAACACATCAGAGCCCCTCTCGCCACAAGGACCGCTCAAGGACACTCTGAAGGCTTATGACGAATGGGATATTAACAAACTCAAAGATCCTACCTCCTATGGTGATAAAAACACGAAGGGCCAAGGCTCGAAGCCTTAAGTTGGAGTTATGCCAGCTACCGACGTCTTAAGAACTTACCGGGACAAAGGTTACGCGTCAACCAGTCCCGGTAATCCAGACAATTCTTCCGGTAAAAAAGACGGCATGGATTCCGGCGAGCAAAACCAGATGCCACGGATCATTAAATTCACCGATGATGAATCCAAGGCTTTCGCTCAGGCCAAACCGGGCGAGGATCTGGCCTGTGAAGTGCATGGCACTTTAGATGGGGAAGGCGGGTTTCGAATCATGTCCGTGGCGCCCTTGGCCGGCGCTAGTGCGCCCGCAGGCAGTGAACAGGATATGGCCGGCCAGGTCATGCAAAAAGTAATGCCGGGAGCAATGTAAGATAAGGGGAAATCAATGGAAAATACAGCGGTAGTAGAACCTCAAGCAAATCAAGAATCACCAATTGACCAGGCGCCAATTGCGCCAGCAGATCCGTTTGCGTTGGACGAAAACGCGCTTACTTCTTTGTCGCCTGAGCAGCGGGCTTCGCTCGATCCGATCATGGATTCCTGGAAAAAGAAGGCGGTTGAGGAAATCCAGAAACGTGAATCGGACGCCTCACAAAAGTATAAACCCTACGAAGAAAAAGCGCAGACCTTAGACAAACTCACCAACTACGCGCCCTTCGTTCAATGGTGGCAGGCACAGCAACGGACCGCTGCTGCCGGCGCCTCGCCGGCTCAGCAGGGCGCCGTTTCTCAAAGCAAGCCTCAAGATTTCGCCACTCAACAGGAATGGCAAGAGGCAATCTGGCAGGCATCTCAGGGTGATGCGGCCAAACTCCAGGAAATCAATTCCAAAATGATGGCGGCTTGGGCCACGCCGTTTGTCCAGCAGTTGAATCAGCGTCAGCAGGTCATTGAAACCCAGCTTGAGGTGAAAGATTTATTTGAGAGGCACCCGGACGCAAAAGATCTTGATGCCATCGGCCTTGATCCGAAAACAAAAGAAGGAACCTCGCTTTTGGAAATGGCGCTCGATTGGTCTGAACGAAACCAGAAATCTCTTGAAGATGGTTATCAATTGGCCAAGAAATGGGCTGATTCGATGCGGGTCGGGGCTCAGCAGCAGGCGATGGGCCTGGTCAACGGCAAGAGAAATGATATTACTGCCGGACCATCAACGTCAAATTCGAGTCAAAATATCATCGAAGTCTCCGATAGCGATGAGCTCCTTAGAAAAAGCATGGAAGCTCAATTGGCCGGTCAAAAAGATGTTCGGTTTGTGATTAGGAAGAAGTGATGATGTCTCAAGGGTTAGATATGTTTCCAAGATTCTCGAGTCAAAATAGATCGAATATTTCTCCTGGATACGCCGAATTCGATAGCCAGTTGTCCGGCTGTTACCTTTTTCGGAATCCATTTCTTTCTTATTTCAAGAATTTGTTTTTCAGTGAGAATAGCTCGACCAGATTTTTCTCCAAATGGATGTCTTTTTTTGGAAACCATGTCCGCATTATTTTCTGCATTTGTGCCAACAAAAAGGTGATCCGGTCTCACACACAAACGGTTATCGCATTTATGAAGAACGTGAAGACCGCCACGAATATGTCCATGTTCAATGATATAAGAAACCCGATGAGGGTAATGAATGACACCGCAGAGGCAGAAAGTTCCATACCCGCGTTTTCCTTTAGACCCTTTCCAATTCCAACAAGTTTGCGTTTTTTCAACGCTGTGCCAAAAGCGCTCTTTAAGACGAGTCACATAATATTCAACGATTTCCTCCATGCTGTTTCGTATTTTGGAGGCTTTGCTAGTGTACATATATGAACATTAGCACAACCTTAGGGGTAAAGGAAGGTATTAAATGGCAATCTCGGATAAAAAAATTGTCCGTTAAAGAAGGAATTCTTTAATGCCAAAGCCCGAATATCGGTTAAAAGCCGGAAGCGGCCAAGACCGAAGCGTCAACTAACAGTACGCTCGAACGACTGACAAGGGCACCCAGCACGGGTGGAGATACAGTCTAGTCTCACGCTATAACAAAAGAAACGTGAGTTAATAAAAACGACAATATTTACTTACGGGCCGGCAAATGTTACCTCGTTGATTGCGACAACGCTTTCAACTTATGGAAAACAACTCGCCGATAATGTCCACAAGGCTATCCCACTTCTCGCGTGGTTAACGATTAAAAAGCGAGTGACGGAGGAAGGAGGAGCGTCGATTATTCGACCGGTTGTTTTCGCGTCGAATAGCACTGCCGCTTTTTATTCCTCGGATGATGTTCTTGACACAACGATTCAGGACAACTTCACGGCGGCGCAATGGCAATGGCGGCAAGCAGCAGCTTCCATCGTTGTTACGGGTCGGATCGAACTCCAAAACGCAGGACGGGCTCAGGTTATCGATTACGCGAAAGCGCAGATTGATAATGCACTGGCATCTTTAAAAGAGACCATCGATATTAAACTCTTTGCCACGGCCCAAGCCGGTTCCAATATCACGCCGCTGAATGCGATCATCTCAAATACCGGTACAATCGGTGATATAAATGGTGGTACCAACGCATTTTGGCAGAGCACTCAAACGGCTTCGGGCTCTTTTGCTCAGCGCGGTATGTCCGATCTTCGGACGGCGTGGGACAATGTGGCGGTTCGTATGCCGGCAGGAGGTCCTGATTTGATTCTGTCAGATCAGACTGGTTATGAGGCTTATGAGGCGACCTTGACTCCGACTGTTCGTTACACCGATGTTAGCATGGGCGATCTTGGTTTTGTGAATCTGAAATACAAGGAAGCTGTTTGGACTTGGGACCCGAACGCAACAGCCGGCTATGTTTATGGCTTGAATTCTAAGGCGTTGGAGTTGGTTCAGCACACGAATCGTCTGTTCACGATCTCAGAATGGGTCAAGCCCGCCAATCAGGATCTGAAAGTGGCTCAAGTATTCTGGGCTGGAGAGTGCACAACCAATAACCGGAGGAAATTATTTCTCCTCACGGGTGTCACAGCTTAAAAGGAGGTTTCTATGGCATTTTCAGCGACAGTTAGAGGAACCTCTTATTTTGGTGACGGAGTGAGATCCATCTATGGTGATTGGACTGGAGCCGTCGGAGATGCAGCTGGAACATTGGCGTTGGCCGGCGGCTATCCCATTCTGGCCATATTCCAGAAATTCGATACGTTGGATAACACTTTCCAAATTATCCCGCGTGTCGAGGTGTCAACAACTTCTGGAATCACGACTTACACCATAGAAAATCAAGATACTGTGGCAACAGGCCGGTTCTTCATTCTTCACAAAGGTCAATGACCTAATGGGTCAGTGATTCACTGGTCAATAAAAAATTCTGGGTGACGCCAACTTTTAGGAGTTGGAGGACTTTAGGGGTAAGTCCGTAGCGGCGATGGCCGCCGCACCCGTCGATCAATAGGGGTAAAGGTAGGAAATTATGTTGTGGAAACATGCGGCATTGGGAGACGAAAAAGGGTTTGGCACGTTTAAATGCGTGGAAGCAACAAGCATCACGACCGGTTACTTTGTGGCGCTTCGTGTCGGCACAAACGCCAGTTTTGATGGAACTCAAGTTGTGATGGCTCGAAGCGGAACTGCCATTGATTTGCCAGGGTTCGTTGGTATCGCAGCTCAAGATATCGGATCGAATCTCTATGGAAGGGTCCAGGTTTATGGAGCGGTGGCATCAGTGGCGTTTTCTAATGTCGGGACTTCCATTACGATCAACGTTGGCGATCCCTTGGTTCCAGGCGCGATGCCGGGCGGAGGCGCTTCTTTGGCGCCCACTTATGCGTCGTCAGGATTCCGTTTCGTGATCGCTTCCGCCGTCCCTGCGGCTATCTCAGCTGTTGGTTGGATGAGTGGATGGGTACGGGCTATTTAGACAATTATTTAGATCTGCTTTTAGACAGATTTTCCGGTCGCCAGACGCCGAACAGTCCATCCAGGTTATTCTGGTGTCGGGTGTGCCGGAAAATCAGGTCTGATAAGCAATTAAATAAAGGGGTATGCCTTGGTCATAATTATTATGCGGTTAACGAAACATGGATGAACTTCTTAAAATCATTGATCAGGTTATAGATTGTCCAACTATAAATGGAGATGTGGAATTTAAGCCGGTCATTAAAAAGGTGGCGATCTGTATCCCGTTAAAGGGACATACTCCACCCAAAGCGTACAATGACCGGATGTTGATGGCGTTTCAGTTGGGTCAGACGGAGATGGAGCAGCGTCTCAAAAATGAGCCGATCCAGTATATTTTTTACTGGTTTTTCGCTGGGGAACTGTTTGTTCCCTATGCCCGCGAGAATCTGGCGAACATGGCCTTGAAATATGAGTGCGATTACTTGTTTTCTATTGATGACGATATGCTGGCTCCGCCGGATTTGTTTTACCGGTTAGTGAAGCATGACGTCGATATCGTGGCGGCCCTGGCGTTTACTCGAAATCCGCCATACAATCCAGTTATTTGCACAAGTTTTAATGGGTTTGATCCGGTAACGAAACAGAATTTTTACACCCATTCGACGGTGAAAAATTATCCCAGAAACACGCTTGTGGAATGTGATTCCGTTGGTTTTGGCGCGGTTCTAATTAAAACAGCGGTATTTCGAGGTATTCCAGAACCGAGGTTTATGTCTTCGAATCCAAGTGGTGAGGATGTTCTCTTTTGTACGAAAGCCAAGGAGAAAGGATTCCGGGTTTTTATGGATACGTCCATCAAGCTGGGTCACTTGGGTGACTCGGTTGTCATCACGGAAGGTTATGCAGATGAATTCAATAAAATGGATGAGGCGGAGCGTGAAAAATTAATGGGTAAATATTCTTACCCATCACTGGAGAAGGCAAGGTAAACATGACTCTACCTTTGTGTATGGCGAGGCAAATATGGCGCTCACGCTCACGCAGGAACAGCAAATCAGCAGCTTGCTTCATTACATTATTAATCAAACGGAGCATCATAACGACTTTATGACGAATTCAATCAGTAATTTTTTGAGCATCCTTGATGCAGATATTGTTTCTCAGTCGGGAATGGTATGTTCAATCCCGTCAGCTCCAGGTTCTTTAGACAATATTCCCGTTGTCATCAATGAAAGCGAAGTCCCAAAAACTAAAAAATAAATTATCTATGTCCATCATCGATATCATTGTGCCGACAGTTAATAATCCGGATTATCTCTATCCGTGTTTAAAATCGATTTTTCAGAATTCTATGACGGAAGATTTTTTTCGAGTGATTGTGGTTAATAACGGAGCGGAAGAAATAATGAAACCGCTGCTGGATCAGCCTGGACTGGACATCGTTCAGATGCCTAAAAATATGGGCTGGGAAGGAGGGCTTAAGGCCGGACTCGAATATTCAAAAGCTCCGTTCGTTGTTTTTATGAACGACGATACCTTCGTTCCGCAAGGTTCGCGCCTTTGGCTTAATCGGATGCTGGATCATTTCGCTTACCCTGATTGCGCCGCAGTCGGTCCAACATCCAATTGTGTTATGGGTCTTCAAAATATTTTTGCAGCCGATGTCCCGGATGTTTTCAGAGTTTCTTATTTGATTGGATTCTGCGTGATGATTCGCCGCGCACATTTGGATGAGGTTGGCGGTGTGGACGACTCCATGCCAAACCATGGAGACGATTTGGACCTTTCTATCCGTCTTCGCAAGATCGGCAAATATCTTATTTGCGACCGGAACGTGTTCATCTATCATCACGGATTCAAAACGGGCCAACGTTTACAGGGTGATTACTGGAATTCGGCCATGATGAAGGAAAAAACAGACGTTCATCTGCAAGATAAATACGGATTCAAGGAATGGTTTAACACGCGTTACAATCAATACCGCTCTATGAATCCATGGCAAGAATGGGAAGCTCGTGACGTTGAAGCGGAATGTGTCAAAAAATATGCTGCCGGCAACATTTTGGAACTCGGCTGTGGTCCCATTAAAACAGTTCCCGATTCCGTTGGCGTTGATATTATTCCGGCAGGTCAGAGAATTCCTGGATTGAAAGCAGAAAATTCTGTGGCCGATATAGAAGCTGATGTCTCCAAGGAAATTCCTGTTCCACATGGAACATTTGACACGGTAATTGCCAGGCACATTCTTGAACACATCCCAGATTTAATTGAAACGATTACGATGTGGGGGAAACCCCTGAAAACAGGGGGAAGGCTCATTATTGCGGTGCCGAATCATGAACTGAGAAACACCATTCCCTTGAACATTCAGCATGTTCACGCTTTCACCCCTAGCAGTCTCAAAAATTTAATGGTTTCGCAAGGATGGAAATTTGTGGCGGAAGAAGATCCTCAAAATAGGATTAGCTTTGTGCAGGTTTGGGAGAAAAACGGTGTCCACTAAACCACGAGTCGCTATTTATTATTTCGTCGTTCCGAGCACAAATTATAGAAATGATGGGGGACCCCTTTATTCATTCTATAACTTAAAAAAGATACTTGATCCAGCAAGTGTTAAATGGATTGGTGAATCCTGTAAATTTGAGTCAAGCCAACAAGTTATGCGCTTAACGCCCTATGGAAAACCAGATCAATGCGGGACTTTTGACCTAAATATCATGGTGGACCATGGCGAAGACGCCATCGGCGTTCCATTGGATTTTGAATACCCGCATCCGAGCGCTTATTGGGTTTCCGATGCGCACATCAATGAAAACGCTTACAAACATCGCCTTGAAACTGCGCGCAAATTCGATTTCGTGTTCTTGGCCCAGCGCGAATTCATCGACCAGTTCGCAGCGGACGGAATCCCACGGGAAAAAATGTTCTTTCTCCCCCATGCAGTTGAACCTATGGTCTATAAACCTTGGCCTATCATCGAGAAATGGGATTGGTGCTTTATTGGCCATCCGAATTCAGAACACCGGATTGATTTGATCGACAGGTTCATGAAGGAATTTCCAAGCCGCTATGTCGGATGGCGAGAACCGGCTTGGCTTGGTTATAACGTTCTGGAAGACGCGGCCAGAAAGTTTTGTCAGTCCAGATTAATCGTTTCCGATTCAATCAAAAAAGACTTGAATATGAGGACCTTTGAAGCTTTAGGATGTAAAAAACTTCTTTTGACAAATAAATTTCCGGCTCTTGAAGAAGTGTTTGAAAATGGAAAACATCTGATCGCCTATGACAGCATAGACGATGCTATTGCTTCGGCTCATGAACTTCTCGCGGATGAAGATAGGCGCAATCAAATCGCAGAGCAAGGCTATCAAGAGGTTATTTCCAAGCACACTTATGAGCACCGGATGAGAGAAATTTTACGTGTCTGTTTAAATTACGTACCAAAAGGGGAACTTCAACTATGCTAATTCGTCTTTGCGGTCATTTTATCGATAATCCCGGTCATCGGGATAAACTCATTGCTATTAAAGGTTTGCCGGAAGAATGGATTTTGAGGCCATCTCGTTTCGGCGGGAAAGAATTAGTGAAGCCATGGATACCTGATATCGAAGCCAATATCCCAAAGTCCATAAGAAATTTATGTGAACCCATCGAAATAACAGTGGTGTTTCCGCCTATTCATAAAGATGCGGATTACGTGGTGGACCATCTAACCATAATCGGTATTCGGTTCGATTATATGACCGAACCCGGGCATGAATTGTGGGAAAAAATAGAGGATTATATCGAACGGATGACGCCTAGAGATCAGCGTATTTTAAAACCGTGCATCGTGGCCCCTGACCAGAAATCGGAATTCAATCCGCATATGGCTAAGCGTTCCGTTCGTGGAGGGTTGGAATTTCATCCATGTGATATTCCAGTCATTGATCTAAGGCCAACGGCGCCAACACCAATAAATAATGATCCAAAGGTTGCTGTAGTGATGGCACCAATAATACTGCCTCCGCAAACAGTGCCAGCTACTCAAACAACAACGACAATGGGCGTCAATCAAATATTACCAACCGTATCAACGACGGTCGATAAAACAATTCCAGAGAATTTACATTTAAATGAAAAAATTCAAGAGTCAATGACCCAAAGTACAGAAACTTTTTTTAATTGTGATCAATGCTCTAAAAGTTTTTCAAATAAACGAGCCCTCCACATGCACAAGGTGGGTGGCCATAAAAAGGTGGCGCCAGCTACCGTGGGAGTTTAACTATGGGCTATACGCCGTCAGTTTGTGGATATACCAGAATAACAGTGTCGGGCATTATTGGGGACAGCGGTAAACCGATTGCGGTGACTGGTTATAGCGTTTTATCAGGAGCGACCGCTGCCGTGCCTTATTTAAGGAATGGGACCGGTGTTGCCGGAGACACCCAGGTTTGCCGTCTACCAGGAACCGCTAACATATCTGTAGAAACAGTAAAGCCCTTGCCGACTATTATTCCAAGTGGATGCTATATAAGCTTTGATGCAAATACGACGGAAGTAACCGTTTACTTTTACCAGCAATCAGTTACGAGTTAGGAGGATGATTGGCCAACTTAACATTCATCGACCTCTTAAACGAAACCTATGCCCAGACAGGTCTTGATTCCAATGACAGCAACGTTCAGACAAATGTAAAAAGATGGGTTAATTACACCCAGCAAGATCTCTTGGCTCGCTGGCCTTGGACGTTTATGGAGGCCAGGGAAACAGTTGTGACCGTTAAAGATTATACGGCGGGAACTGTGAGTGTAAATACCGGATCAGGAACGGTGACTGGAACAGGAACAACATTCACATCAACCCATGCGAACCTTCAATACTTTATACAATTTTCCGGAGCCAACGATTGGTATCAAATAACCAGCTACATCAGCGCCACGCAGATAACCATTACTCCCGGATATCAACCAACAACAAACGCTACAAATGTCACTTACATTATCAGGGCTTTTTTCTACAGCCTTTCTGCAACCGCAGATAGAATTATCGATATTCGAAACTGGAACACACCTTTAAAAATCATTGAAGTCGATCCTCGGCAGTTGGATGATCTTATGCCAAATCCCCAGTCAACGGGCAGTTCCTATGGATATCTCTGTTGGGGCTATGACTCAAGTGGCAATATCCAGGTGACTCCTTATCCGTTTCCGTCGGATGCAAGATTGTTGGAGGTTAGAGTCAATAAAAGACCAACCGATATGTCGGCGAATGGCGATCTCCCGGCTGTGCCAAATAAATACGCTCATATCCTAGCTTGGGGAGCGATTGCTATCGGTTTCAATTATTTAAGGAAGAAAGAGGATGCCGGTTTTTGGAGCGCAAAATATGAAAATCGGATATCGGAGATGAAGCGAGAATATCGCTTATCCGAAGATAATCAGCCGATTCTTAAATCCATCGATTCAGTTCAACGAGCCAAGTGGATCGCTATGCCTCAACAATTCCCGGTAATCACCAGCGGATAACATGGCTATTATTGGCCCCATTCAATATGGCGGTCTTAATACTAAAACTGCCAGCATTTCATCGCCTCCTGCCGTCGGAGTCTGGGCGGATATTCCGACCGGGCAAATGTCAACTTGTCAGGATTTCAATAAAAATTATAGTTCCCTCCTAGCCAGGCCTGCCACTGCTCAATTCAGTACGACTTTAAATGGCGCCAACCAAGTAGTCAATGGATTGGCTTGGTACTCTGATGCCAATAATTACTCCCAAGGAATTCAGATTTACGCTATGTGCAATGGTGGTCTTTTTCAAAACGCAATGGTGACCAATGCTAGTACTCCTCTTACTTTTACAGCGAGAACCGGTGCCATTTCAATGCAAGGTACTCTGGGCAATCCTTATACATTCGATATCCTTAACAATATTCTTGTTGGATGCGGAGGTTCTGGTTCCGGCAAAACTCCGTTTAAAATAACTGCTTACAACGTAAATGCCGTGGCTTTAACGGGAGCGCCGTTAGGAGATTGCGTTAAAGTTGTAAACAATTTTCTTTTTATAGGTCGTCAACTAAATGCTGCTTCTACCTATTCTAGGGTCAGCTGGTCAAATGTGGGAGATCCGACAACTTGGACGGCGGCTAATTACGTTGATTTCAGAGTTAATGATGGTGATCGCGTTCAAGCTTTGGGATCTATTGGTCAAGATCTTTATATTTTTAAGCGGAATTCCATTGGCCGTCTTTCAACAACAACACAAATCATTTCAGGCGCCGTTACTTTAGGACCACTTCAAACCATTTCCATTGGAACCGGTACTTTGGGTCCTTGGGCTTTGGACAATATGCCGGATGGTCGGATCGTTTTTTTGGCTTCAGATGGTCGTCTTAAACTTTTCGACGGAACATCTTTTACAGATCTATCGGATATGCCGTACCCAGGACCAAATATTCAAGCAAGCTTTGACGAAATCGCTGGTGGTCCAAATTTCAGTGCTATTTGTGTAAGAGTTTTCCCGGATCATCACCAGATTATTGTTTGCTTTACCGGATATTCAACTGGATACCGCTGCTATGTTTATGATTGGTTTGAAGAATTTTGGTCGCAATGGACCGGGATCACGCCGACCATTCTTCTTAATGTTCCGAGGCTTGAAAACTCAAATGTTGATAATGGAGCTTTTGGGATGGCTTCCGTTTTTTACGAGGGCAACAGTATAGGAACGGTTGTACAGTTAAACAAAACGATTTCATTGTATGGACCGGGAAACGATGCGGGAACAAATATTAATCCTTCCTGCACGGTGAATATAATGCTGGGTGGAGACCTCTCAAACTTCACGCCTAGGTCGATTATTATTCCTTTTACAAACTCAAACTCCAGCGCCGCGCAATGTCTAATTACCACCGGGTGGGATGGCACATTATCTGGGGGAACTACTTATACCCTTGGTGCGAGTCCGGCTTTTTCAAATATTATTGTTCCAATTCCCTTTGCCAGTTCAGGGACAACGGTTCGACCTCGTACTTTGCAAATGAAAATAACCGGTACCAATTGGGGTCCGATTCTTCATCCTTTTTATTTGAGTGATGAGGTCCTTGCCTAATGGCCAAATTAAATTTTCCAGATCCGATTATCAAAATTATAGCTGATCAGGCTTCGTTCAATAGGTTTTTGACGTATCTTTATCGGTTGTGGAATGACATGGATGACGGAACTATCTCATGGACAAACCAAAGCATTTTAAACAATTTGACTCTTTTAAATTTAACTCAAGGGTCTGTTCTTTTTATTGGAGCAAGCGGTCTCGTCAGCCAGAAAAACGCCAATTTCTTTTGGGATAACACAAATTTCCGTCTGGGCATTGGAAAGACAAATCCAGGAACACCTTTGGACGTGAACGGAACAATTACGGCAACGGGAGAAGCTCTCAACGGAACTTTAACGGTGACGGCGGGGAATATTGTGATGGCCACATCTGGTCAGATTCAAATATTGGATGGGACTGTGGGAGCTCCTGGTTTAGCTTGTGTCGCTGATGGGAGTTTGGGGTTTTATCGAATTGGTGTCACAGATTTGGGGTTGTCGATGTCCGGTACCCTACGAATGGAATGGACCAGTACACAGGTGTCTATCTTAAATCCACTCACGATGAATTCCAATAAAATCACCAGTTTGGCCAATGGATCAGCGGCAACAGACGCGGCTACTTTTGGACAAATACCGGCGAGAACAGCTCGAACAAGACAGGTTTTTACAGCTACTGGCTCCAATACATACACCACGCCAGCAGGTGTTCTTTATTTATTTGTACGAATGGTCGGAGGTGGCGGAGGCGGAGAAGGATCTGGAACTGCGGCAAGAGGAGCTGGTGGAAATGGTGTTAATTCTACTTTTGGGGCCTCTCTTACCTGTACTGGTGGCATCGGTGGAACGGATGCGACTTCACAGACCGGATCAGGGGCATCTGGAGGAGACGTTAATATTTCAGGGGGCGGGGCCGCTGGCGCTACTTCAGCATTGGCTCTGGTTGATGGCGCCAGCGGCGGAGGAACTCCTTTTGGGTCTGGAGGATGGGGTGGTATAGCCAACGTTGCGGGAGGTGCGGCCTCATCTGGAACTGGAGCAGGAGGTGGTGGCGGTGGAGGTGTAACTGGTGGCGCGGCGGGTGCGGGCGGAAGCGGCGCTGGTTATTTAGAGAAGATCATAACATCACCTGCGGCGTCTTACAATTATGTTGTGGGCGCCCAAGGTGCTGCTGGTTCTGCTGGAACGGGTGGCGTTGCTGGTGGTGCTGGAGGATCAGGAATCATCATTGTGGACGAGTTCTACAACTAGGGGTAAAGGATAAAAATATGGCTTTTCAGAGTGAAATGGCTCGTAGGCAGCAAGAGTTAGCCAATCGGATAATGCAATCGAATTATCGGGGCTTGAGAGGAGATTGGGGATCAACTGGACAGAGTACGTCAACACAGAGCGCTATGCCTTCTTTTAATCAAATGACCTCTTCTTCCCCAATGATGGCGCCTGCTTCAGAGAATGCGGGACCTGGCTCAGCTACAGCTTCGGGTGGTTTTTCTATGGATTCGAATCCAACCGGCGTATCACAAGCGCTCCAAACTCTTCGAGGTCTTAAAAACCAATTGGTTTCTGGCCAAATGACCTCAGCCGATTATCTAAGGCAAGCAACACCTATCATTGAGCAAACAGCCAATACCGTCGGAAATATAGCAGGGCAGGGATCTGAGGCAGCGAATTCGGTAAATCCAATCTGGCAACAAATCCAGAATTCAAATTTCGTAAAAGCGGATCAGGGGAAATGGGTCGCTCAACTCCCGCTCACTGAACAAGAATATGCCACATTGCCCGATACTGCTAAACCAACGGCTGATCAAATCAAGAATGGTCTTGTTCCGACAAGTGCATTGCCTGGAAACGTCGGGGTAAATACAATGATCCAAAATCAACAGGACCAACAAAAAGCACTTGTTCAACAAGCTCAAAAAGAATCTGAAACAACCCAACAGAACACACAGAAACAGCTTCAGGATCTTTATTCAAATTTCATGAGTGGTACGAAGCAAAGATACGATCAATCCTATGAAGACATTTCGAAGAGTCTTCAAAATCAGCAGAATCAGGCTATGCAGAATTTAACCACAGGTCCGCAGGGAGAAAAGTTTCGAGAATATTTCAATAACCTTGGTCTGCTTAATTCAGGCGCTTTCAATACCGGTTTAGCTGATCAATTCGGCCAAATACAACAGAACACACAGAATAGTCTCTTGCAAGCAAAACTGGATGAACAAAATGCACTTCAGAATTCAGCTCAGCAAGGTGTTAACGCTCTTGGCCAATTTGGTATAGGTGGTCAGAGCCAACTTCAGGATATCCAAAACCAAGGATATCAAACGTTATCGGGGTTGGGTCAAGCTGGACTTCAACGCCAATTTTCGTTGCAGGATTTTTATACCAACGCTGATTTTCAAAAGCAATTAGCGGATCTTCAGAATAATCGTTACATGAGCGCGTTAAATCAGCAGAAACAAAACCCATGGGAAACAGTTGGTCTCGGATTTGCTGGCGGATTGGGTCAAGGGATAGGCAGTTACTTGGGGAGAAAATAATATGGCACTTGATCTTAGAACACAGATGCAGACTCCTGATTTCCGGTTACCGCCGGAAGTTTATCAATTATTGGCCCAAGCAATTCAACAGAAGAATCAGATGTATCAAGGATTGGGTCAAAATTTAAGTCAAGGATTTGGGACCGGATTCGCACAAGGTCGCCAAATCAAAGCGCAAAACCAGTTTGGCCAGGATTTCAAAAACGCTTTGGCTCCAGTTCAAGGTCCGACTACAGAGCAGGGACAAAAACCAATTCAGCCGCCAATTAATTATGGAGCGTTATCTAATTCTTTTGGGAAAGCTTACCCGGATCAAGCTGGTCAATTTTCAGAAAAGATTATTTCACAATTAATGAAACAGCAAACACCTAATAAGCCAATGGCAAGTATTTGGGTGAACCCAGAAGATCCGACATCACTATCGCCTAATCCTGTGGAAGGTTGGACTGAGTACAAAACATCTCAGGGCGATGCTCTAAATAAAATAACCGGAGTGGCTTCTTCGAAAGCAAGAAATAAGGCTATGACCGATAAGGCTGAAGTTTGGAATAGAGCTATCGATACCAAACAGATAAATGAGCTCACAAAGCGAATTGGTCTAACTTCAAAACAGCAGTCTGCTTTGCAGACCAATAATCTTAGAGCGGATCGAGCGATTGAAATTCTTTCAAATCCAAGTATTACCTGGCAGGAATTGGCGCTTGGAGAAGTTGACTTGGCCGGGATCATGCAGGGTGGGGTTCCGCATATTGATGAAGTTAAAAATACTCATTTTCCAGGTTGGCAACAAAACTGGGCATCATGGAAAACTTATGCCACAGGTCACCCGACGGAAAATGTGCCTGATCCTATTCGAAAGAAAGTTCTGGGGTTGGTTCAGGATGTCGTACAAATAGACAATAAATTCTTGAATGCAAACAAAGATTTCAGCAAAAGTATGATTGCTCCGACGATTCGAGGTGGAATTGGCCAGTTTCAAGATCCTATAAATAAGATGACGAATGTTTTAACGACTCAGCCACAGAGTAAAAAAACAAATCCTATAACATCAGGTCCAAAAGTTGGAACCGTAAAAAATGGATATCGATTTAAAGGCGGGAATCCGGCTGATTCTAAATCATGGGTACCAGTGCAATGAAACCCTGGGAAGAATATCAACAGACAGAATTTAGTCCGAAGGGACATGGTCCGTGGGAAGATTATCAGGTTCCGCAAAAAAACCCTTCCGCATTTCAAAAATACGGTAAAGCGCTTCCGACAGGCGGAGCTGTCGTCGGTGGTTTGTTAGGAAATGTTCCAGGTGCCATTCTCGGTGGCGCTGGAGGAGAAGCTGCACGTCAACTTCTCGGTCGAGCGATGGGAGAACAAACACCGCAAACGTCTATGGCTGCGGCGAAAGATATTGGAATTGAAGGTGCGATTAGTGGAGCAACAGAGGGAGGAACACGACTTTTGGGAATGGCTGCACGTCCTTTGGCGGAACCTTTTGGGAATATGATGTCTCGTGTTGGTAAAACAGGAGCGGAATTAACTGAAGCTGTTACCGGCCTTAAAGTTCCTGATGTAATGCAAGCAGCGCGGCAGGGTGTTAAAACTTATTTAGCACCTGGAATGGGAAAAGCCCAAGAAATTTTTGGTGGAGCTTTAGAAAAAGCTGGTATAAAATCACGCCCTCCGTTGAATCAGATTCTTGATCCACAATTGGGGGTTGCTAGAAAAATAGCCTTAGAGGTGGGTTCAAAATTAGAAAAAGGCGGACAAATTTCAGCAGAAGAAGCTTTGAGGGCGAGACAGGCTACTGATCGGATTATTGCTGGAACTCCAATAAAGGATAGAGCAACTAGAGGCAGTCTCATGGAACTCAGAAACACCTTCGATGAAGCTCTATCGAGCAGATCAGGTTCTCTTAAAGATGCTTCCGTAAAATACAGACAAGCAATCGTTAAAAGAAATTTACTTAACCCAATGAGAATAACAAAGCAAGGTCAAATGTCAGCCGTCGCTCCATTATTGGCATCGACAGTTGGTTCGACTGTTGGAGTGTCTAGAAAAAGTCCAGGTGAGGGTTTCGGTGCTGGCGCTTTGACTATGGCAGCAGGATCTCCTCTTTTGTGGGGCGCAGGAATTACGGCTGGTGCTGATGTAGCGAGAGCCGCTACGTCTCCACTTAGCCGAAGAGCTTTAATTCAATTGGCTATTAGGAAACTGATTCGCGATAAATCGCCCATGCAACAACCAGGACAATGAAGTAATTGACAACAATGATTGATTCCATAAATTCCCTAGAAATCTTCGAAGTCGTCAGGCTCTTCCTTATGTTCAGGTCGACTTCGACCACGGAACAGAATTAGTAAGGCACAAACAGCGGTAATTTGCATTGGATAATCCATGACAACTGACCACAAACCACTAAAAAAAGTTGATATTGAAACGAATACAAAGAGAAAGGTTGTTTTTAATAAATTAACTAGTGGTGTTGAATACATCATGAATACAAAAACTAGGCCGATGGAAAATAAAACTCCTAATAAATCTTTCCATGTTTTGATTGGGGTATCGTTTACCAGAAATTTCATAAACACCTCCCTTTCCTCCAGGATGCCCAATATCGATGGCATCTTAATGAAAGACCTGTGACAAATCAATGAAAATATTGATTCATTCGGCAAGTGGTGACAGCGGTGGATTGGCTTTTATTATGCACAGAGAGGGCGCTTCAGTTGACCTCTACATAAAAGATGCGTTTTCTAGAAAGGTTTTGGATGGAATTGTGCCACATGTTGAAAGTTTGGAAGAGGGACTTAAGAAAAAGCCCGATTTAATCATTTTTGACTTGAATGGAGACGGCGAAAAAGCAGATAAGCTACGTAAAGACGGCTGGAAAGTGATAGGTGGTTCAAAGCTTTGTGATAGACTGGAAATGGACCGTTCTTGGGGTGTTCAGGTCGCCAAACAGTATGGAATTAAGGTCCCGAAAACCGTTGAATTTAAGAATATCGACGAAGCAATCGGTTACATTAAACAGACCAAGAAACCGCTTGCGATTAAGATAGACAACAACAAAAGTGAGGCATCGTCCTACGTCGCCAAGTCACAAGAGGATATGCTGGATTACATCACTTATCAGAAGGAAGAAGGACTGATAAATGGCGATACGTTCATACTCCAGGAGGTAATCAAAGGTGCTGAGATTTCAACCGAATGCTGGTTTTCAAATGGAAGTCCCTGTTTTTCATCTAATTCGACATTCGAAGTTAAAAAACTACTCGCTGGAGAACTCGGCGTTAGAACAGGGGCAGAAACAAGTGCAGTTTGTCACTACGAAGGTAATCATTCCAAACTTGCTATCAAAACAGTTCTTAAAATCGCTCCTCTCTTAAAGCACAGTCAGTATACGGGGGCGTGTGACGTGAACGCGATTGTTTCCGAGGAAGATCATGAACCGTATTTCTTGGAATTTACACCGCGCCTGGGGTATAGCGCGATCTATGCTTATTTCGCCATGATCGGGATTCCCGTATCAGAATATTTCTACCGGCTTTCCAGAGGAGCTTTTACAATCCCGTTTAAAACCAAATGGTCAACTGCTCTAAAATTACACATTCCTCCTTATCCGTTCTCACATGAAGATGACCGAATTGCGCGTGAAGCGTACAAACCAACGGAAGGAATCAGGATTAACGGTAAATACGGGCCTGATTTTATTCCGATTGATGTTGAAAAGGGCAAAAGAACCGGACTTCAGGCTGCTGGGACCATGGGAATTATCGGTGAGTGTCTAGGACGTGGAAATTCGCTTATGGAAGCGTGGCACGGGTCCCAGAAGGTGTTTAAGAGTGTTGAAGTCCCGAATGCCGGAGGTCGCTATACCGACGGTATTGACGATGCGTGGAAAAGAATTATGAAGCTCAGGAGTTGGGGGTACAATGATATTCCTTCACCTTACTCAAAATTAATTTCCCCCGGATCTCCAAAAGCCGATAAACCCCTTTCGGTTGCGGTGTGAAGGGGGAATAATTTAATGAATCTGAAATTAATTACAGCGGTCTATCAAGCGTACAACAAAGCCGGTCCGGGGCAGGAATGGCATCCTCTCCTAGGATTTGATGGATCGATTACAACCTTCTGCAATTTGGCAGTTAACCTGGTTTGTAATGCAATCGGTTACACCAAATTTAATGCTGGTGGTGTGGATCAGCCTGTCACCGCAAATTCGATGTTCACTTTAATGAACCGTGAAACTGGGGATTGGTTATCGATTCCCGGCGATGTGGCTCAGGCGCATGCAAACAGTGGGGCTCTTGTTTTGGCTGCTCAAATGGTAGCCGGGGCACATGGTCATGTTTGTGTAATAATTCCAAGCGAGATGATGGATTCGGCCCATTATCAAAAAAAGGTGCCTGTTGTAATGAACGTTGGGAAAGATGTTTTTATTGGGAAACCGGTAAGCTATGCGTTTAGAGCTGAGCCGACCTATTTTGTGTTGAAAGAAACAGTGCCGGATGGACGTATTCCGAATGGATCGTGAAACAGAACGCGATATTTGGGCTATTCACGATAGGCGCTTAAGTGAACAGGATAACAAAATACACGATACACAGACTTCAATTAAATCAGTTGAGCATGAGATACATCAACTCATCGAAAGAATTAACATGGGGGTTAGCCCGACCCAGAACAAGATTTTAGAGAAGCAGGCGACAATTGAACTCGTAATAAATAATTTGGATCACAAATTGGATTTAAGTTTAAAAGATATCAACGATGAAATTGAGAAGAGAATGGGTGAATTTATTTTGGTTCAGCATGAACAGGGGGAATCAATCAACATGTTAAAGAAGATTTTTATATTTGGAATTGTGATTGGAGTTGTGGCGGCTGGAGTGAAATCGACAATTGACCATTTTACGTCTGAGCAACCAATACAAAAAACACGAGTCAGATGAATGAAAAACAGGTTCGAGCCTTTATTCTTTTTAGTGATATTTCCGGGTATGGAGCCTTCTGGAGACGGATCAGTCATTTAGAGACGGAATTATATCCGTTTCAGAGGCAATGGCGTGAGCTGGTAAAAGATTTTAGAGAAAAAACTGGCTATTTTGTTAAGCGAATGGGCGATGGTGTTTTAGCAATCAAGGAAATTAGACGTGAGGAGAATGTGTCTTCTGAGGGTGTGAATTTTTTAAACAACTCTTGGGTTTTTACGAAAGATGTTTATCAACTGGTAGAAAATAAAAGTTCTCCCCGACCTGATGGATTTAGGACTCGTATTTCTCTAGGTTATATTGTTCGAGAACCAGACGATCAACTTGGTTGGGATTATGTGGGAGATAAAATAAACCTTACCGAAAAAATGATTCACTTTTATAGGTCAGAGACCATGGTTTGCCACGAATCAGTGAAGGAACTTTTTTCAGAGAAGCAGTTGAGCCAAAACCATTTCAGCTTTAAGAAATTGATAGCAAGAGAAAGAAGATCGGCTGATATTTACAGTCAGGACATGAAATCTCTTTGGACATTTAAGAAAAACGGTAAATTATGAATTTCATCATATGGCTATTCAGCAAAATCGGGGATATATGGATAAGGTGGAGTTGGACATTACCGACCTTTTCAGAACGTGTACATCATGATGACATTGCATGCAAAGAGGAATCACAGAAAGCCAATGTTCTTGATGGTAGCCAAGATGGTGATGGTACGCATTAGCTTGATGACCGCAATTATTGCAAGCCCTATTTTTAATAGAGAGAATTTTTCTATGTCGAACTGCATTTTTGACCGCTATTCTGGCTTTATATTTTTGATTCCAAGTTTTTCTGTAATTAGAATCACGAATTCGTCTAAGATTGATTGCTTCCTTCGTATGACGATATATCCAAGCCTTATTTTTCACCTCAGGATTCCTGCTATATTCACGACTGTAAATCTTCCCTTTTTTCTTATACCACGCTTTTGCATAAATACGTTTTTTCATTTTCCTCAAAGGATGCTTGTCATATGAAAGATGACAATCTTTGCACCAAGCATTTAATTTATCAGGGACTCGAAGATTGCGCCAAAAATAAGTCTTTAATTTTATTTCTTTGCATCGAGAACATTTTTTCATAGGAGAACACATTATCATTTTTAGAACCAAATCCACCTAAAGATTCAAAGGAGACACGTAAATGAACATAATTCAAGGCATTAAATTGTTGTTTTCTGTGAGAGCGCCAGTGCAGCAGATCGCAGGAGAACTTAAGGATATAAAAAGTGGCTGGAAAACGATTCCTTTCTGGGTTACCCTCACTGGTTCGCTTGTTTCATTGGGTGCTGCTATTCAAGGATTCATTCCAGGGACAATCGCCGTCGTTATCATCACGTCACTGACGGTAATCTATAACATTTTGCGAGGCTTAATTAAGGCTGATGTAAACGGTGTTCGACCTGTTTTTCAATCATCCGAATTCTGGGCGGGAGTGATCGGTATTTTATCGGACGGGATTCTGACTTTGAAAAATGGCGGTGTCAGTGCACCCTGGATGACAACGGCTTCAACGATTCTGGCTACCGTCATGGCTTCGGCTCAGAACTTGGGTAACCGGTGAACCCATCTGTAAAAGCAACTGCTCCTAAAGAAGCGGATATTCAAAAGTCTATCCTGGAATGGCTTAATTTGCGTGGCCATTTTGTGTGGCGAAATAATACGGGCGCTTACGTTGGCAAGTACAAAGGTAAAAGTCGGTTTTTTAGATTCGGCATGAAGGGCTCATCTGATATTGTTGGTGTGGCTGCCAACTCAGGCAAGCTTATTGCTATAGAAGTCAAATGTTTTGGAAAAACACCAACACCAGACCAAATGATTTTTCTTAAAAGAGTAAAATCTAACAATGGTATTGCTTGCATAGCCAATTCTATAGATGATGTGATTGCGGTAGGACTTTAGGCTATAAAATGTTTTTTTCTGAATTTCATATCTTAAGTAGACGCAAGATCTAGCTGATATTACCCGTCTTATTGTTCGTTTTATTGTACATCTTGGCGCGCACCTTATTGCCCACCTTGTCGCGCACCTTTTCAATCACCTTATCGCGCACCTTGGCGTGCACCTCGTTGATTATCTTGGAAAATACCTTGGAAAACACCTTGTCGCGCGCCTTGTCCCTCACCTTGGCGCCCACCTTGTCTCTTACCTGGTCGAACACCTTTTCGACCACCTTGGCTCGCATCTGGGCGCTCACTTGGTCACTCACTTGTACA
>DASWFI010000156.1:0-62742 GCA_036394315.1 Patescibacteria group bacterium
TGCTTTGTCCGCGGAGAGGTAATCCGCTAATTTGTCTTTTAATATCTCTTGTTTTGTAGCCATATTCATAATACAACTACAATAACAGGAATTATTATCTAACCGCTCATCCCTTGATAACACTATTTGATATCTAAAGGGCGTTCTGGACAAAATATCGATAAATTGGTAGAATATACCCACAATGTTCTACCCAAACAAGAAACAAATAACAAAGAAATTTAAAATCCTTTTTTCAAGCTTGTTGATTGCTGGCGTTTTTGTTGCAGTTAGTATAAAACCCATGATCACCGCCCAAACTGCCGATGAACTGCAAGCGCAGAAAGCCGAGAAGCAAAAAGCGCTTGATGATATTATGAAAAAAATTGGGCAGTACCAGATAGAAATCAAACAGACTCAATCACAAGCCAACACTTTGGCTAACCAGGTAAAAACTTTAAATTTGGAAATCGCATCAACGCAAGCCCAGATCGAAGTGACTTCGGGCAAAATCGAAGTGACGAATATGGAAATCGCCGACGTTACAGATAAGATTGTTCAAACTCAGAAAGATATTGCCGCCCAAAAAGCCATTTTGAAAAGTTTGATTGCCGATATAAATGATCTTGATCAGCGCTCACCGCTGGAAATTGCTTTGGAGAATGATAACTTCAACCAATTCCTTGATCAAGTCCAGTATGTTTCCAGCATTCAGGAGCAAAGCCAGGCGGCTTTGAACAAGATTAAACAGTTGGAAAAAGATTTGGAGCTCCGACAAGCGAATCTGAAAAATGAAAAATCCAAGCTTGATGAATTATTATCGCAGCTGGATGTGAACAAAAAAAGTCTGGCCATACAGCAGAATTCCAAGCAACAAGTTTTGGACCAGACCAGAGGACAAGAACGCGCTTATAAGAGGCTTTTATCTGATCAGCAAAATCTTGAGCAACAATTATCAAAAGAAATCAACGATTTAGATAGTCAGATTGCAGCGAAGCTGGGCAATTCCAGATTGAAGCCAGTTCATGGATTACTGGCTTGGCCCATGGAGGGAACACTGTCGCAGGGATATGGTAACACCGGATTTCGAACTCTCGGATATACTTTTCATAACGGAATAGATATTGCTGCTCCTGCAGGCACTCCGATTTATGCTGCTGCTGACGGCACTGTGGAAGCAGTGGGTACGGGGCAAGGGGCTTATGGTAATTGGGTTGCAATAAAACACGATACCGGGAAATTTGCCGGAAGAGCGATTGTTTCTCTTTATGGCCATATGAGCAGTTTCAGGGCGAATGAGGGACAAAAAGTGGCCATGGGGGATCTGATTGGATTTGAAGGCAACTCCGGAAATACTACCCGCCTGCTTTACGGCCCGCATAGAGGTTATCATCTGCACTTTACAATATTTGACGCCAGAGGGTTTGGGATAGCGCCCGGCGCCTATCCAAATATTTATGGAGATTACCAGGTTCCTTTTGGAGCTCCTTATAATCCGTTAGATTTCTTGTAAAATTAGTGATAAAATGGGATCTGTGTTCAAACAGAATCCCATTTTAAATTTATTCAAATACACCTGGCAATATTCGTCGGGGAATAGGCACTATGTCGTGCTGTTTTTGGTTATGTCGCTTTTGGCTAACATCGTACAGCTATTTGAACCGTTTCTCGTAAGTCGAGCTTTCAATGCTGTTCAATTCGCTCCATCTGATGCAGGCCTGCTGCGCCACGTCATTATAAATTTATCGTTGCTCGTGGTCATTACACTTGTATTTTGGATTTTGCACGGTATTTCACGAGTCATAGAAATTAGGAATGGTTTTTTGGTGCGAAAAAATTATAAACAGGACATGGTGGCCAAAGTTTTAAGTTTGCCTACGTCCTGGCATAAAGACCATCATTCCGGTGACACTATCGACAAAATCAATAAAGCCAGCGAAAGTCTATTTGAATTTTCCAGGTTATTGTTTATTCTCACGACTAATTTGGTCCGCTTGGTCGGAGGAGTTATCGCGATCTGGATTTTCTACCCACCAGCCAGTGTATTAGCTTTGATAATTGCGCTTATAGTGTTTACCACGATTACTCAATTCGATAAAAAATTACGGACAGGTTATAAAGTTATTTTTCGGGCGGAAAATTCCCTGGCAGCGGCGGTTCATGACTACGTCAGTAATATAATCACGATTATCACGCTTCGCTTGAAAAGTCGCGTGACCAAGGAGGTAGAAACCAGGTCTATGCTGGCATTTCCCACTTATAAAAAGAATTCCGTCATCGGCGAAGTGAAGTGGTTCATAACCAGCTTGATGCTATCCATCATGATCAGTTCAGTTTTGATTTTAAATGCGTATCATTCGTATACCACCAGCGGCGTGATCGTAATCGGAACACTCTTCGCGCTCTATCAGTATCTTCGCCGCATTGGCGATACTTTTTTTGAATTTGCCCTCCGCTACGGTGATATGGTCCGTCAGGATGCAAGTATTCGCGCTGCTGAGGTCATTACTGGGGAGTTCGACAAACTGGAAAGTCACGAAGTCCAATCCATGCCCAAGCAATGGAAAAAGATTGAGATTAAAAAATTATTTTTTCAATACAGCAGTGAAGATGATCCGGAAAGCAAACGCGTGCATCTAAATAATATTAATTTTAATTTTGAACGCGGTCAGCGCATTGCTTTAATAGGGGAGAGCGGATCAGGAAAAAGCACTTTGCTTTCGCTGTTGCGCGGTTTATACCCTGCCGAGGCTAAATTATTCATTGACGGGCAAGAAATGCCTCATGGTTTAAGCTATCTGTATGAGCACGTGACTTTGATTCCTCAGGACCCGGAAATTTTCAACAGCACGATTGAAGATAATATCACCATGGAAACTAAAGTAGATGAAAAAGAATTGTCGGATGCGATTGACCTGGCTCAATTTAAAAACGTGTTGGCTCGCATGCCTAAAGGATTAAAGACTAATGTCCTGGAAAAAGGTGTGTCTTTAAGTGGCGGAGAAAAACAGCGGCTGGCTCTGGCGCGTGGTATTCTGGCTGCTCGCAACAGCGACTTACTATTTATGGATGAGCCCACAAGCAGCGTGGACATTCAAAACGAGCTTCTGGTTTATCAAAATATATTTAAAAAGTTTCCGAATACTACAATTATATCTGCAGTGCACCGATTACATCTCCTGAAGATGTTTGATGTCATCTACTACTTCCGAGATGGTGAAATCATCGCTCATGGTTCTCTAGACGACCTTAGAGGTAATAAAGAGTTCGGAAATCTTCTGGAAAAGTATTCAGTCACGTCAAATAAATAGAGAAGTGTAAAGCGAGAGCAAATTTACTGACCATCAGTAATCACGGTTAATGATTAACTGTAATTATAACTTCAACAGCTAGAGATACAAGTAATGGAATGTTCTTTGATAATTAAATAGAGAAGTAAGAATGTGGGTAAAACCTAAGCAATGGTGCTTATATATGGCCCAAAACAGGCCCAAAACGAGTATTGACAAAACTATGTTTTTGAATTATTATATATGCACTAACGCCCCATCCAGCCGTAAGGTCCGATGGGGTTTCAAATTATCTGCTATAAATGAAAACAGCATTATTCATCGATGGTCGTAACTTTATAGGAAAACTTAAAGAAGTTTTACGAGCGGAAAATATTTCTGAGGACGAAATTTCACATTACGATTGGTCAAACTATAACTTTAAAGACTTAATAGATAAAGTTTTGACAGGTATTATCGTAGATGAAAAATACGTTTACTTTGGTAAGCTTAGAGTGCATGAGGACACAAAGGTAAAATCTAAAGAACTTATTGAAGAGCAAAGATTATTGAAAACGAAATTAGAATCTCAAGGTTTCAAAGTAATACTCGCAGGTAGCGTTCGTGGAAATTACGTCTTTGATAATCGAGGAAAGAAAACTCTCGTTTTCAAAGAAAAAGGCGCGGACGTAAGTATAGCTGTAGATATGGTAACTAAGGCCTGCGATGGGACTTTAAAAATCTGCATCTTATGCAGCTCTGATTCAGATATGCAACCTGCAGTAAAGGCTGTGAAAGAAAGAAAAGTAGAAAGTATATACTTAGGTTTTGAGGTAATGCCCAACAAAGGTCTAACAGCAACCAATCACCGAACAATACTCATTCGTAACTCTGAAGTAATTGAGTTTAAAATTAATCCACCCCCAACTTCCCTGCCTAAAGCGTTTTAGGAAACCAATAAGCGGTTTAAATTTATCGAGTAAATTAACCCTATAGGTTGTTAAGTAAGCGAGTAACCAAATAGCCAGTATTACTTAGCCTGATTTAAAAACCCGCAGAGTTGATTATGTGTCGCATAAGATACATTGTGCGACGATCTAACTATTTTAAAATATGGCTTTTTAAGCCCTTCTCCCTTCAACGACTCCCGCCTCTTGACCCATGCATTCTGACCAAGTCATATAGTCTTCAATCAAAACAAAAAATATTAAAGTTAAATTATTTATTTTTTATAATCCCCTTTAGTATTTTTGGCAAACCTAGTGGAACCGTTTGTTTGATGAAACTACTACTTAGATTTTATTTAGTTATCACTATCATGGCTTTAGGTCGGCCGGCTTGGGATTCGTGCTGGCCTGTAGGGTAATTAACCATAGCGTTATAAAGGGTCTGGTAGTCGTAAACATAGCCTTGTCCCAGTCTCGTGCCCGGATCGTTAGTTATAAATTGATTTTTGGAATCATCAAAGCCCTTGATCACTAACATGTGAGTATACGGACCAGGAGGTTTAAAATTGGGATTACCTAATTTTTGTCCATTAGCTGGTACTAAAACTATTTTATTGCCTCGCAGCGCGTCTTTGATGTTTTCCACGGTCGGATTGTCTACAACTTTGGCTTTATCATAACCATAATAATCTTTCATAAATCGAACTGTGTCCTTAGCTTCTGTATCGTGGTAATTGCCATATCGCGATTGTTCAAAGTCAGAAATCGCAATAATTTCCTTTTCTGCCTCGTCCTTGGTCATGGTTTTGTTGTTGAGCCAAAGCCACGCCATCACGACTGAAGCTTCTTCGCAACCATCCTGCTGTCTGGGGTCACTCCACTTAGCATTAGGAGCCTGTGAAGTAAAAGGTGCGTTTATAAGAACGTAATTTTTTTTAATCTCATCGGGTTTATTCGGAATGTAAGCATTTTGGCTGGGCGGGACATAGTCGTTTTGATGGCGGTATTTTGACACGACTGAATAAGCCGCCACGCCAGCCAGAAGAATCAAACACAAGCTTATAAAAAGTTTTGTTATTTTATTTCTCATCGTAATTTTGAAATTAATGCAGCGAAGGTTTTACCCACAAAATCAATATCTGAAGACTTGGTCAATACACTAAGTGTAAACCGAACAGTGGCTGCTTGCCTAGTCTCACCTTGATCTTTCATTTTACCTAGCGATTCGATGACATGGGAAGGCTGGGAAGACCCGGAAACGCAGGCAGAGCCGGTGGAAGCGGCAATTCCGGCCAAATCAAGCGCGGTCATGAGCGAGTCCTGTTCAATATCATAAACGGTAAAGCTGATATTATCCGCAACTCGTGATTCCCCCGTTGGCCCGTTTAATTCTATTTTTTTAATCTGCGAAATAGCAGAAATTAATTTATCGCGAAGTTTAGAAATTTTTCCGGCATTTGCTGCGCGTTTCTCCAGAGGTCCCAATAATTCCACAGCCTTGGCAAAGCCAATTATTCCTGTCGTATTCTGCGTGCCAGGTCGTTTACCGTATTCCTGCGACCCGCCAAACATCAAATTTGCGCTTTTAACTCCGGTTTTGACAAAAAGCGCGCCAATCCCCTTTGGTCCAAAAATTTTGTGCGCGGATAAAGTCAGCAAATCACAATTTAATTTTTCGACGTTCAGATTATAAAATTTTGCGGCTTGGACCGCGTCCACGTGAAAAATCGTCCGTGGATTTTTTTCTTTAATACCTTTACCTATTTCACGCACCGGCAAAACTGTTCCGATTTCATTTGATACAAAAATAACGCTAACTAAAATCGTATTATCTTTTATAGCTTCGAGTATTTGTTCAGCTACAATCACGCCGTTACTATTGGGCTTAACAAAAGTTGCCTCGATCACTCCCCTCTTTTCGAATTCTTTTATAAGGTTATAAACAGATTGGTGCTCAAGCATAGTTGTAACAACGTGCGGTTTGGCTTTCAAATTTTCAGCGCCGCGATAGTAGTTTTGAATTATGCCCTGAATGGCCGTATTGTTTGCTTCCGTAGCACCCGATGTAAAGATAATTTCCTGCGGCTTGGCGTTTATAAATTGCGCGATGCCGGCCCTGGCAAAATCAATTTTGGCACGAGCTTGCTGGCCTTCGCGATGAGTGGAGCTGGGGTTACCGTAGTATTCTAATTCAAAATTACGCATAGCTTTTACTACGCGTTTATCTATTGGAGTTGTGGCTGCATTATCTAGATAGACTCGGTTGTGATTCATAACGAGATATTATACTTGTTTATTGTGCATTTGTCGAGTCTTGTTAAAAGTACTAAACTGCAGTTCTGGAGGCCAAAGATGGCTGATGAATATGTCGTCCTGGTAAAACCCCACCCCCACTCCATGTGGACCGTAGCGGGTCGCAAATCGATGGACTTGAATAAGGAGGGAGCTGAAGATAGAAGAACGGTTTTGACTTCCGACACGACTTTCGCTGCGATTGCTGTCGCGAAGATCGAAAGCGTTTGGCACAAAAATATCCACATTTGAGGTCAGGTATAGGCCTCTTTTTTATTTGGCTGATTTCCTAAACCCGGCGGCTTCAGCTTCGGTATCGAAGCACTTAATTGGTCTTGTATTCTTATAATAAATTGATCCACCCGGGACATGGTAAATTAGGCTCGCTGAACCCTTGATCTTTCCTTCACAGTTAAGTGCCGTTTGAGCCGTTTGTGCGCCACTCATTTTTGGACTATAATTTGAGAGTGGATTGGACGTTTGTTTGACCAGATTTTGCGTTGGGTTGTTGGTAAATTTCCCCAATCCAAATGCCATACCCGCTACTGCCATGTATCCGATTACTAGTACAATTTGTTGCTGGTGATTTTTTAAGAAGAGCTTTATATTATCCATAGAATTTGATTAAAGATTTAAGATTAAAGTTGTCAGTAATACTGCTCTTTGATCTTACAACTGTCAACTTAAATCTGTTATGCAATACGCATTTGTTTTAGGGAGGGTATATACTTTATCATTGGCTGAATTACTTCAGGTTCTGACCTCTAATGGGGTGAACTTCAAAGTGATGGCGTGTTCGCCGGAAGTCGTAATTTTGGAAGTTGATCAGCCGCTTAATGCTCCGGAATTACAGGCCCGCTTAGGCGGCGTTATTAAAATTATACGTCTTTTTGATACTTTTCAAAAGAAGGGCAAGGAATTCCCGTCCCAAGTTTTAACTAATTACTTTACGTTCAAAAGGATCAAGGAGTACTTTCATGACTATTCCGGCAAGAAGCAGTTCGGTGTTTCTATTTATTCCCTCGACCCTTCGGTCAGATTTAAGGACGAAGCCCAAAGAATTGCTTTTTTGATCAAAAAAGTTTTGCAGGAACAGGCTCAAAGCGTTCGGGCCGTGCTCCCCCAGTTTCCGGCCCAGGCACTTTCCTCAGTCCAAGTCACGGAAAATCAAATTCTCCAAAAGGGCGCGGAGATCGTGGTTATCAGCGGCAACCAGCGATTGTTCGTGGGTAAAACTTTGGTCGTGCAAAATTATGAGGATTACGGCCGAAGAGATTATCAGCGACCGGCTCGGGACGAAAAAGTCGGCATGATCCCTCCTAAAGTCGCGCAGGCCATGCTTAATTTGGCCACTCCCCTCAAACCCCTGGATTATATTTTGGATCCCTTCTGCGGTTCGGGCACGAATTTACAGGAAGCGATCCTCATGGGTTATCGTGCAATAGGTTCGGATTTAGAGCAAAAAATGATCGAGAACAGCGAGAAAAATTTGGAGTGGTTTCGAAACCGTTACCATGTCTCCCCCGGCCGATATAAGCTGTTTAAATCCCACGCCGCGGAAATTTCCATGCAGATGCCCAACGACAAGCTTCAAGCAATTGTCACTGAAGGTACTTTGGGTCCGATCTACGACAAGGTACCGAAAAAGTCGGAAATGCAGGCTAATTTTAAGAATCTATCTAAATTATATGATCAGGTTTTTAAGGAATTTAAAAAAATTCTCCCAGAGAACCGCAAAGTAGTAATCTGCTTGCCAGCCTATAAAATCAATGCTTCGGCCTATGAATTCATGCCCGATCTTGACTTTGCCCTTCAAAATGGGTATACTGTTTTGGATCCATTACCAGCAGAGCTAGTAAGCAAGTATCGCTTCTTACGAGTAACTCCGCGCAAAACAATAGTTTACGACCGAAACGACCAGGTAGTGGCTAGAGAAATAGTAATTTTCAAATACGGTTCAGAAGAACCTAAAGAATTAAACGAAGTCAGTAATAGCAAGCCCCAACCGGCTGAAGACGAAGCTTCGCAATAAGGAACTCCCATGGCTCATAAGAAAGCCGGCGGTTCTACAGCCCTAGGACGAGATTCACAATCCAAACGACTAGGAGTCAAAATTTTCGGTGGCCAATCAGCAAATGTCGGTAACATCCTTATCCGACAGCGCGGCACCAAATGGCATCCAGGCAAAAACGTAAAGAAAGCGACTGATGATTCACTTTACGCTATGGCAACGGGAGTCGTGAAATTCACTTCCAAGAAAGTTCGCGGATTCGATGGCAGCCTGCACTTCCGCCGTTTCGTCCACATAGAACCAAAAAAAGATTAAACTTCTAAACGTCCCTATAAAATCGGGACGTTTTTTATTGACAATTTACAGCTTTCGCCTATAGTATACTTCCTAGTACAGGAGGAAAACCCATGCGTTTAGTTGTGTTTCTGATCGTCATTCTCCTTGGTGGCTGCGCTGCGCACTCCACCCAAGAGAAAGGTAATTTGACGCCGCTGCTCATAGCGGTGGACAAATTAACTCCGCAGATTGATCTTCTTTTTCGGATCTTTCCCGATCCGAGTGTACGATCCGACCTCGTCCGATGGCGTTCATCACCCATCAAGATCAACGTCGCGATGACTTACGAGGTCGAGCGACTGACGGCTCGAAGAGAAAGGGCCAGCCCGCTCTCTGACTGTCAGACCGATCCATGTGTGGTTATGTTGGTTAACCCGAAGTATTTCTCTCGACTTTCCGATCTGGAAAAATACAGCGAGATCTATCGGGAATACCAACAATTGAAAAAACTGCTTGAGCAGTAGCACCGCCGCCCGCGAGTGCTTTTTTTATTTGCTAACTGGATCAATTAGTGCTTAAATACAAGCAATTAACAACGTAGTTATTTTTTATGAAGAAACTTAAGATTATAAGCCTTTTGGCTGCTTTAGGCTTGATTTTCGGAAACTCGGTTTTTGCAGCTGAGTTTGTGAAGCCGGACCAGGAGAGCGGCACTATTACCCTCCCCGCCTCGGAAACGCACCACAATCTTTACACTGCCGGAGGCAATGTAATTATTAATAGTAAAATCACGGGTGATCTATATGCTGCGGGCGGCATGGTGAAAATCATCGGCGATGTGGAAGACAATCTTACAGTAGCCGGAGGCAATCTCGATATTTCCGGAAAAGTCGGTCGCAATATCAGAATTGCTGGCGGCAATATTTCCATAAACAATGCAGTGGGCTCTGATCTTCTGGCAGCTGGTGGCAATATTTTTATCGCCGAAACCGCATCCATTGCAGGTGACTTAGTGTCAGCTGGCGGTAATATTGAATTGCATGCTCCAGTTAATGGCAAACTTATGATTGCTGCTGGCACAGTAGTTATCAATAATGTGGTTAAAGGTGATGTAGTGGTTACTGCAGATAAAAAGCTGACATTTGGGCCCAAAGCCCAGGTCAGCGGTAAGATAACTTATTATGGCAATTCTGATCCTGTAATTGCGTCAGGTGCCAAAGTTGGAATAGTAGATAAGCATCCAATCCAAAAAAGGAACCATTTCGCAGCCGGCTTGTTTGGTGTAGGAATTGTGATTAGTCTGCTGGCGTGGATAGCCGCAGGACTGCTGTTGCTGTATTTGCTAAGACGAGGCCTCACCATGGCCACGGACTCGATGCGCGAAGAGCCCTGGGCAAACTTAGGAATTGGATTGATTGCGTTGATTATCGTGCCGATTGTAGCTCTGGTACTTCTCCTTACTCTAATCGGTTACTACATCGCGCTATTACTGATCGTTGGCTATGTGTTCGCTCTTATGTTCTCCTGCCTGTTCGCAGCGGTGTTTCTGGGTAAATGGTTATTTGGTTACATCGATAAAAATATATCTAGGATTGATTGGCGAGTAGTGGTTTTGGGGATCGTCGCCTTTAAAATCCTCAAATTAATTCCCTTTATCGGCTGGTTGCTCGTGTTCCTGCTAAGTATGCTTGCATTCGGCGCTATTCTCCGCATGACTTATCGCCAACTGCGAAGAGAGTAATAAATTAGCTAATCTAAGCAAATTTAAACGCCTCATATCAGAGGCGTTTATTTACATAGTTTGTTTATGCTACTACCTTAACTTTTTCTTTCGGCTTAGACTTGGCGATTGATGCCGCTTCTCTGTGGGCCTTGTCTCGGGCTTTGATTGTGGCTTTTAGAAATTCTCTAAACAGGGGTCCTGGAGTCAGTGGTCTGGACTTGAATTCAGGGTGGAATTGCGTGCCCAGGAAAAACGGATGGTCTTTCAATTCCATAATTTCCACCAGATGTCCGTCGGGCGAAGTGCCGGAAAAAATCATTCCCGCGGCTTCAAACTGTTTGCGATATTTATTATTAAATTCATAACGGTGGCGATGTCGCTCGGAAATTTTTCCGGTCTTATATGCTTCAAAAGCTTTGGTTCCAGGCTTAACTGAACAAACCCAGGCTCCTAAGCGCATGGTGGCTCCATATTCTCGCTTTAGAAGCTTTTTTTCCTGGTCTGGCATAATATTGATCACCGGATGTGGGGTATCATCATCTACCTCCAGAGTATTGGCGTTTTTGAGCTTTAAAACATTGCGCGCAAATTCAATCGCCGCCATTTGCATACCATAACAAAGTCCCAGATACGGAATTTTATGCTCTCTGGCGTAGCGGATAGTTTGGATCAAACCTTCAGTCCCACGTTTGCCGAATCCGCCTGGGACCACTATGCCGTCGAAACCTTTCAGCACGCTGGCCGGACCCTTTTTTTCAATTTCACTGCTCGTAATCCAATGCAAATTTGTTTTAACCCCATTGGCCCAGGATGCGTGCTTGATAGATTCCACCACGGAAATGTATACGTCGGAAAGTTTGTAGTCTTTGCCGGTTTCGAAATACTTCCCAACTACGGCAATGTTTATTTCTTTTTTGACTTTGTTGATTGTTGAGATCAAATTTTGCCATTTTTTTAAATTTGGCTTGGTTCGTTTTAAATCCAATCTTTCCAAAATCTTATCGGTCAGACCCTGTTTTTCAAATTCCAACGGGATTTTATAAATCGTATCCACATTCGGAGCGGAAATTATTCGATCTTCCGGCACGTTGCAGATCATGGCCAGGGTAGATTTTCGCCGCTTATCTAAGGGTTTTTCAGCACGTCCGATGATAAAGTCAGGCTGAATCCCACTGCCATTCAGCAAACGAACAGAGGTTTGGACTGGCTTGGATTTCATTTCGCCGATGCTGGGCGGCGTGGGCAAATAAGCTACATGAAGATGAGTCACATCGCGATTGTAGCGATACTTCATGATTCTGTTTGCTTCTATAAACAAACTGTTCTGGTACTCCCCTACCGTGCCGCCGATTTCGACGATTACGAAATCCGCTTTTCGTTTTTTCGCAGCGAGTTCGCAGCGTCGGATAATTTCCTCAGGTACATGAGGAACGATTTCCACGTCTTCGCCTTCGTATTCGAAATTTCTTTCTTTGCGAATAATTTCCTGGTAGACCTGGCCGTTGGTGAGATAGTTGGCGCTGGAAAGATCCGTATTCATGAACCGTTCATAGTTGCCGATATCCTGGTCAGTTTCCATGCCATCTTCAGTTACAAATACTTCGCCGTGTTCTTGGGGACGGATGGTGCCGGCATCTACATTCAGGTAAGGATCACATTTTAAAGGAGCTACTTTGTAGCCCCTTGCTTCGAGTAAGGTGGCGATGGCAGCAGTGGTAATGCCCTTACCAACGCTGGAGATAACACCGCCTGAAACGAATATGTATTTGGTGTGATGTTTGTCGTTTGCTGTCATTGGAGAGTTATTCTAATGATTCTATATTTAATTTTACCAAAGCTATTAGGTTTGGCGCAAATCGCACCTCAATCTCGTGGATGCCCAGCGCCTTGACCGGAAGTTTGATCCTTATCATTTCTGGACTGATTTCGGCTCCGGATTTGTCAGTGATGGCTTTAGCGATCTCGGCTTCATGGACCGCGGCGAATAAATTTTTCTTATTAGCCTTGGCTTTGACCGTGAAAGTTTTATTTTCCAGGTTCTTTTTTAAATCCAAAAACTTTTCCTGGTTCTTACGCACTTTGGCCTGGCGCTCGGATTCTTCTTTTTGGATCCTGATCAATGCTTCTGAGGTAGCGGGAAGGCCTAAGTGTTTGGGAATTAAAAAATTTCTGGCATGACCGTCACTTACGTCTTTGACATCACCAGCTCTGCCTAACCCAGATACGTCCTTAGTTAAGATTATTTTCATTCTGACTTATTATATCTTCAAGTAGCGGCGGATAGCAATAGTGGAGGCGATAATGCTCAAACCTACGCTGGCCACTATGTTGATTAGCAGAATTCGCCAGAACAAGGCGTTGATTAAGCTTGTGCCCAGACTGTTTAGTGATAAGAATTCTTCGATTCTTGCCGAAAGCAGATACAGCAGGCCAAAAAGTACCAGCGAAGTAAAAAATGTAGCGAAAATTGCGTACATAATCCCTTCGATCATAAATGGCCAACGAATGAACCAATTGGTGGCGCCCACCAGCCGCATGATTTCAACTTCTTCTCTCCGATTGTAGATGGTCAAGCGGATCGTATTAAACGTTACCATAATTGTCACCAGCATGAAAATCAAAGCCAGAATGATTCCAAATCTTGTGATAAAGTCGATAATTTTATGAAGCTTGTCTATAACCTTTTGATTGTCTTTGACCGTGGACAAGCCCTGGTCATTTACAAAATAAGGCGCGTAACGTTCACCTCGCAGAATATTATAAATGCCGCTGTAATCGCTCAAGTTAGTTGCTTTAACTGATACCGAGGCTGGAACCGGTTTTTCAAACTGCTGTAAACTTATCAGCCAACCCGGTTCCGCTTTGTGGCGTTCTATAAATCGCTGCTTAGCTTCATCGTTGGAGACAAAATCCACGGATTTAACTCCGGGGATCGCCTGAATTTCCGCCGTAATATTTTCCATTTCTTTATCCGTGGTTTTGGTGTTGAAATAAGCGGTGACCACGCCGACCTTATCTGTGCTGTTATTTATAGAAAGTACAGTGAGAGTGTAAAAAATTAAAATTGTGGAGATAATAAACAAAGTGATTACCACCATAGAGGTAGCAGCCACGGATACCCAGATGTTGCGAAAAAAATGAGTAAAACCGGATTTGATCACTCGTTTAGCATCCAAAGCGGAACTCATAGGACGTACTTTCCTTTCTCGCGGTCATATACCACCGCACCTTTTTCGATAGTTACGACGCGTTTCTTGATGCTATTAACCAGATCCTTGGCATGGGTAGCCAAAACCACGGTGGTGCCGGATTTGTTGATTCTTAAAAGAAGCTGGATTATCTCCCAGGCATTAATCGAATCCAGATTACCCGTAGGTTCGTCAGCTAATAATAATACGGGCTTATGCGCCAATGCTCGGGCAATAGCCACGCGTTGCTTCTCACCGCCAGACATTTCCTGGGGGAAGGCTTTGGTTTTCTCTTCCAGGCCCACCATCTCTAAAATCTTTGGCACTTCTTTTTTTATCATCAACGGACTCTCGCCGGATACTTCAAGGGCAAAAGCTATATTTTCAAACGCTGTTCTATTCGGCAAAAGTTTAATATCCTGGAAGACAACGCCGATTTTACGTCGAAGGTAAGGAATGTCGCTCATCCTTATCTGCCCCACATCGATGTCATCAATAAAAATTTTGCCTTTATCTGGTCGTTCTTCCCCGATAATCAAAGACATGAGCGTGGATTTGCCAGCGCCTGACTGGCCCACGAGCGAAATAAATTCACCCTTGTGAATTTCCAGCGTTACGTCATCAAGAGCGATGTTTTTACCGTAGGTTTTTGTTACCGAATCGAATTTAATCATTGGGTCTATTATAGCAAAATAAAACTCTATGCATCAGCAATACGATTTTGTTCAAGATAATGCTTTACAAATTCGTCTAAATCTCCTTCCAGGACCGCTTCCGCGTCCGAAGTTTCGTAGTCAGTTCGATGATCTTTGACCAATTTGTAGGGATGGAGGACATAAGATCGGATCTGATTGCCCCATTCCGCACTATGAAATTCTCCGCGAATTTTTAATTTTTCTTGTTGGTGTTTTTGCTCTTCCAACGCCACGAGCTTACTGGTCAAAATTTTCAGTGCCTGTTCCTTATTTTGGGATTGGGAGCGCTCGTTTTGGATAGTCACTGTAATTCCAGTAGGTTTATGAGTGGCTCGGATAGCGGAGTATGTCGTATTCACGGATTGGCCACCGTGGCCACGTGAGGTTTTAGCTTCCAGTTCGATTTCATCCATATTTAATTTAAATTCACCCTGTTGAATCGCGGGCAAAATTTCCACTAATGCGAACGATGTTTCCCTCGTCCCAATGGAGTTAAACGGAGACTGCCTGACAAGTCGATGGACTCCGGCCTCGCTTTTAAAATAGCCATACGCGTAAGGACCCGAAATTTCTACCACCACACTTTTGACCCCCGCTTCGCCACCTCGACTTTCGTCGATCACGTAAGCCTTGAATTTTTTTGATTCAGCGTACCGCAGATACATGCGAAGCAGCATCTCTGCCCAGTCCTGAGCATCCACGCCCCCTGCACCCGCGTGAATGGATAAAATCGCGTCGTGGTTATCGTATTTATCCGAAAGGAAGGTGGTAAGGCGAAACTGGTCAAAGGCCGCCTTTAAAGTCCCAAATTTGCGCTTTAAATCGCCTTCTAATTGCTTATCCGACTCTGTTAGCCCCAATGCCGCCAGTTCCTCGGTATCGGCCAAATCCTGTTCAAATTTAAACCAGGAGTCGATCTGATGTTTGAGGTCGCTCAGTTGCTTGGATTTGGTTTTTGCCATCTGCTGATCTGACCAAAAATTTGGGTCAGACATGGCATCTTCCAGCTCTAGTATTTTTTGTTTCTTTTGAGGCAGGTCAAAGATGCTCCTTCAGGTCGATCATCCGGCCTTTTAAATTTTTAATTTCTCTAATCAGTTCTTCCATATTATTTTCCTGCGTTTGGATCAGTGATCCATTTATTCATGTTGCGATGCCAATTGCTTGGGTCGGAGTTCTGAATTTCATCCCAAATTTTCTTGGCGGATTCCGTATAAAGTTTTTGATCACGGACCATGCGGCGGTTGGCTTTTTCCCATTTGCCCGGGAGTTTTGACCCGAGTTCTTCGATCTCTTTCAATTCCAGGTCAATATCTAAATTATCCGCGTCCTTCACAATTTTTGCTTCAATAGAATCACGCTGCTCATACTTACTAAGTATTTCCCGCAGGTCTCCGAATATCGTATTTTTAAACATATCGTCAGCGGCCCTGGCTTCATCAGCAGTGACGTAAACTTTCTGAACATAGCTATGGTCCGAAGTTCTTGTTTCGGCGATATCGTGTACCAGCGCCATTTTGATTATCAAATTTTCATCACCTTGTTTTTCCATTCTGGAGATAAGAAGTGCTAACCAGATTAAGCGGTAGGTGTGCTCTAGGTCCGAAGCAACATCAAATCCCAGATGCTGACGCCAGCCTCTAGGCACATTTCGCAAGGAACCAATTTCGTATAAAAAATCTATGTCTCTATTTTGCATACTCTACAAATGAAAACTCTTCGTGATCTTCCCGGGATATCTCTTTCCAAATGTTCCTGTCAACTTTTGGAAAAAAAACATCGCCATCTACTTCTTTGTGGACTTCGGTCAGGATCAGTTTATCCGCTTTGTCCATCACTTGTGAAAAAATTTGCCCACCGCCGGCAACCATTACCTCATCATTATCTTTAAGCGCTTCCAATGCCTCTTCAATACTATGATACACCAAAACGCCTTCCGGTGCTTGCCAATCCATTTGTCTCGTAATCACGACATTAGTTCGTTCCGGCAGGGGTTTTTTGAGACGGTTCATTATGGAATCAAAAGTATTTTTACCCATGAGCACAACTTTGCCCACAGTAACTTGCTTGAAATGCTTCAGATCTTCCGGAATATACCACGGCAAGGCATTGTGACTGCCTATCACGCCGTTTTGAGCAACTGCAGCTACTAAAATTAATTTCATATGGGCGAGGGTTTTAAAAACTTAATTGCCTCTTCTAGAATTTTATTGTTTTTACCTAATAGCTTCATTTTTCTGGCTTCGGCAAGTTCGGTCCAGATTGGTTCAGTTTCTTCAGTAGCTTTTAAATCACCCGAGAACTCATTAGTTAGAAATACTTTAAATGAATAATCAACCATGCCTTGTTTCAGTTCTAAGCTAGCTTCGACATAATTTCCCGGAAAATCTTTAAGCTCTCCTGCTACCAGACCTGTCTCTTCAGTAAATTCTCGTCTGGCTGTTTCTTCTGCAGTCTCACCCGGCTCTACGTTACCACCAGGAAACGACATCGTGCCGTTGATCTGACCCGATTTAACGCCTGCTTTTACAAGCAGAACTTTACCATCCTTAATTACAAGTACGCCCGCGCCTTGTTTCATTGCTTGCCTTCAAAGAATCCACCAGTCACTGAAAGCTCGGCTTTTAGCGCCGGGTGCGGATCGTAATCAATCAATTTTACAAGCTCCGGTTTGAAATCATCAATATTTTTCACTAACTTGTCTAGTTTGATTTTCGGAAACGCTTTTGGCTCGCGCTTGAGTTGTTCTTTCACGACATCCATATGTTTTTCGTAAATATGCACGTCCCCGAAAGTATGAACAAATTCACCAGGCTTGTAGCCGGTGACCTGAGCCAGGATGATTGTCAGTAAAGCGTAGGACGCAATGTTGAATGGCACTCCCAAAAATATATCTGCGCTTCTTTGGTAAAGTTGCAAAGACAATTTGCCGTCAATCACATCGAATTGATACATATTGTGGCAAATTGGAAAGCGCGAAGCGTCTTCATAAGTAGCCATGGTATATAAATATTCCGGATTCCAGGAATTTACGATTAAATTATGCGCATTCGGATCGTCCTTCACTTCCTGAATCGCCCATGCAAGCTGATCGATCGTCCGTCCTTCAGTTCTGGTAGGCCATCGGCGCCAAAGTTCACCGTAAATTTTAGGCAGTTCGCCGTGTTCTTTCGCAAAAGCGTCATCATCAATCAGTTTCTGCACAAATTCGTCCTTGGTCATTCCAGGATTTTTTTTGTTATAAATTTTATATGGGTAGTCATTCCAGATATGAACCCCTTTGCGAGCCAAATAATCCACATTGCTTTGCCCTGACATAAACCAATAAAGTTCTTCCACCACGCCTTTCCAAAAAACTTTCTTTGTTGTAAGCAGAGGGAAATCCTTGGACAAATCAAACCTAATCTGTTTGCCGAAAATACTGTAAGACGCATCACCTGTCCCACGATCTACTTTTTTATAGCCATGATCAAGAATCTCTTTCAAAAGATCCAAGTATTGATATTCCGGGTGTTTATTTTCCATAGTTTATTCTATATTAAATACATTATCAGTTCCGTAGTATTCCTTCCAATGCTCGTTGTAATAATCAAACATTCTTTGCAGTCGGTCTTGTTGCAATTCTTTTGTATTCAACTGAGCCATGGTTTGCCGAATTTTAGTTTTAGCTATCTCTGCCTGAGCCGGATCATTGATTATAGTTTCAAATTCTGCCAGATACCCATAGCCCGCGTTTTTATCAATAGTAACGTTTAGGGCTTTGTATTGATATTCTTCCCGTTCGCGTGACCATTTGGCTTGGTATTCAAATCCGCAATCCAGTAACATCTGATCGAGTTGTTCTAGGCTCAGGTTTACTTCAGTTTCCAGTTCTTGTCTTGCCGTGCCATTACTCGAGGTCGTATCATCCACCGTGGCTTTTATGACAAATAGAACTAGTCCATCAGCCCAGCGCGTTCGAACCGAAAAATCTTTGGCTTTTGCGGTCAGATCATCGAATTGTTTTTGCTGTTCTTTTGGCAAATATGGTTCCAGCTTTTGGCGCAGTAAACTCAAATCACCTTTGATAAAGTAGTGATTTAGCTGTTTGTGTTTGCCTCGGAAGGTCAGATTCGGGTCAGTTTCTTTCATCTTCGCCACCAAATCCACAGCGTGTCTTACGTCGCCGATCAGACTTTTGATTTCTATTTCGTAGTTAGCCATTATTTTTCCTTTTTAGATATTTCTTTACGATCGGATAAATTTTGTCGCTGATCTCTCCTACACTCAATAATTTTCCGTTCACATAACCTTCAATTACGTCGTAATGGAATTTTTTGGCGATTTCGAGGTAAATTCGTTCAGCTGCCTGGAGGTGTTCGGAATCTTTTTCGTGAATATCTATATGCTTCGGCCCTATGTAATACTGCGGACCCCGCTTTTTAATTAATTTCAGTGAAACTTCCGCGGGCAAGTGAAGAATTATGTGAAGATCTGGTTTTGGGATCTTAAAAAAATTATACTCCAGATCCGTAATCCATTTAAAATATTTTTCTCTTTCTTTGCGATTCAGAATTTTCCCGCCCTGGTGAGCCATGTTGGCGGTCACGTATCTGTTCGATACGACGATGTAACCAGAATTCAGATTGCGGCGAATTCTCTGAGCTGCCGCAAAACGGTCCACTGCATAAAAAACAGATGGAATATATGCGCCCAATTCGTTGCCGCTACCGTATACTCCCGTAAGATATTCTTCCACAGGTCCTGCGGACTTTTTTCCGTACTGCGGGAAGTCTTCGATTTTAACCTTATGGCCAGCATTCTGTAACCGCTTTATTAAAAGCCTGGTCTGCGTGGATTTTCCCGAACCATCCGTGCCGTCAATTACAATAAATTTGCCTTTAGACATTATTTCTTCTGTTCCTTTCGAACTTCACCGGATAACTTAGAAGCGAGGGGGCTTTTCTGACCAGCATATTTGTTATTTTTCTTTGATCGATACGGAACCTCTACTGGACTTGAAACCTCCTCAAAAGTAAAGGCACAAATTCGCATGCCTGGATAAAGAGCAACGGGCATGACTCCCAGATTACCCAACTCCATGGTAGGCGTCCCGGTCCATCCTGGATCAAAGATCGACGCTGTGCCGTGAACGATAATCCCCAACCGGCCAAGAGAGCTTCGGCCTTCGATCCGGCCGAGCAAATCATCTTCTAGTTCAAGATTTTCTTCCGTGGTGGCAAGTGCAAAATCTCCCGGCTGCATTATGAATGGCTCTCCATCGGGAACGGTTATTTCTTTCATGAGTTTGTCCGTGTCTACCGGGCCGTTTAGGTCAATGTAGGGGTAACTTGAGTGTTTAAAGACACGAAATTTATGTCCTAAGTGCAAATCCAAAGAACAGGAACCTAACTGTGTTTTTAAATCCGGTTTGGGCGTTATTTTAATTCTCCCCGAACTTAGCGCTTTTTTGATGTCTCTATCTGAAAGTATCATTTTAATTCGTTAATTCTTAAGCATAATAACAAATCCTAACGATTTTTGAAAATTTTTAACACAGGGTAATAAATATCAGCCTCCAGGGGAGTTATAAGCTTGCAAAAAGTCGACTTTTCGGTAAATTTTATATCAGCATCCTTTATAATCACAATGGGCACGCGCTCTGCTCCTTCACCCATCATATATACAGCCGAAACTGCCAAGGCATCGACGATGTCTGTTTTTGTAAACTTAAATTTTCTGCCAAAAATATCTTTTTGACCGCGATAGTCTTTTTGGGGCTCAAACCCGTAAAAGCCGATAGCGATTCCGATTGTACCCAATCTCATGGGGAAAGTATGGCTGTCTGTTGCGATCACTCCCAGGTTTTTTATTTTGTGTTTGCGGCGAAGATGCTGCCAAATCTCTTTCAGTAATCTATTCACATTATTTGGCAAGAGTGTGTAGTAGCCATTGGAATTACTTTCATCGATTCCAGCTGACAAGGCTAGAACGTGATTTTTTATAGTCAGAACAAACTTCTGCTGCTTAACACGCGTCAGTTTATAATATTCCGCTTCTTGTTTGATCAGATCGAGTTTTTTTACCTGATCCGAAATTTTTATGCATCGGCCCTGATGAATGCTTAACACTTTGGACGTAATAACAACCACGTCACCATTTTTCAGCTTCTTAATGCTGTTTAGAAGATCATAGATATCGTCTTTCGGCGGCAAAAAAGCTCTGGTTCTAACCTTCCGTAACTTCATGCGCCGTCCTTTCATTCATAAACTGGAGAATTACTTTAAAAAGTAAAACGTTTAGCACAATTCCAGCAGCGAAAAGCAAACGCTCGACTATCACTACTGGAATCAGGCTCAGCCAAACTTCCTTGGGTAAATTAAAGTAATACAACCAAAGCACCCCTCCAACTGCGTGTGCTGCGAATGTGGCTCCCAAAGCCCGGGCGAGCAGTTTGTCTTGAAAATAATAACAGACAATCGGTATCAGCCAGAACATGGAATAAAACCAAACTGTACGGCCAATTGGATGAACCACAAACAGAATTATGGCGAGCAGCGGGACTAATATATTCCACTTGGATTTCTTACTGAAATAAACAACTGCAAAAAGTGTGGGTATAATTCTAAGCAGCATACCCAAATCTAGGTGAGTTGTTTGGTGAATAATCAAATTAAGCAATTGCATCACGATAACAGCGACTAGGCCAATCCCAGTGCCTAAAAATTGACCGGCAATGGGCGCAAAGCTATCAAACAGTGTGAATGTAGCTTTCGTACCTGCCAGATGCCCCAGCTTAATATTTAGCGATAGAGTGCTCAGAATTACAAACAAACCCAATAGAAATATTTTTTTATTCATCGTTTTGAGGTTAATAGACAAAATAAAACCGCCACTAGGGCGGCTTTGGAAATTACAAAGCGAAATCCCTAGTGTCCTAGGGCTGTTTCAGCGTAGGATGACCAGATTCTTTTGTTTCGTGTGATTAACATGATACTTGCAGTATAAGACTAATAAATTTGAGGGTCAATAAGGAGCTGCTTATTTAAGTATATATCCAAAAAATGCTTGTGAGCAAAAAATATATTTTCAGGAAGATTCTTTATGTCGAACCATTCCCACTTTTCACATTTGTCCGGTTCTTTATTTTCAAGTTCGCCGTGGAATTTCTTCGAAACAAAAACGAATTGGATATAATGTTGTTTTGTATCTTGCCTGGGTTGGTTAATAACTCCCGAATAGTTCAATTCATCCACAACTAAACCGGTTTCCTCCAGTAATTCTCTTTTAGCTCCATCAGCAAGTGTTTCGTTAAATTCCAAATGACCACTCGGGAATCCCCAATAACCGTCCCCAGTAATATTTTTGCGCTTGCCTAAAAGAACTTTATTATCCTTTTCCAAAATAACATTAACACCTACTTTTATAGTTTGATTTTCCATAAATTTAAACGCCTCATAAACATGAGGCGTGGTAACTTAAATTTTCACTTTGATCCCAGGCCCCATGGTGGCGTTGATGGAGATCGAAGCCATGTATTCTTTTTTCAGCCCCGAAGGCCTAGATGAATTTAGCGCATCTATGAATGATTTAAAGTTGGCGAGAATTTGATCGTCCGGAAAATTACTCTTGCCCAAAATCATGTGGACATTGCCGGATTCGTCGTTTTTAAATTCCGCTTTGCCTGTGGCGAATTCTTTTACTGTTTTGCCGATATCGGCCGAAACAGTACCTGATTTTGGATTGGGCATCAAACCGCGGGGACCCAAAAATTTGGCGATCTGTGCCAGTTTCGGCATCATCGCAGGCTCTGCGATGGCGATATCAAAGTTCAGCTGTTCGCTCTCCTTGATTTTCTTGATCAAATCTTCACCGCCCACAACTACAGCACCTGCGTCCTTGGCTTCCTTTTCTTTGGCAGTAGTGACAAACGCGGCAATTCTTTTGGTTTTGCCCGTGCCGTGAGGCAGCGTTACAGTCGTTCGGACAGTTTGATCGGATTTTTTTGCATCAATTCCCAGACGAACATGGACTTCGATATTGCCGACAAACTTAGTCGTGGCAGTTTTCTTCGCCAAAGCAATAGCTTCGGAGGGCGTATATTGCTTGTTAACGTCGACTTCTTTGGCAGCATTTTCAAATCTTTTACCCATATTTTCCTTTCGCGGTTCAAACGACTATAAGTCTCCCGCAATTAATTAACTAATTAAATCTCTTTGTCTTTTCGGATGGTGAACCAATGATACGCATAAAGCGGGATACCCACCAGCAGCATAGCGATGGCATTTGAAGCCTGGTTCTGTTTGTTGGAAGTGCGCTGTTCCTCGCACTGTTTCTTTTGCTCGTCCTTCTGAGCTTGTGTCGATCCGATTGTTTTGCCGTCTTTATCCGGGGTCATAGGACTGGCGTAGTTGTAGCAGTAATTATCCGCTTTTGTAAAAACATAGCTTTTAAGGCCCAGGTTAATCAAACTTACCAGGCCAATAATACATAACACCAAACCGACGGAGGCGAAAATGTATAGAAAAGCTTTTCTTAAAGTTATATTTAATGCCATAACAATAATTATTAATAATATAAAAGCAGCGACCAAACTTAAATTATTTGATCTCGACACCCATAGATCGAGCGGTACCCGCCACGATCTTTTCCGCGGCTTCAACGCTGTTGGCGTTTAAATCAGGCATTTTTTGCTCGGCGATCGAGCGCAGCTGGGCTTTGGTAATAGTTCCAACTTTATTTTTCAGCGGATTACCTGAACCCTTTTCAATTCCCGCCGCTTTGCGGATTAAAATCGAAGCTGGAGGAGTTTTGAGGATAAACGTAAACGATCGGTCTTCGAAAATCGTGATTTCAGCAGGGACAACGATATCGCCCAGGGGAGCTGAGCGCTCATTGAAATCTTTTATGAATAACCCGATGTTAATTCCGTGGGGGCCTAAAGCCGTACCAGTTTGCTGGCTTGGAGCTGCTCTTCCCGCCGGAAGCACTATTTTTACAATTGTCTTAATTTTTTTAGCCATATGATTCCTTAATCCGCTTGTTAAGAAGCATCAAAGCGGTTACTTTTTTTCTAATTCCAAAAATCGTTTAATATCGGCGACCGTATTCATAAACTGCGCGGGGAAAATAATAGTGGAATTTTTCTCCACCGCGATTTCCGCCATAGTCTGGAGATTGCGTAGCTGCAATGCTATAGGATGAGCTGCCATAACGTCAGCGGTCTGAGCCAATTTTTCAGAAGCAGCCAATTCGCCTTCCGCGGCGATAATCTTGGCGCGTTTTTCTCGTTCTGCTTCCGCTTGTTTAGCCATCGCTCTCTGCATATTTTCCGGTAATTCTATGTCTTTGATCTCTACGACGCTAACTACTACTCCCCAAGGTTCCGTATGAGCATCCAAAACATTTCTTATTTCGACATTGATTGCATCGCGCTCTGATAAAATTTCATCCAACTGAAATCTGCCCACTATATTTCGAACTGTAGTCTGGGCAATCTGATTAATGGCGCTCATCACGTTTTCTATCGCAACTATGCTTTTGACCGGATCCTGGACTTTGTAATAAGCCACAACTGAAACGTCAACGGAAACATTATCTTTGGTGATGATTTTTTGCGGCTGTATTGGCAGAGTTACCGTGCGCAAATCCACTTTCCGCACTATGTCGATCAGTGGGATTACCCAGTTCAAACCTGGTTGTTTCGTGCCCGTAATTTTACCGAATCGAAAGACTACACCAACCTGGTATTGCTGGACTATTCGAAGTCCAGAGATGACAACTAAGATAATTATACCAATGATTGTCTGGGGCATTACAGTTTCTTAATTTGTAAAAAATCCAATTCGATAGGAGTTTCCCGACCGAAGATGGAAACCAAGACCTTAATCTTACCTTTTTCTTCGTCAATTTCCGAAACCTTACCTTCGTAATCTTTAAATGGACCGTCAGTGATGCGGGTTAAGTCGTTAACAGAGACGTCAATCTTGTATTTAGGTTCCTCTACTCCCATTCGCTTCTGCAGAAAAGTAATCTCCGATTCTGAAATTGGAGTGGGAATGGTGCCGGACCCGACGAAACCAGTAACGTTAGGAGTATTTCTGACCACATACCAGGAGTCGTCAGTTACGATCATTTCTACCAGAACGTAACCTGGGAAAATTTTCTCTTCCACAGTCACGCGCTTGCTTTCTTTGATCTTAATTTTCTTTTCTTTGGGGACCAGGACGGAAAAAATCTTGTCTTCCATGCCCATGGATTCTATACGTTGTTTCAAATTAAAAGCCACACTGTCTTCATATCCAGAATAAGTGTGAAGCACGTACCAATGTTTTTCACCCGTAACTTGCTGCCTGGCCATAATATTTACCTAGTTAGTGCCCAATTCAAAAGTTTGGTTAAACCATAATCTACAAAACCCAAAAAAACCGCGACAGCTAAAGACAGCACAACTACCGCAATAGTAACGCGTATGGTTTCAGCTCGAGACGGCCAAACTACTTTGCCCAATTCAGCTCGTGCTTCTTTGATAAATTGAATAGGATTTGCCATATTTTTAGGCCTTTTTAAAACCCCTCTCGGGGCTTGTAAAAACATTATACTCCAGTATGCAAATAATTGCAAATTCCCAATAAATTGGTAATATAGCCTAGAAGGAGGACGGCTATGAACAGGCTAACCGGCCTGACTTTGGTGGCAGTGCTGGCGCAAGCTCAGCCTGTTTATCCTCAGTCCAAGCAGCAAGTGAAAGTGGAAATCGAATCGCAAGTTATAACTCCGGCAACCGAGTCCTGGATGAAATCGAAACTCGTTTCGATGAAGCGCGGCAAGGGCGACGTGTGGATTCCCAGCTATGAGCCGGACGATAGCGATTGGGTCGAGATCCTCTCTCGACTCGGCTGGGTTTTCTGGGAGAACAAACCGTTGCCGGAGGACGCTCGGCTCCGCACCAACGCCTGCGCCAATACCACGAGACGATCGCGGCTTCACATTCCCCTGGTGGTAGACGAAGACGTGGGACCGTTTAAGCGCTCCTTCTGCTTCGGAATTTCACGGATCAATGATCGGATCCTCGCCGAGGACACGATCATTCAACTTCGTGAAAAGCTGAACGCCGTCGCTAAAAGACTGGAGACTGTCGAAACCAAGCTAGGAATACAAAAGCAATGAGCGAACTCATTGCTTTCTTTTTTTATATATTTCTTCTGGCCGCGAGGGCGTATTGGGTAAAATATCTATCCAAATCCGCAAGCGTAGTTTGATATTGTTTTTCACCAAAGACTATGTCGCAAAGCACTTCCTTTGTTCGAGTAATTTCTTTCAGGCTGCTATGCCAGCGTTTATCAGAAATTGTTAGATCCAAAAGCTCCAAAGCGCGCCAAATCGTATTTAGAAAAATTTTTTCATCCTTATTTTCCCATTTACGCGCGCGGCTAACCTCGCTGCCTATATTACCCATTTGATCGGCTAAAGGCATTAGACGCCATTTCTCAACTATCTCTTTACCGTGAATATAGTTCATAAACAATTTTAGTAATTTTTTCTCTTACATTTGAATCTTCGATACCGCGAGTTTTGTTTCCCTGGGCTGGTCTCAGATTAATCATCGAATCGAATTCAATAAAATTATCTCCTTCTAAATCCGGATATAAGTTTATTCCCCACAAATCTTCCTGCTTTGATCCCTGCTGCAACAATAAGGCTTCCTCATCAGCATGCATTTGGCCTCCGACGGCCATAATTTTTTGACTAAGATCAACAACTACTTTAACCATATCACCAAAACGCTCTTTAGCGAATATCTGGAGTTCATCCTTGGTTATTTTATCCGTAACAATCTTGATGGGCATTATTTTCTTAGATATCCAAATTCTTTACAGTCTTCGCATGTGTTTGGATGAAGTTTTTGCGAGGTGCCACTTCATCTCCCATAAGCATCTCGAAGATCTTGCTGGCTTTTTCCGCATCAGTAACTCCCACTTGCAACATGATTCTATTTTTCGGATCCATAGTCGTTTCCCAAAGCTGGCCTGGGTTCATCTCTCCCAAACCTTTGTAGCGCTGGATATTTACGCCTTTAATATTTATCTCTCCACTTTGTTCCGGAGTCTCTTCGCTTATTTCAGCTAAAATCTCTTTTACTTCTTCATCCTCATCTTTTTTATTCTTACCCTTGGCTGCTTTCTTGTCCTTGGCTTCTTTTAAGAATCTTTCGACTACCACATCCCGTTCTTTTTCCGAAAAAGCATAGGCGGCTGATTTAGCGTGTTGGATTTTAAACAAAGGCGGTTGAGCGATGTACAGATATCCTCTGTTAATAATATCCGGGAAGTAACGGTAAAATAGAGTAAGCAGCAAAGTCCGGATATGCGCGCCATCCACATCCGCATCAGCCATAATGATGATCCGGTGATATCTGATATTCTCAATATTAAATTGATCGCCGACTCCAGCACCAAGCGCGATCACCACGTTTTTGATCTGTTCGCTGGAGAGCATTTTGTCCAAGCGGGCACGCTCTACATTCAAAATTTTCCCGCGAAGCGGCAAGATAGCCTGAAATCTGCGATCGCGTCCTTGTTTGGCGCTACCGCCGGCTGAATCTCCTTCTACGATATAGAGTTCAGATTGCGCGGGATCAGATTCGGAGCAGTCTGCCAGTTTTCCGGGCAAAGCCAAGCCTTCCAGTACTCCTTTTCGGATCACGGCATCCCTGGCAGCTCGGGCTGCGAGGCGGGCTTTGGCTGCCAGCAAAACTTTTTCCAGGATTCTACCCGCATCGGCAGGATGTTCTTCCAGCCAAAATTCCAAACCCTGGCCGACCACGTCTTCCACGATTCCTCGCACTTCGGCATTACCAAGTTTGGCTTTGGTTTGTCCTTCGAACTGCGGATCAGGCAGTTTTACAGAAATGATTGCGGTTAAACCTTCGCGCATATCTTCACCCACGATCTTATCCGCCTCTTTCAGATAGCCATTTTTGGTGCCGTAGTTGTTCAGTGACCGCGTCAGTGCCGAACGAAATCCGGTTAAATGCATACCACCTTCCGGCGTGTGAATGTTGTTGGCAAAAGTCAAAACAGTTTCCGTAAACTCATCAGTGTACTGAATCGCGGTTTCGACCATGACATTGTCGATGGTCTTGCTGACGTACATCGGGATGGTCTTCACCACTTTGTTGCGATTGATGTGCTGGATGTAAGAAACCAAGCCGCCTTCGAAATAATATTGATAGGTAAAGCCGGTGCGTTCATCAGTAATGCTCAAATGTACGCCGCGAGTAAGGTAGGCCTGCTGGCGATAATGATCAAGTAAATATTTGATATCAAACTCCAAAACAGTAAAAACCTCGGCATCCGGTTTGTACCAAATCTTCGTACCGCGCTGCCAAGGATCTTTAGCCAGTACTTTGCCTACCAGTTTAACTTTGGTCGTGGGTTTGCCGCGTTTATACTCCTGAGTAAAAATTTTACCATCTCGGCGGACTTCCGCTTTTACCCATTCGGATAGCGCGTTTACTACCGATACGCCTACTCCGTGCAAACCGCCGGAAACTTTATATCCAGAGGCATCGCCGCCGAATTTGCCGCCGGCATGCAGAACTGTCAGCACTGTTTCCAATGCTGATTTTTTGGTTTGCTTATGAATGTCTACGGGAATGCCGCGGCCGTCATCCTGGACGGATGCGGAGTTATCTTTATGAATCACGATTTCGATTCTTTTCGCATATCCCGCCATAGCCTCGTCAATCGCATTGTCCACGACTTCTTTCAGGAGATGATGAAATCCTTCTTGGGCGGTGTTGCCGATGTACATGCCCGGACGTTTGCGGACAGGCTCCAAGCCTTCCAAAACAGTGATTTGTTCGGCAGTATACGCTTTGTCTTTTTTGATCTCTTTTTCTTCGTTTTTCGGCATAAAAATAACCTCTTTAAGGTACTTATATTATAGCAGATTTTTGCTAGTTTTTGAAGAGTTTGTGGGGATAAAAAAGAGGCTTATATAAGCCATTTTACCCGCTTTAAAGAAGTACCTGGTGTTAGTCACGTATTTGGGCGTTAAATTTAGACTTTAAATTGTCCAAAATTTGTTTATGAATTTTCTCCACTTCTTCATCAGTAAGCGTCCGGTCTGGTGCCTGATAGACGATTCGAAAGGCCAAACTCTTTTTGCCTGGTGAAATATTTTTTCCCGCGTACACGTCAAACAATTTAACATCAGTAATTAGTTTGTGGGAAATTGCATGCTTAATTTCGCTCCAGGGCAAGTCCTGGCGTACGAGCAACGCTACGTCGAGCTCTTTGGCTGGATAAGACTGCAATGGTTGGAATTGAGGATACCTGATATGCTTGGTCAATTTTTCAAAATTAAGTTCTACAGCTGCCCATTTCAGATCTTCGTTTGCTGCTCGAATATGACCTAATTTTTCTTTGTTGGCATACACTTCACCGGACTCTTCGTCGGTTTGGCGAATTGAAGCCTCGATTCCTAATCGCTTAAATAATTCTCGAATGCTACCGACTAAACGCGCTACTACCTCCTGATTTTTTGAGTAGCACATTAGAAACAGGTTCGTGTGTTCCTCTATTCGGTCATTGTGGCTGCTGTATACGTTTCCGATTTCAAAAACGCATTGCTCATCGACATAGCGGGAGTTCTGCTGCGAAAGAGCTTCATAATTCATGCCCAGACCCAAACGCAAATATTTCAAATCCGAATTTATGGGATTCGCCACCTCCACAGTATTTTTGGTATCCAGGCCATGTTTTTTGAAAAAAGTTTCGGAAACGAAGGAATAAGTATGGGTTTCATCAAAACCCATGCCCACCAGCAAGTCGGAAACTTTATTTTTCGCATCCACTATGGGGTCAGTCATGCTGCCGGAAAGTGGAAATGACGGTTTAATCGGTTTGATGAATTCCAGACCCTTAAATCGCGCGATCTCTTCAGCCAAATCCTGCCAGACAGTAACATCGGCACGCCAGAAAGGAACTTCGAATTGCGATTGATGTACTGATTTGAAGCCCAACTTGGCTAAAATTTTAGTTTGTTCGGCAGCAGGAACATTAGTGCCAAGTAATTGATTTATTTTTTCCGGATCTGCTTTAATAGCTTTTAGCTTTTCCTCTTTAGCTCCTGTTGAGGCAAATTCAACTGGTTTGCCATTCGCATATTTTTTCAGCAGCTCTGCAGCATACTCCAAACCCAAACTCGCGAATGTTGGTGGCAGGGACTTTTCAAACCTGCTCGAAGCGTCAGTGCGGATACCCAGTGCCCTGGCAGTGCGCCGGATAGAGACGGCGTTGAAGTTTGCTGATTCCAAAATAATCTCCTGGGTATTCGCGTCTATGGCACTATCTGCTCCGCCGATCACACCGGCGATGGCCAGGACTTTTTTACTGTCAGCTATCACAAGCATGTCCGGTGAAAGTTTTCTTTTTTCACTATCCAGCGTGACCAGATTTTCCTGCATATACGCCTTGCGGACGTTTATGGCACCTATCACTTTGACAGCGTCAAAAGCATGCAGAGGCTGACCCACTTCCAACATCACATAATTGGCGATATCCACCACGTTATTAATCGGACGAAGCCCGGAAGCTTTCAATCTCTCCTGGATAAATTTCGGTGATGGTGCAACTTTAATATCCGTAAGCCGTACCGCTAAATATTTTTTACATAAATTTGGTTCGGCAATTCTGACCTTAAGAATTTTTGAAGGAAGTTTGGATACTTTCGGTTTGATCGGCTGCGCTAAATATTTTTTTCCAGTCAAAGCGGCAATCTCCCAGGCCACGCCGCGGTAGGAAATCAAATCCGGACGATTCGCAGGTACTGATATATCGAAAAGCGTATCTGATGATTCTGATTTTTGAGCGAAGGCTTCCCCGACTTTATAATCCGAATTCAAAAGCAGGATGCCACTGCCATCCCCGCCCAATCCCAGTTCCTTGGTTGAACAAATCATACCCTGCGATTCAATTCCGCGAATCGTGGCTTTGCTCAATTTAAAAGATTTGCCTTCGGGATCGTGCTGATCATGAGGAATGACAGCGCCAGGCAGGGCTAAGGCTACTCTGGCCCCGACGTCAAAGTTCCAGGCACCGCAAACTACGGGTCCTATGGTATTTTCGCCGTCTGTGAGTTCAATCACTCGAAGCCGGTCCGCATTTGGGTGCTTATCGATTTTAGTAACCCGGGCCACGATAATATTGTCGAATGTTTGATCTTCGGATACGACTTCTGTCTCAAACGCATGCATAGACAAAAACTCTGCCAGCTTATGAGCTGGCAAGTTTAGGTCTACTAGTTGTTTAAGCCAGGAGTACGAAAATTTCAATATATTTTAAGGTTATTTAGTGAACTTGAATGTGGAAAGGATTTGGTCCATCAATATCTTTGATCCCTCTGGGTAAGATGTGGTTATACCAATATTATTTATATCAGCTTTTTGTATAACATAGGTATCTTGGAAGCTATATAGTAAATCACCTCCTGGTGATTTTTGATAAAATGAATCTTGATAAAAAGTAGTATTTGCCCCACTGAAATTTATTTGTTTTGCTTCTGATTTAGTTTTTGGTTTAAAATTAGAGCCCAAAGGAACTGCGATAGTTAATCCGGAAAAATTAGGCTTACCATCTTCGAAAATATAAACTGTTTTACCCTTTTGGGTGGATAGTTCATTTGTCCAACTGCTAGGCAATTTAATCTCAAATCCGTATTGCTTGTTCGTATACGTCTTCCAGTTAGCCGTTTGAGCTGCTGGGGGTGTAACGGCACTTGTAGTAGTGGTTATACTGGGCTCATGCAACTTAAACTTCGCCGTATCGTCTGCAATTTGTTGTTTACGAGTTTCTGTAAATTTGCGTCCTGGTGTTAGCGGATCATAGCCGTTTTTAATCTGAAATCCGTCTGTCCAGTTGTTCTGTGCCACCACTTCCCGTCGATCCGTGTATTTCAGTGTCGGGTCAGTCTTGTAGATATTTACTTCATCGCCATCAGCCAAACCATCACCATCAGTGTCTGGATTGAGTGGATTAGTTCCGGCCTTAAACTCTTCATAATTTGTTAATCCATCTCTATCTGGATCAGCATTATCGCCGCAAATAATTTGATCATTGCAATTGCCATTGCTGTCCAGGTTTTGTGTGAAATATTGCTGTAACCAGACTTTGGGCAGTTTGCTCACTGTTTGTGCGGGTTGGGTATCAGTTTTCTTGCCTCCCACCATATAATACGCGACGGCACCCAGCGCCAAAAGCACTATTAGACCGACTATGATATATATCCATTTGCGAGATGATGGGTTCCCCGAAGGAAGTCCGCCATTTGGCGGTGGAGGCGGGGAATTTTTACTGGCGGCAGGCGCCGAACTATACCCGGAAAAAGTTTTTCCTTCCTGCGGCATGACGTTGAAGGATAAATCATTCGGGTCATGCGGTGGAGTGTTTGGATTTGGTTGATCCATAAATTTTATTTCTTTTAATTACTTAGTTAATTATTTTAAAACTGATGAAGGAAGCGAACGTCGTTCTGATGGAACATTCGAATATCCGGGATGTTATATTTAAGCATGGCGAATCTTAAGATCCCCAAGCCAAAGGCAAATCCTGTGTATTTATCTTTCGGGTAACCGGCATATTCAAATACTTTGGGATGAACCATACCGGCGCCTAAAACTTCAAGCCAACCGCTTCGGCCACAAATACTACAACCTTTCTTGCCACAAAAAATGCAGCTCATAAGAATTTCTACGCTGGGTTCAGTAAATGGAAAGTATGAAGGACGATATTGAGTTTCTATTTCATCGCCAAACAATTTTTTTACTAACGTGTCCAGTGTCCACTTTAAATTTGCCATGCTGATGTTTTCACCTACGACCAATCCTTCTATCTGGTCAAAGGTATGTTCATGCCTGGCGTCCGTGGCCTCGTGTCTGAATACTCTGCCTGGAACAATCACTGAAAATGGAGGCTTATGGTTTTCCATAATGCGAGCCTGCATCGGGCTGGTGTGCGTCCGCAACACCATATTGCTGCTGTTGTTTACATAAAAGGTATCAAACATGTCTCGGGCTGGATGATCCTTCGGAATATTTAAAGCTTCGAAATTATAGTAATCAGATTCGATCTCCGGTCCTTCCATCACCGCAAAACCCAGAGAACGAAAAATACTTTCCACTTCGCGCCTGATCTGCGTCACAGGATGCAGATGACCCAGTTGTGGCTTGTCGCCGTCGATAGTAAGATCGATAAATTCTTTTTTCCCGGCTTTCTTGATACTGTTGCGCTTGTCATCGATCAGACGCCAAATTTCAATTTTTACGTCATTAGCTTCTTTGCCTAAAATTTTTCGCTGGCTCTCGTCCATCACTTTCAACGAGCGTAATACGTGTGTTAACTGCCCTTGTTTGCGGCCAAAGTAATTCAAGACAAATTCATCCAACTGTTCCAAGGTAGAAACAGCGGAAAGTTCTTTTGTCGCCTGCAAGCGCAGTTGTTTAAGACTCTCGGTCATTTGATTTGTTTTTCGTCAGTAGATAAAATTCAAAAAATATAAAAGTTAGAACTAGTAATCCCGCGTTAATCCAACTGAATAAGCCGTGGTGGGAGAGAATTAATGAAATTACGAGAATTAAAGCCAGCCAAAATCCCTGCCTGGTCGCCTGCCCGATATAATCATTCAATAACTCCCTCTGCCCGATCAGTCGTCGGATATAGAATCCGGTCAGCGTGGCGGCGGCAAACCCCGAAAGCAATATCAGGAAATAAAACAGGGTGATATAAATGGCTTGATCCGGCGCAAAGGTATTTACTATGAAAGCCAGGCTTCCAAGTCCCAGAAACAAAAGAACAGCTAGCAAAATGAGATATATTTTGATTTTCTGCACGCTTAATTATACCACAAAAGCTAGGTTACGGCTAAAATCTAGGCCTTATTCCCATTGCGAGGAGCCGCATCTCTAAATTGAATGAACATTTGATAGGCGCTCGCGATGGTCAACTGGATGATTCCAAGTGTCTAAACTTACACTCATGGGCGTGTCGGAGGTCAGCTTGGTAAAAACTATTCGTCTCAATAACCCGAACTATTTCCTCGATGGTTTCAAGTAGTTTGGATTTTAGTTTTATGATTTCTTCCTGATTGCCTTTGAAAGGCAAGGTTTTATTCAAGTCTTCAAGGTACCAATAAGTCAGCTGGTTTACTTTCTCTTTTAAAGCTTCTTCAGCTGCCCATTGGTAAATCAAAAGCTGGTCGCGATCTACTTGCTCCAGTTTTGTCCGCGGCATTCCAGTCTTATAATCCACGATGTCTATCGTGCCGTCGGCATTGATATCAGCGCGATCGATCCGCCCCTGAAATTTATATTTCCCAAGGTTCAGCTTAAAGTATTGCTCCAGATACTTTGGGTACTTGGGACTTGCAGCGATCTTCTCGTAAAAATGCGTTAAATATTTTTTCCCTGTATTGCGGTATTCTTCTTTGTTGGATTTACTGGGATACCAATCATCCTGCCAACATTCTAAATAATATTTTTCCAGCAAATCTTTTGGCGGTACGTGCACTTGGTCATTGGGCTTGGCGCCAAACAAATCCTGTTGCTTCAGATTATTCATTTGCTGCATATATTGCGAATATTTTTTGAACACGTTGTGCATAGTAACTCCGAACGACAAAGCCGCAGCTCCCGGCATCGGAAGTTTATACATATATTTGTACTTGTATTCCAGCGGGCACTTTTTAAACGTGGAGACCTGGGAAAAATCAAATGCGATGGGTAATTGAAATTTAAACTCTCCCACAGGCAGGCTCAGGGCTTGTTGTTGAGTAAAAAATACTTCACCTGATGGTTTCTCCCGTTCGCGGGGCTGTTCCAGTCCGGCTTCCAGCAAAAACAACGACGGTTTTTTCAAACTCGAGCCGCCATAATCATCAGCCCAGGTGAAAAATAAATACTGTTTGGCACGCGTGGCTCCGACGTAAAATAACCGGCGCTCTTCCATCAGATGCGCATCCCCTTCTGGCAAAATTTCCTTGATTAAAGCCGAAGGCAGCTCGATTTGCTCTTTTCGATCCCTAGATGGGAATCTCGCCTCTACCATGTTCGTCAGAAAAACACAGCCGAATTCCAGACCTTTCGCCGCGTGGATTGTCATGACTTTCACGGCTTCAGGGCCAGTATCAGCACTTGCCACCAATGTCCCGGTATCGCCAGCCTCCTGTTCCAGGGCTATTTCCTTCAGAAAATTTTTCAAAGTCTTATCTTTTGCAGTTGAGGAAAAATCCTGGACCTTGCGATAAAATTGATCCAGCAATGATCTATTTTCGACATTTTCCAGCGAATCCTGGGCCAATGCATCTGTGATTCCCAAATCCCGCACAATGCGGACTAAAAGCTCGTTCATGGAGAGTTCTGAAGCGAGCTTACAATGCCGATCCAAGTGCAGGAGTAAATCTTTGATCCGTTCTTGAGTATTCGGTTTGACTTTAACATATATGAGCAGGTCTTTAAGCACTTCATGAAGACTCAAAGCTTTCTTGGATGCGGTGTGCGAAATTAAAACCAGGTCTTCATGATCAATTTTAAATTTTTTGAAGTTTAATATCCGAAATAAAAATTCGCTTTGATGAAAATTATCCAACAGCTTTAAATACGACAGAATATCGATGATCAAAGGTTTGCGGTAAAGCCCGCGGCTAGCTACATAGATGTAGGGAATGTTTTTCTCTGACAATTCATTCAAAAAAGGTTCAGCGTGATCATTGGCGCGGACCAGAATCGCGAATTCGTTCAAGTTCAATCCTTGTTGTTCCTGCAGCTCCAGTATTTTTTCAATTGTTTGTTTGGCTTCGTCATGCACGGTTCGAGTGTGCAGTACTGCTATCTGTCCCGCTTCGGATTTATGGCTGATCAATTTTTTGGAAATTTTAAGCCTGCTTTCCAGCCGCTCGGGGTTGTTTCGCTGGATGAAGTTATATGCTAAATCCAGTACGGGCTGGATGGAACGATAATTATCCGTGAGCGTAACTTCCTGGGTTTTCGGAAAATCTTCCTGGAATTTCAGGATATTGGAAATCGACGCGCCGCGAAATTTATAAATCGACTGATCGTCGTCTCCCACCACGGTGATATTGTTTTGCGGATGCGACATCATTTTCACCAATTCATACTGCGATAAATCAGTGTCCTGAAATTCATCCACTAAAATATACTTGTATTTGTTCTGGTAAAATTTCAGAATCTTGGGTCGTTCGACAAAAAGCTTCAATGTAAAATTAATCAAGTCACGGAAATCCAGATAGGAATTATCAAGGAGCAGCTTTTGATATTTGTGATATGCATTAGCCACCTCCATGATCCTTGCTACTTCCGCAGGGTCAAGCTCCGAATTCAAGATTCCAGATTCAAGATTCTTCTTCTTTTTTCTTGCCTTTTTTTTCATATCCACATTATCCAAATTCATCTGCTGTTCCTGTGCGTATTTCAGATAATTCTCCGGAGTGACTCCTTCACGCTTCGCTACTTCAAAGTGGCGCAAAAGAGCGTGTATAAACTTGGAGGGGTTGCCTTTCGGTTTATAATAATCCAGCTCAAAATCGTTGATATTGTTGCGCATCATGACCCAGGCCCTGGTATCATCCAAAATTTCAAAATCTCCAGGAATCCCTATATCCAGCGCGTGCTGGCGCAAAATCTTTTCAGCGAATGCATCGAAAGTCGAAATAGTGATTTGCGGAAGCCCGAGCGGCATAATCTGATCCACTCGTTCTTCCATTTCACCCGTGGCCTTTACGGTAAAAGTCAATGCTAAAATTTCATCAGGCTTGGCCAAACCTTGCTCCACCAGCCAGGCGATTCTTCTGGTCAAAACCGTGGTTTTGCCAGTACCCGCACCGGCTATAATTAAAAGCGGGCCTTCACCAAAAGTGACCGCCGCTTCTTGTTTCTTATTCAAGCCTTTTAATATTTCGGATTGTATTCTTACAGCTTCTTTCATATTTTGATTTATTATAACATTTTTGCAAAAGAAAAAGGATCTCGATCATTCGATACGAAATCCTTGAGTTGTTCAGTGCCGGAAATGGCGCCGGCCAGTATGCACCATCGCGATATTGCACTGATCTGCCAATGCGATCGCCTCGTGGTCTTTTACGGAACCTCCCGGATGCGCCACCGCTCGAACCCCCGCATCGATCAGAGAGTTTAGCCCGTCAGGATGCGGAAAGAACGCATCGGAAGCCGCGACACAGTTTGGGAAGTAGGAAAACAACGCGCTCCCTGCTTTGAGCCGGCCTTGCGCGATGCGGGCAGACGCAACACGGCTGGGCTGTCCGCCACCTATACCAAGCGTTTTCGTCGCATCAGTGAGCACGACTGCGTTGGATTTCACATTCGCGCAGACGTTCCAAGCGAATCGAAGAGCGTTCCACTGCTCTTGTGTAGGCCTGACTTTCGTGACGACCTTCAAATCAGCTCGCTGTTCGTTCCACTCCTCCTGGACTTCCTCGACTTTGTCTCTCTCCTGCTCGAGCATGCCGCCCAATGCAGAACGATATTCGATATCGGGAAAGATGGACGCGTCGGCGACCAGTACCCGCAGGTTTTTCTTGCTCGCCAGGATGGGTCTGGCGTCGTCATCGACACCAGGGGCGATGAGACACTCTATGAACGGTTTGTCCTCGGTAACCTCCACTCCTGTAATCGAACGCGCGACCGCGGCATCGATAGACCGATTGAGGCCCACAATACCGCCGAATGCGGAAAGTGGGTCACAGCCACGAGCGGCGACGAACGCATCATTGATACTGTCCGCTGTCGCCACACCGCAGGGTCCAAGATGCTTGATAACGCAAGCCGCAATGGTCGAAATACCGAGCACCAGCCGAAGCGCCGCGTCCAGGTCCAAAACGTTAGTTGACGAAAGCGATTTCCCTTCCTGGACCACCTGGGGAATATTCTCCCCCGGAGTCCACCATGCTTTCTGATGAGGGTTCTCGCCATAGCGAAGCGGAATTTTGTCAGCCATCACTTCTCTCCTTGATCAAGCGGTGATTGCCCTGTACTTGTTGATGATGTGGGTTTCGGCCTTTTCATCCCTAACATCGATGAACTTGACGGCCAAAGACACACGGTTGTTCTCGTCGAGAGCTGACCAGAGTTCATCGGCAATGTCTCTGATGCTGCCGTTGAGCGGCAGAAGGTACGGCTCGCCTTCGAATGACGGCAGAGGGTTGCCGTCTCCAGCGTACGTAGTGACGCAGTAGCCCAGACCCGGCGGGAGATAGTTATAGCTGAAAATGAAGCGTTCGCATACATCGCTGAATGGCGATTTGCGTAGAATCGAAATCTGGGCCATGAAACCCACAGGGTCATAGACACTCATCGCGGTGATGCGAGGCGTAAAATTCGGGGCATCAGGTTCGTACTCTCGATCACACAAACAATCAAAGAATACATACTGGAAAGGCTCTGTTTGTTCGTAGGCCGTCACGATGTCGTCCGTTTGATCTCCGTTGCTCACCACATGAATGTTCCCGACACGTCTCATCGCGTTGTAGATAATGAGACTTGGATCCTTGACCTTGGACGGATCCGCCGGCGCTGTGCGCAGCGAGTCATGATCATCGCTCACGAAGATATGATTACGACTGTTCTCGCTTCGATCCATGATCCAGTACGCCTGAACCATGTGGCTACCAGCGTCGTTCACCCCCACCACGAGGCCTCACCCTGGATAAGCGTTCTGATGCAGCTTGGCCACATTCGCTGCTGCTTGTGCATGTACAACCATTGGTCTATCCTCCGTCGTTTGCGAAAAAAATCACATAAAAACTAGGTTTTGTACCTAGCTCCTGTGATGGTAAGTTACCATACTTGGATGAAAAGAAAAAGGATCTCGATCATCCGATACGAAATCCTTGAGTTGTTCAACTCCGATCATTTAGTGTTCTGGAGATCTGGTCGAGATGGACCCGGGACACCTTTCCTTCCCAAATCGCAGTGTGTTTTTCCATCTCAATTGCAATCCGAGCGTCGTAGTTCGCGGTATGCCGAAACGCCTTGCGCATGAGCTCGAGTCTGAATTGCAGCGTTGGACCGCCTTCACAGCGCAACTCTTCGAGCAGACGCGGATAGTCCGTGGGATCCGCTACCACGAGTACATCGCGGAAATTCTTGGCTGCGGCGCGAAGCAGTGAAGGACCGCCAATGTCGATCTGCTCAATGAGCTCGTCGAAAGGGGTGTTCCGATTGTCTGCAGCTTTTGCGAATGGATAGAGGTTCACTACTACGAGGCTGATCTCAGCGCTTTTCAGAACATTGGTCATTTCATCCATGTCCGCGGGATCATTGCGGCGAGCCAGAATGCCACCGAAAATCTTGGGATGCAGGGTCTTCACCCGACCACCCATGACTTCGGGGCTGCCCGTGAATGACGCCACATCCATTACCGGGAGACTCTCTTCCTTCAGTTTCTTAGCCGTGCCGCCCGTGGACAACACCATCAGGCCGTTGCCGAAAATCTTCTTCAAACCTGTTACTAGATCGGTGAGCCCTGTTTTGTCTGATACGCTTGCCAACATCCTGAATGTATTCACGTCCATCCTCCATCTAAAAAGTTTTTGTACTAGCTCCTGTGATCATAAGCTATCATACTTGGATGAAAAGAAAAAGGACCAATATTTGGTCCTAGTCGAAATCGCGGCCGATCGGTTCCTGCTCTTTCGCAGGTGCAGGATGGCCGTGAATAACCACCTCGCTCTCATACTCCCGCACTTCCTCGGGCTTACCGTGGTCAACGGCGCCGTGGCTCATGCGATAATCGTTCCTGGCTTTCATGGTGCGGTCGTCGCGATTGACTGAGGCCATTTGTCCCCAGGCATCAGGTCCCATCATCGGTCCCTCCTTTATCAAATATCAAACTGGCAAATTCTCGGCCTGCCGATGACTCTCAAGATATTCCTGAGGGGCGCCGGGCAGCTGATCGAGTGAGACACCCTGCTTCTGTAATTCAGCAAGTTCGTGTTGCAGGGCTTTAGTAATCGATTCCAGAGCTCTCCAGGCGTCAGAACCGACTCTGCTTACATTGTGCAACTGGAGGCATTGGGCGAACCAATACCCATCCTGTTCCTTCACGATTACAACATCGACTCGGATAGTTCCTACCGTCACAGTGTTCTTGTAAGTTGGCGAGCTCAAAGTGTCCTCCTCGAAAATCGACTAGGCTTTCACCCACACACCAATGGTGTCCTCGGTGCGAGTCGAACGCACGGCCTTTCCCTTCGGAGGGGAACGCTCTAAATCCACTGAGCTACGAGGACCAATTCATTAGTGTGCAGGCGAATGCCAAATTGTTAGTGTCGGGCGTTGCCTTTTCTGATGGGCATCAAATACTTGCGTGTGTCAGTATCCAGATCCAAGTAATAATCTACCAGATCGCGCATTTTGGATGAGGTTGATTTACCAAATGATACCAGTTCCACTCGCACGCCCTGAATCTGTAAGTATTCCAATAATGGAATATAATCCCCATCACCGGAAGCCAGGACCACTACATCCAATTTGGGAATCAGCTTAATAATATCCATGACAATACCCACATCCCAGTCGCCTTTTTTAGCACCACCATAAAAACTCTGCAATTCTTTCAATTTGACTTCAAATCCGGCTTTTCTCAAGGCATCAAAAAAAGTTCCTTCTTCCGGCATATCCGCTTTAATGCCATAGGCGATGGCGCGGACTAAGGGTCGCTCTCCCACAGCATCCTTCAAAACTGCATTAAAATTTACTCTGGAATTATAAACGTTTCTGGCGGTGTAATATAAATTTTGAATATCCACAAACAAACCAACACGTTGTTCTGCTTTCATATTTTTTAAAAATTAATTATAACAATTTTTCACTTATTTCCTCGACCTTTTTTTCTTCTAACTGTAAATTCGATGCGTTCGCAATCTGACTTTTTAGTTTACTATAACCATCAATGGCAGTACCCATGGTATTGTTCGTATTTTTCACGTGATTGGCCAAAGTATCAAGAATTCTATTAAATTTATCCGATTCCTGCCGGATGCCATTGATCATGGCGAGTACGCTTTGGGCGGCTTTGCTGATCTGTTGGCCGCGAAGTGATACCAAAAGTCCCCGCAAAGTTATGTTCAAAGTATTCGGGCCCACGATCACGACTTTTTTCGTCCGAGTGTACATCTGAGTCTCTTGATCATTCGCTGCTTCCATATATACTCCTTCGCTTGGTATAAACATCAAGGCATAATCAAACGTCCCTTCCTGAGGTAAAATATATTTTTTGTGAATTTCATCAATGCGTTTTTTCACGTCTTTGAGAAATGCCTTCTTCAGACTATCAGCGGCCTCATCAGTTTTCGCCTCCTTATATAACCGATAGTTCTCCATGCTGAACTTACTGTCCACGGGAAGCAAAAGATCCCCGATCACTATCGCAGCATCTACAACTTCGCCATTTTTAAATCTATACTGGAATTTACAAAACTCTTTCGGGAAGACATCGGTCAATAAATTTTCCAGAACCTCTTCGCCAAAATTCCCTCGAAGTTTCGGAGAAGCCAGCGTTTCGGTCAAACGCCGAATGTCCGGGCCGATTTGCCCCACGCTTCCCAGTTCTTTACTGAGCTGGGCGATGACTCGTCCGGCATTATCCAGTCTTTCATTGACCGCGCGATTCAATTCCTGGATATTTTTTTCAGTGGTTTCCTTGCTGTTTTCCGTTCCTTGTTTTATCTCTTTCATCCACTCCATCATGATCTTCAGCGCTTCATCCTCTTTCTTCGGCTCTTCTTTTTTCCGCATCTGGAAGTAAAGTATTGCTCCCAAGCCGATGATAATTATTACTAATAATATATTGGATTGCATATGCTGATTATATCAAATATTTTGGGTTAAGACTATCCGATCAGGCCCTCAAAGCTGGCGCTTATAATGTTGACTAAAGATAGCATTTTGGGTATAATCCGCTTTGTCCTGATGAGGGACAAAGTTTACGCCGGCCTATCAAAATGGTTGGCAAAAATTGTAGATTCACAATCAACAGTCGGGTGCCGGGGACGGCAACGGAGGGTCATATGCTGAGTAAACTGGGCGACATGGCGGATGACATGCTGAACAACCGCATGCTTGCGTTTGACATCGGTACGGAAAAAGTCCGCGCGTGGGAGAGAAAAAAGGGACTAATCGTCTTTTCCCCCGAAGGGGAGACCGATGAAGAACGCTATACCACGGCCAATGCCACGGCTCGAGGCGTTGCCGATGGCAGGGATCTCCTTGCTGTAGGCGACGACGCCTTGAAGTTGCAAGGACGCAGTCTCAAGACACGCGTGCAAGTCAGACAGCCGTACAATGATGGAGCCATCAGAGTCACCGACGAAGATCATGAGGCTGTGCGTGACATGCTGGAGTACGGCCTTGAGGTGGTCTACGGCAAATTCGGGAGTTGGCGACGGACGAGCAGTATCGGGCCAAGCTTTCCGACCACAATCTTGACCGCCATTACCCACTGCAGCACGACGGACGAGCAGAAATCTCTCGAAAACACCATTCGCGAGCTCAACTGTCTGCCTCGAATCGTGGGTCAACCGGTGGCAACGGCGATCGGCGCCGGTATCCCTGTTCATGAAATCCCCGCGTCCTTCCTTGTCGACATCGGTGGTGGCACGACGGGAGTCGCCGTGATCTCGATGTACAACATCGCCGCGGAGCCTGTAGATTACAAAATCGGGAGCCGGAAAATCAGCTGGGCGATCATCGACGGGATCAGAGACGATCTCGGGATGCTCGTCGGCCCCCCGACAGCGGAATTCCTGAAGCGCAATCTCTTGACCCTGGGTAAGATCTCCTACGACGAAAGCAGGGTCGTGAGAGGCAAACCGATCCAGGGTGGCAAAGCGGAACCCATCAAGATATCCCAACGGCAACTCCAGAAATGGGTTCGGCCTCTTCTGATGAAGGAGCTCGTCGAGCCCCTTCGCATCTACCTGGAGGATCTGACACCAGAGCTTCATGCGGATATCCAGGAAAGGCACATCCAGCTCGCCGGAGGAGGATCACTCGTCAAGGAGTTCGATGAGTTCCTGACGGAGGAGGTGGGGATCAAAGTCGAATGGGTAGAGAACCCGATGTTCTCGTTGATCATCGGCCTGGGCAAGATGCTTAATGACCCGAAGCTGCTCAAACTGGCGGAACAGAGCTTGCTTTCGGAGAACGAGAAACGGATGCTGAAGGCTTGTAACCGCGCCGAGGAACCCGATTCTTCAGCTCAGCTCGTCGTGCGAGCTCCCCAAAAGCTTGATACGACGATTCCGGGAATTCCCGAGGTTAACCATGCTTGATGCCATCGAGGCTGAGCAGCAGGTAGTTCACTTCGACGAGTGGGCCGACGAAGATCAAGTCTCTCAAACCGTCGACAAATTGGAGGCGAAGGCCCGTTGGACAAAACGCCTCCGAATCATCGCGATCGTTCTAGGACTTTCACTTCTCGGACTTCTTCTGGTCCAAACCTGGAGACATCGCGACAAGCTGGCTTTCTTCAAATCTAGGCCAGCCAGAACTGACACAGTTGATCGAACGAACAGCGAGCTACGAGCAGAAATCGATCAACTCAAGCGCCGGCTGAACGAAGTGGAAAAGCTGGCTACACATCCGCCCGCCCCACCAACAGTTGCCAAAGCTCAATCACTACCCGAGCCGAAGCCTGTACCTATAACGCATAAGCTGCCGAAAGCCAAACCGGCAGTCAAGCAAGAACCGGTCATCCTGGCGACCGTACCCCCGCCAGAAGACCCAGAACGGAGGAATGTTAATCCATCCCTGCCTACTCGAGATCGGATCTCTGTCGATATATCCCCAGAAATGAGGGAAGTGATCCGAAAACGATGGGCCGCGAGGTTGGAAAGTACGCCACGCTAGCACACATATGCTGGCGTCTTTTTTTGCCTCGACTTCTCTCTTGATTTTTTAAAGGGTAAGGCATATAATCTATAAGCTTACAGGATTTCGATTCCCAGGTGACATACGGAAATCCGGACCTGTTTTTTATTTAGCAACGTCGCGGGGTAGAGAAATGGCATCTCGCAAGGCTCATAACCTTGAGATTGTGGGTTCGAGTCCCACCCCCGCAACCAAGAAAATAATTCCCATACGACTTCGGCTGGGTAGCTCAATCGGTAGAGCGTGGGACTCATAAGCCCGAGGTAGTGGGTTCGAAACCCACCCCAGCCACCACGGGTCCGTGGTGTAGCCCGGTTAACACGTCTCCCTGTCACGGAGAAGACCGCCGGTTCAAATCCGGTCGGACCCGCCACAAAAAACACCTTGTGATCAGCAAGATGTTTTTTGTTTATGGCCAAAATCACTTTGGAACAACGATTGACAAAATGACCAATATTTGCTAATATGTTTTGTTCATATAATATATTCTGCATTAGCGAAAAGAGTATGGAAATATACTTTTCTCGGTACTGCGGAAACGCAGAAATTCCCACTCGCCACTTTGGCGAAGTGTTTGTAGGAGGAATTCACAATGAAAGTTGAAGTGCTCGGCTACAGAAACGACCATCAGCTTCCCGAGTTCGTCGAGCCCGAACAAGTTCGCGAAATCGAAGTCCCCGATGATTCGCACGCCGTGATCGTGCGCCGCGGAGTGTTCATGTACGGCGGAGAGATGCCGTCGTGGCAGCCGGAAGATGGATTCATCCTTCCGGAGACTCTGGAGTTTCGTTCACTTCCGATCGATCACGAGAGCCACGAGTCCTGCACCCAGTTCGGTGCCTGCGACCTGGTGACGGTGACCTACCTCGTCGTCGCCAAGGAACCATTCGAGTTGACGCGGACGCTTGCTGCCTGCGACGAGAACTGGGGCAGCGACCACCCGACAGAGATCGAGGAGAAAGTGGCCTCGAAGCCGATCAAAGAGGTCATTTGTGCGTGGACGGCCGCAAAAGGGCAGCAATTGCTTCAAGGAGCAGTGGAAGCCAAGGGCAACATTTGGGCGCCCGAAGATTAGGCGCAACGCTGGGAGCGAATGTCATCTGACTTCGTTCCCAGTTCTCTCAACGATTGGAAAGTAATAATTATTTTATAGTTATTAGTTTTCAGTTCCTGAAGTGTGCAACTGCCACCTGCAATTGTATGGGTGGGAAGTTAGTTAGTTAAGCACAACCGCAAGGAAGTGCTTTTTTGTTCGCTAAGTTGACAAGATTTGTTCAGGGTTATTAATATGTTGACTCCTCAAGATATTGAATTGATGCAGAAAGTATTTGCCACCAAAGAAGATTTGGAGTCTTTAGCGTCAAAAGAAGACGTGAGAACTCTTCAAATCTCAATTGATGCTTTAGCCAAAAAAGGCCAAAGATTTTCGTGATGAGCACATCGTACATCGTCGGCTTGAGACGTTGGAGAGCTGGGCAAAAAAGGTTTCAGAAAAAATCGGCATTCCTCTACCTTTTTAATTTACCTAAAAAAATCTAATAAACACCGGTGGCAAAGGCATGCTAGATGTTTTTGTTTGTGCAATTATTTCAAATAATTTTGAAGATTTTTTTCGTTCGTGATTTTACCTAATACAATTTGGACTTTGATATCTTGAATTTTATCGCCCAGCTGTTTGCCAGGCTTCAGCTTGCTATATTTCATAATCACGCTCCCACGCGCCAGTTTAGAGATCAAGGGACTTTTAGTTTTTAGATTTTTCAGCAATAACCCAGCGGCTGTGACTGACTTTCGAAATTTTTTTGAATGCTCGTCAAAATTATCAGCACGTCTGGACCCGTGATGATCCGCATTCCAGTGCTCAAGCAAGAGTCCGAAATTAGGATTGCCTGCCAACTCCAGTTGTTTAGCCGGCTTCATTTCAAAAAATACACTTTGCAGCATGTGATTTCTTATCAGCCATTCGATAGTGCTTTTACTTTGTCTTGAAAATTTCATTTTCGAAGCAAAATCCAAAAAAATATCAGCGGAAACATCAGCATGGCCTTTGGTGGAAAATACCCAGCCTTCAGGCTTTAGAACTTTTTTTGCAGAACGCGGCTTGCCTATGTCATGAAAAAGAAGAGCATACAGTAAATTTAGATCTGATAACTTTGGCGCTAGCTTTAAAGCCATCAGGGTGTGGGTAAACATACTTCCTTCCAAATGATAATTTTTTGACTTATGAGAAAAGTTTTTCATTGGTTCCATTTCAGGTATAATGAACCGCATCAATCCTGTTTTATCCAATAATTCTATTCCTTCAACCCGGTTTTCTGAAAACAAAATTTTATCAAGTTCCGCTTTAATTCGTTCCCCGGAGATACCTTGAATGTACTTGGCGCGGGTTTTGATGGCGGCGAAGGAATTTTTTTCCAGCTTGAATCCCAGTTGAGTGGCCAATCTAACACCTCGAAGCATGCGGAGAGCATCCTCATCGATTCGCTTTTTCGGATTACCCACGAACCTCAACAGCTTTAATTTTAAATCTTTAACCCCTTCGGTGGGATCATGAAGTTCTTTTTTGATGGGATCGAAATATAATGCATTGATGGTAAAATCCCGCCGTCTGGCGTCCTGTTTATGATCTTTAATAAAATCAACATGATCCGGATGCCTGTTGTCCGAATATCTGCCTTCAGCCCGAAAAGTTGTGATTTCGATGGGGAAGTTATCGACAATCGCTAAAATTGAACCGAATTTTTTACCAACCGGTTTAATTTTAATCCCCTCTCCTCCTAAAATACTTTCGACTTGATCCGTTGTGGCATCAGTGGCGATATCGAGGTTGTCTGATTCTAGTTTTAATAAATTATTGCGAACAATTCCGCCAACAAAAAAAGCCGCAAATTGTTCTTGTTGCAGCAACTTGGCGACTTTCAAACCCGTGTTATATAACTTTTTTGATTGTTGTGGGCTCATCGCTTAATCTGCCTAGAATTATAAGGTAAGCTGATACTGTAAGCCGTGGGAATTTTGCTTTCACACCGGAGACCGCATGGCGCAATTGAATTTCATGCAAGTGAATTTCCTCATCCGGATTGGGGAAGGCATCCCAACCGCCATATGCAGTGCAGTCTGTGTGATTTATTAAAATTATCTGCGTAATCTGGTGTTGATCAATAGAAGCCTGGATGTTCTCGAAAATCCAATCGCGTTTGGCTGTGCCATCAAAAATTTCCTTTACTCCACCGAGATCGGTTTTTAACTCTACGTTGTATAAATTGAGGGTATTTTCAAAAAAATCCTGCAGAATTTTTTGGATTCGAAAATCATCACACGCTTGAACAAAGGCTTGAGCTTGAGGCATATTTATTTACTAATTATTATCCACTTTGGTACCTTTATGACTATGATGTTTGCGCGCAACTTTCAGCCGGATCAGATGTTTCTGGAAGGCAGCTGAGGCATCGGCATAAGTTTTCTGGTCGCTGTAAGATTCGGTCATCAGCTTTCTGGCGGATTCACGGGCTTTTTCAGCACGCTCCATATCAATTTCATGGCCAAACTCTGCCGTATCAGCCAGGATCACCACTTCGGTGGAATTTTTGCCACCTTTACCAGACCTGACTTCGATTACTCCGCCAGAAACTGCGAAAAAATTGCTTTTACCGCTTTGTTTGTACTTAACTTCCCCCGCTGCCATCTGCGCCACCAATGGCGTATGGTGCGGCAAAATCGTAATCTCGCCGCTGGTCGTAGGCAAGGTCAAAGCATCAGCTTCGGTTTCAAGCACTATTCTTTCTGGTGTAACAATTTTGAATTTCATAGTATAAGATTGATTAGACTTCGTCAATCGAACCCTTCATATAAAATGCGCCCTCGTCTTTCTCGTCGTGCTTGCCATCAAGAATTTCTTTGAAGCTTCGAATAGTATCCTTCAAAGGCACATACTTCCCGTTTCTTCCGGTAAATTGTTCAGCCACGAAGAACGGTTGGGATAAGAATTGCTGAATTTTACGTGCCCGAGTCACAGCCAGGCGGTCTTCCGGAGATAATTCTTCAATTCCCAAAATCGCGATGATATCCTGCAAGTCCTTATATTTCTGCAATACCTTCTGCACGCCTCTGGCGACATCATAATGTTCCTGCCCGACGACGTTTGGATCAAGTACTGTGGAAGTCGAATCCAGGGGATCCACTGCCGGATAAATTCCAATTTCAGTAAGTGCTCGGGATAATTGGACAGTGGAATCAAGGTGACCAAAGGTCGTGGCTGGTGCTGGATCCGTGACGTCATCCGCCGGCACATATACTGCCTGGATCGAAGTGATAGATCCTTCAGTAGTCGAAGTGATTCGTTCCTGCAAGGCGCCCATATCCGTGGCTAACGTTGGCTGGTATCCTACGGCAGACGGGATACGGCCCAGCAAGGTGGAAACTTCAGATCCGGCTTGCGTAAAACGGAAAATATTATCGATGAACAGAAGCACGTCTTGCTTTTCTTCATCGCGGAAATATTCAGCCATGGTCACTCCCGTCAATCCCACGCGCGCTCTGATTCCCGGCGGTTCATTCATCTGCCCGAAGACCAGGGAAGTTTTATCCAATACTTTAGATTCGCTCATTTCACGGTAAAGATCATTTCCTTCTCTGCTTCTCTCTCCGACCCCGGCAAAAACAGAAACTCCACCGTGTTGTTTAGCCACGTTGTTTATAAGTTCGGTGATGATAACGGTTTTGCCCACGCCTGCTCCTCCGAATAATCCCACTTTCCCGCCCTTGACGATGGGCGCGATCAAATCGATAACCTTGATGCCGGTTTCCAGCAATTCCACTTTACTGGATTGTTTGGCAAAATCCGGCGCGGGTCTGTGAATTGGGTAAGTTTTGGCAGTTTTCACAGCTTCCTTGCCATCTATGGGCTGTCCCAGAGCATTAAACATGCGCCCCAGAGTTTCTTTGCCGACCCCGACAGTAATGGGTGCGCCTGTATCGGTTACTTCCGAGTTTCTTTGCAAGCCGTCTGTAGCGCCCATGGCGATCGTCCGGACCTGATTACCCCCTATATGCTGGGCTACTTCCAATACTAATTCTTTGCCCGAATTAGTTACTTTCAAAGCATTGCTAATTGAGGGCAGTTCTTTTTCAAACTGCACATCGATCACCGCTCCGATAATTTGTGTAATTTTCCCTTTATTCATAATATATCCTCTTATCCTTCCATGGCCAATTTTGCGGCGGAAATTTCGGAAAGCTCCCGAGTGATTCCTGCTTGTCTGGCTTGATTATAGCTTAATGATAACTCTTGCAGTAAATCGCCGGCAGCCTCATTCGCGTTGCGCATGGCCACCATTCGCGCTGAATGTTCGGACGCTGCACCTTCCACTAATGCCTGGTAGACCATAAATTTCACTGTCCGCTGGATTAAAATTTCCAAAATTTCATCTGACGACGGCTCAAAAAGAAATTCCGTTTTTTCTGTCTTGTGCAACCCGTCCCCTGCAACCTGGCTGGAAAACGGCAATATCTGCATCATGTTCGGACGCTGAACCAGGGTGGAGATGAAATCCGTATATACCACAAAGACTTTTTCATATTTCCCGGCCAAAAAATCATCCATAGCCATGACAGCGATTGGTTCCGCGTCCAAGCCCGTGATATTTTTATCTTTGCCTGGGAAATTCGCCACGATATTATAATGCATTCTTAAAATGGCATCAGTGCCTTTTTTCCCGGTGGTGACAAAATCAATTCTTTCAGCACCCTCCTGTTTTACAATGCTTAAGGCTTTGTTTACCAAATTGGTATTGAAAGCGCCAGCTAAACCGCGGTCAGAGGAGATTAAAATAATCAAAACTTTTTTCGGTGCTGCTTGTTTGCCCAGTAGTATGACCCGATTGATCAGCGGATGATTGGTCAAATTAGCGGAAGCCGCCAGATTGCGCAATAATTCGTTTGATAAAACTGCGTAAGGACGGGAGGCTACAGCCGTGACCTGGGCTTTGCGCATTTTGGCAGCAGAAACCAGCTCCATGGCCTTGGTTATCTGACCTATGTTGGTGATGGATTTGATGCGTCGTTTAATTTCTTTAGTATTACTAGCCATGGGTTAGGATGCTCCTTTGTCCCGTCGGGGACTGCCATAACTTTTTTTGAACTCTTCGATTGCTTTCTTGAGCGAAGATTCGATCTCTTCGGTCAATTCCTTTTTCTCCGCAATCGCTTTTATCAAATCTTTTTTCTGAACATCCAGGTATTTATGAAATTTATCTTCCCAATCTTTCACATCTTCTACTGCTACATCATCCAGATATCCATTGATCGCAGGGTATAAAATCACGACTTGATGTTCCATGGACATCGGTTCGTATTGTTTTTGCTTCAGGATTTCCGTGAGGCGCAGGCCCCGGTCAATTCGAGCCTTGGTTTGTGGATCCAAATCCGAAGCGAATTGGGCGAACGCAGCGAGGGCGCGGAACTGGGCCAGGTCCAGACGCAATTTACCCGCGACTTTTTTGATAGCCTTGGTTTGAGCCGAAGAGCCTACGCGTGACACAGACAATCCCACATTCACAGCCGGCCGGATACCCTGGTAGAACAAATCGGTTTCCACGTAAATCTGGCCGTCAGTAATGGAAATCACGTTGGTTGGAATATACGCTGACATGTCTCCGGCTTGCGTTTCGATAATCGGCAACGCAGTCAGGGAGCCGCCGCCGTTTTTATCACTCATCTTGGCGGCGCGTTCCAGCAATCTGGAATGGAGATAAAATACGTCGCCTGGATAAGCTTCGCGTCCGGGAGGTCTTCGAAGCAACAATGAAATTTCACGATAGGCTACAGCGTGTTTGGATAAATCATCGTAAATAATCAAAGCGTGCTTGCCTTTATCCATAAAGTATTCACCCATGGCAGCTCCGGCGAAGGGCGCTATGTAAGCAAGCGCTGCTGGATCCGAGGCTCCAGCCACAACCACTATCGTATGTTCCATGGCGTCTCGTTTTTGTAATTCAGCCACGATGCGCGCTACTTTGGATTCTTTCTGGCCGATCGCCACATAAATACAGATTACATCCTTGCCTTTCTGGTTGACTATGGTATCCACGGCAATGGCAGTTTTGCCGGTTTGGCGGTCCCCAATAATCAATTCACGCTGGCCTCTGCCGATCGGGATCATGGCATCAATAGCTTTAATTCCGGTTTGCAGCGGTTCGTTGACTGACTGGCGCTCTATGACTCCGGGCGCGATTTTTTCCACCGGGTACACGGCATCAGACTTTATTTCACCTTTATTATCCAGGGGCTGACCTAAGGGATCTACCACCCGGCCCACTAAACCCATGCCTACCGGTACCGAGAGAATTTTGCCTGTAGCGGTGACTTTGTCGCCCTGCTTGATGTTTGAATCCTCTCCTAGCAAAATCACGCCAATCGAATCTTGTTCCAGGTTTAGGGCAACGCCCATGACTCCGCCTGGAAATTCCAGCATTTCAGAAGCTTTCGCGTTGAGCAAACCCGCGACCTTGGCGATGCGGTCGCCGACCTGCAGCACCGTTCCCACTGTTTCCAGTTTGGCGTGCGGTTGAAAACTTTCTATCCGACTTTTGAGTTGTGAAATTATATCTGCCATATTATTTAATTAAATCTTTCTTTAATTGCTCTAAACTGTTTTTCACTGAAGCGTCCAGCATCTGATCTTCCATTCTGACTATCACGCCGCCGATAATCCGTTCGTCTATTTTTTTCTTGAGTTCCAAATTTCCTTTGGCTAGTTTATTCAGCTCATGGATTATCTGCTGGTCATTTTCCCTGGTCGTCGGGTGCGCGGTAATGATTTCCGCCTGCTTGATTCCTTTTTTCGCCAGCTCGAGCTTATGAAATTCTTCCGCTATCTGATCAAACAATCTTACGTCGTTATTTTCTGCCAGTACTTTTATGAAATTATCCAAAACTTGCTCTTGATCCTTAGGAGTCGTGCTTTCGAGCGATTCCATTAAAGCCTGGGCGTATTGTTTTGCCGAATATTTCATTTGACCCCTTTCAAGCTTTCATTTATCAATTCACGATCTTTCTTTTCATCCAGCTTCTGGCGTAAAATCTTTTCGGAAGCGGTGACTACCAGCGTGGCAATTTCCTGTTTAACCTCTTTCAGCATCTGGTTTTTTTCGCTTTCTATGTTTGCTTTGGCCTGATCCAGCACTTTATTTGCCTGGTGTTGCGCTTCGACTATGGTTTCCTGCTTGATCTTGTTCGCTGTATCAGTCGTAGTGCGTAAAATATGATCCGCTTCGTTTCGAACTTTTTTCATCTCCGCTATCTTCCATTCTTCGAATTTCTTTTTTTCAGCTTCCGTGAGCTCCGCGTTCTTCAGTCCCTCTTCAATACGTTCCTGGCGCTTGGTCAGGGTGGTGCCCAAAGGCTTCACAATCCAACGCCAAAAAACGAAAAGCACGATGCCGAAATTGACCAATTGGGCCAGGAATAACTTCCAATTAATGCCTAATGTGCCTAAAACGCCTCCTGGCGCCTGGTGAGCTGCTGATTGTGTGGCTGCCTCTGTCGCAGCCATGAATATTGAATGTATGTCCATAATAAATTAGTGATTAGTGAACAGCGCTTAGCGTATAGCAAAGTCTATACGCTACACGCTATACGCTATAAAATAAATGTAATAACCAGGGCGTAAATCGCGATAGCTTCAGCCAGACCCATGCCGATCAACATCGGCACAAACAAGCTGTCGGCAGATTCCGGATTGCGTCCGATTGATTCCATGGCCTTGGATCCAATTTTTCCTATGGCCAAAGCAGGACCAATTCCGCCGATTGCGATTGCAAATCCCTTAGAAAGAGTTGCGATCATTATTTCAGTCATAATTACTCCGTTCTTGCTGGACTGTGTTTTTAGTTTAAAGTCCGCAAGTTCTTTAAGAGTTAAGAAACAGAAACCTACTTCGACTCGTAAGTTTCTCTAGGCTAAACTCTTATTGGGCCACTATTGGCTCGTGCGCACGTTCATCGTGCCCATGTACCGGAGTGGTGGCGATAGTCAAATAAGTCAGAGTTAACAGCGAAAAAACTGTCGCCTGGATGATCCCGACCAGGATTTCCAGAAAGATAAACGGTAACGGAATCCCATACGCGATCAGACTGGCAATAACTGTCAGTAAAATTTCTCCGGCGAAAATATTGCCGAATAACCGGAAGGATAACGATGCAATTTTTGCCGCTTCCAAAAAAGTTTCAATAATCCCAATGGCAAATTCTATTACAGCGGCGAAAATATGAAATCCGCCTTTCTTAAAAGACGCAATCAAATCACCAATCTTAATATATTTGTTGGCGTACTTGAAAAAACCAACAGCAAAAATACCCAATACATGCGAAGTCACAACAGCAAATAACGACATGGCCAAAGTCATATTTAAATCCGCATTCGCCGGGCGAAACAGAGGTACCAGCTCTGTCTCTCCATGGACTGGAAGCCACCGGCCTATGGATCCGGTTCCTGGAATCAGTCCCATCCAGTTAGAAACAAGTATAAACAAAAATAATCCGCCGACAATTGGCAGAAATTTTAACGATTTTTTGCGGTCCTTAGTCACTTTATCGACGTAACCTAAAATAAATTCCAATACTCCTTCGGCAAAATTTTGAAGTTTGTCTGGAATTAAGGCTGTTTTTTTTCGCAATACCAAGCCTGCGATTATGAAGAACAATACTGCTATAGTCGAATTTATGTATGCATTGGTTACCGGAAAACTTTTGATATGAAAGATTGGTTCAGCCACCAGAGGTGGCAGTGTAAATATCATTTTATGTATCCTTTTAATTTCTGAATCAACCACACGGTGGTCATAAATATCGCCAGTCCGATCGCGATCAGAGTCATCCAGGGAAAAGCATGATGCCAATGTTTGTCTCCCCATTTGCCCAAAAGCCCCAAAACCACCAAAGGAAGCGCGATTATGTAGCCTAACTCAAAGCTCAGGCTTACCATAGTGGCCTTGTCGAGTTTATTTGACTTTTGAGTGGGCGTTTCCATAATGAGCGCGTAAAGTATAATAAAAAATCGCCCTTTTGGCAATAGTGGCAAAAAACAGGGGTATTGACATTTAAGATTTTTAAGGGCAATTAAGGATTCAAAGCAGTCGTTTAAATAATTCCCGGTTACCGTCTACTCATGCGAATTATGTTTTTTAGTCTATTTTTTTATACCCCAACTTTTTGCATTATATCAGGGTTCAACCCCTTAGCCTTAACTTGTTCCCAGGTGGAAAGATAAAAAGAAAGATCAGAATTCTCTTCGAGCATTCTTAGGATAAATTTATTCAGGTACTTTTTAGATCTTTCATCTGGGCATATCAGGATAATGGAAGGAAAGGGTTTGGGATTATGGTCCTGCCAATGGTTCTCTTCGTAGTATTCAAAGTACTGTCTGATTCTTCTTCTTAATATCATCCGGGCAGGTAATTCATCAATGATATCTAAAAAGTAAGGTTTTTCATCAATGGAAAAATAGGCATCAGGAACAGGAAGAATCATATGGTCCATGCCCGTAAGCATGGTTTTGGTATAGAAACGAAGGTTCCCTGAACCTTTGAGAGAAACATAGATATCAGCTAATAATAAGCAGTGTTTACGGAATTGAGCAGATAACCCAGGTTCCCTCCATATTCTATTAAGTAACAATGGGTTAATATCCTTAAACTCTGGATTATCCTTTAGATACTTCCTGCTTTTAATCCCTAAGGAATATATAGCTGGTATTGTTACTGTCTTTGAGTTATAGAAGCGTCTGATGTATCCTGATTGAACTAAGTTGTTTAAAGTAACCCTGTTAAATTGTTTCTGATTGAGTAGTGTCTGGATGTGCTTTCTGGTTAAGTACCGGAAGGTATATAGATGTAGTAGTATCTGGTTCTGTTTATTCATAGTAGTTTTCACTAACCTCTCTTTATATATAAAGAGTAGGGAGGTAGTGATTTTTTGAGATTCAGGCTTATTTAAGCCATAGATCAGACCTTGAAAATACCAACGCGTTGGTATTTTTTAGAGAGTCTTCATACCTTTAGAATTGCCTGGTTTCTCTATTTCTATTTTTTTACCAAAAATCGTTATACCCAACAAAAATGAGAATGAAGGTAAAAAAAGATCCAAAAACGACCTGAATTAAGGAGCGTTATCCCTTTGCTCTAATGCTCACAATTCTCAATCATGGTCTTTGTAACAAAAACAGTTTCAGAGCAATTTATAGCCAAGGCCTTACTGACTGTTGTTTTTTCAAAAGCTACATAGACAACCTTTTTTCCTGCAGCAATAGCTGTCTCAATCGCGGGTAGAATATCGCTATCCGATGAAATGACGTAGCAGCAATCATATTCATTTTTTAAAGCTCCCCGGACGATATCTGTGGCGATTCTGACGTCAACGCCTTTTTCGTGGAATATGCCTTGGTTCTTGAGCATGAATCCTTTTTTAACCACAATCCCCTGTTGCTGAAGAGTATGGAATAATGCTTGCTGTCCGGAGTATAAATGTTGATTCTTAGTATCTGAATTAGGATGAACCTTAACCTCGCCCACGCAATATTCAATATCGTTTTCTGTGCTGTCGGTAATAGTTTCAACCAGCTTTTTATAATTGTAATTAGTCAAATGAATACTCGAGGCTAATTTCTTAGCTTTGTGATAAAAATTGCTGCCATCTATGATAACTAAATTTTTCATTGGTTTTTTAAGTATTTAAAAGCCCCTAGATCCTGTTACAGAGCTAGGGGGTGGTTAGCAATTTATTTCCAGTACTTACCTGTCTAGCTTAACTGAATTATATGCCTTTCCGCCGTATCTAGTAGTAATATATATTCATTTAACTCATTTGTCAAGCCGATTCTATTGATGTTTGATTGCCTATTTATTATTAGTATCGCATTAGCAAGGGTATCTTAAATATAATACTGTAAATAAATTTTAATCGAGCTCAGATTCATTCAAGTTTAATACTTTCAACAATGATTCATCTAATCGAGGCTGATCCCAACCATCTGTTCCCCACTCGTTTAAAATTGATATCAGTTGTTTTCTTTGTTTTCTATTTGAGGGATTGAACATAACCTGTAAAAAAGTATAAATTTTATTCGACACTTCCTTGTTAAATTTCATCATTTCTTCATCTGAGATTTTTCCTGCAACATGATAATCTTCAATGATAGTTCTCCTTACACAATGTATCGCCATCATTAAAGCCATTGTTTTGAAGTGATCGTTGTAAATTTTATCAGGGATTTTCTTCATGTTTTTTGCACCACTTTTTTCTTATCAGATTTATTAAATGCTATTTCTCTGTGACGCCAAGATTTTCCTTTAATTGAAACAAAGACTGCATTGGCAACTAATCTATCAATTGCTGCTGCTGCCCGTATTTTATTTTCGAAGATGTCAGTCCATTTATCAAAGCCTTCATTGGTTGACCAAATTATGCTTTTTTGAGCCTCATTTCTTCTGTGAATTATTTGAAATAATAATTCGGCAACCTCAGTATTCACTTTGCTGTAAGATAATTCATCTATAATCAAAAGTGGTATCTTAACGTAGGAATTTATAAGGTTGTTTCTGTTTTTACCTCCTCCTTGTTCTTTATCTTTGGCGATTACGTTTGCAATTGCTTCGGTTAACCTATCAATGGTTACGAATTTCGTCTCGTAGCTATTGTTTATAGCTTCCATACCTAAAGCAATTGATAAGTGAGTTTTGCCAACACCAGGTGGACCCAAGAAAAGAACATTTATTCCCTCTTTGATCCATGAGCATTCAGCCAGTTTTAAAACTTTTTCTTTTTCTATAAATTCCGGAAAGTTAAAATCATAATCCTCTACGCGTTTTGTCCAGGGAAATTTTGCTTGTTTGGTCCACCTTTCTATACGCGTGTCTTCTTTACCACTAAAATCTTCATCAATCAAATATTCTAATCCATCAAGAAACGATAGTTTTTTCTCAATAATTATTTTATTTATGGCACTTAGAGCACGAGCGGCTCCATCTAACTCCAAAAGCTTCAATGCTTTTTTGAGCTTCTCTTCTTGCGAGTTCCCTTCTTCAAATCCGTAACGTGTTATCTTGTTTCTTCCCATAGATTTATTGATTAAAAAATTGATTGTAATACTCTAAGTCTCTTTCTTGAACCTCAACCAAACGACCTTCTGCTACTTTTTTTTGATTAGTCTGCTTGCTAGGTAAGGTCTCAGGCAAAATCCATTCCCCTCTCTTTTTTGCTAAATTATGTTCCATAATTTTCTTTCCCTTAAAATAAAAGTATAATTTATTCACTCCACTTACTATCTTCTCTACAACATCGATCTTTTTTCGAGCGTATAGCGGAGGCACTCCATAAGCACTCAACTTATATGTGACCATTGAATTTTGAGACGCCCTCCGGGATGAACGGATATTATTTTCATATATTGGGTAATCTTTTGTAAAGAAAAGATTACCCTTCTCTTCCATCCATCTTTCGATTGGTTTTTCATGTGTTGTGGCATGTACACGCACATTGGCAACATTGTCGATCCATAACCATAATTTTTGATTCAATTCATCAATTGATTTGAAAGTTTTGTTAAATTTCTCGCCTTTGATAAAATCGCTCTTAATGTACTTCACGGTTGATTCGATCTTTCCTTTGGATTGCGGATAATATGGTGGGCAAGCTTCAGGCTCAAATTTGTAATACTTCGCAAAATTCAAGAATTCAAAATTGTAATTTATATACACTTTATCATTAACCTTTTTTCTCGAAGTAACCACTGTTTTCATATTGTCATACCTAATTTTCTTGGGCACCCCGAGTTTATTAAAAGCGTGGATATGGCACCTTTGCAAGACCAACTGTTTTTGACTAGTTACGAATTCAGCATAAATTATTCTGCTATAAGCTAGCTGGTAAGCAAAAACGTATAGGTTAAATTTTTGTCCATCTATAATAATCTTTCCAAAATGCCCCCAGTCCACCTGAGCTTGTTCCGCTGGAGCTGTTTCGACTCTTTGATAAAGTTGTTTTCTAACTTTCTTCTGAATAACTTTATCCCTGACCAAGCTATTTACTAGAGAATAACTGGCTTGGCAACCGTTTTCTGTTAATTTTCTGTGAATTTTTACTGAATTAAATACCCCTCTTTTTATCTCCGCTTCTATCAAATTAACAAATGGTGCTAATTTCGAAGGATAATTGCTATCTGTGGGCAATTTCGAATTTAAATTCGAAATAGCTTTGTATTTATAAACCGTTGCTAAGGAAATTCCCAATATTTCAGAGATTTGTTTTATATTATAATCAAAGCCAATTAAATCTTTGATCTTGTTTATTTCCTGAATCTTTAACATACTAAAAATATATCCGAAAATAAGAATAAATTCAAATAAATTCGTATTTAGTGTTAATTTTACAACGCATTTTTATCAAAATTTGTAATTTAAATTTAATACCCCTTATTTTGAAGGGGTATTTTTAAAAATATTACAAATTTTATAGTATTTCGAGCGTAAAATTAACAGGCGCGAGCGTAGAGGTCAAAGACGGGATGATCTTCGATGTTTCAGCAACTGGTCAGTCGTAGTCCGGACCTCAAGCGCCTTCGAGACGAGGGCTACGACATCGCGTTCAAGGCAGGGTACCTGTTGGTCAAACAGGTACCCTACGTGAACTCCAATAAAGAGGTCTGCTGCGGAACCCTCGTATCGGAGCTGGTCGTCAACGGCAACACGGCCGGGAAGCCGAACACCCACGTAGCGTTCTTTGCTGGCGAGCACCCGTGCCACAAAGACGGCTCAAAGATTCAGCAGATTGCGCACGGTAGCAGCAGAATGGCGATCGGTGACGATTTCGCCACGGATCATTCGTTCTCGTCAAAGCCCCCTGACGGCTACACTGATTACTACGATAAGGTTACGAAGTACGTCCGGATCATCGCCGGGCCTGCTCAGGCGCTCGACCAGACCGTCACCGCCCAAGTGTTTCCACCGGTTCCGGCCGATGATAACGACTCTGTCTTTCATTACGTCGACACTGCCTCCAGTCGCTCCAAAATCACTGCCGTCACCGGCAGACTCGCTGGACAAAGGCTTGGGATCATCGGTCTCGGTGGGACCGGCTCCTACGTCCTGGACTTCGTTTCTAAGGCTCCAGCAGCCGAAATACATTTATTCGATGGCGATAGGTTCTCGAACCATAACGCATTTCGGTCGCCAGGAGCTGCCTCGCTCGAGGAGCTCGAAGCCAACTTGATGAAGGTCGAGTACTTCACGCGAAGGTACTCAACGATGCACCGTCACGTCGTGGCCCATCCGTATTTCATCGACGCCACCAACGTTGGTGAACTCGAGGGGATGACTTTCGTATTTATGTGCATCGACAAAGGTCCGCCCAAGCGTCCGATAATCGAGGCACTTGAGTTGCGCGGCGTTCCATTTGTAGACGTCGGCATGGGCATCGATCTGGACCCAGATGGCAAGCTCCGCGGCTTGCTCAGGGTTACGGCCAGCACGCCAGACATGCGGGACAAAGCGCGTGGGCGGATTTCGTTCGGGGAACCAGACCAGAACGACGAATACAACAGCAACATTCAGATCGCCGATCTGAACGCCTTAAACGCCGCGTTAGCGGTTATCAAGTGGAAGAAGCTGTATGGATTCTACCGTGACACGGACCGTGAGCATTTCAGTGCCTACAATATAGACGGCAACATTATTATTAATGACGACAAACCATGAAGGGAATAATCACCTTTTCGCATCAGTTCGTCGAGTTCGTTCCAGAGCACTTGGAACAGGGTGTTATCTATGTATCGATTCCATATGCGACAGTTACGCACAAGTGCGCGTGCGGCTGTGCTCTCGGGGTCGTGACACCGTTAGCTCCATACGCTTGGCAGCTAACATTCGACGGTGAGTCGGTATCCTTGTACCCATCCATCGGCAACTGGACCTTTCCGTGCCGATCTCACTACTGGATACGAAACAACAAAGTGAAGTGGTCGTACGAGTGGTCCGAGAAAGAGATCAACGCGGGCCGGCGCGCCGAACATGAGAAGAGAGAACGGCACTTCGCTAGGGGCGATTCAAACTCAGGCGGACCGGTTGAGGATCAACCCACACCCAAGACCTCGAAAGGTCTCTTCAAGAATCTCAAGAAACGCAGGCATTCCAGATAGCGGGCCGGGCCATACGTGTCCGTATCGAACACCTCAATCAAGAAGTATCAAGACCGTCCCCATTGCGCATATTCGTGACGGGGCTGTCAATTTCGAGACGCCCAAAGCGACAACCAAATGTATCAGTTCGCGGCCGCACGAACGCATGTAAGAACCGCCTCTTCGGCGGTTTTTGAGTTGTCTTTCACTGGAGCGCCTAACGTGTCTCTCTCGAGGTCGTCTTTTCCAGAGGCCATGCGTGTCGCTCTCGAAGTGAATTGCTATCAATAGCCTACAGTTGTCCTTGGTTCGCCTTGGCGATGAACCCCTCAAGCGTGAGGATCTCAACCTTGTCCGCGTGGACGAGCTGTTTTGAGAGCCCCCCGCTTGTATAGAAGCTTCGCAGTTTCCACCCCTCGCCACCCAGGACGAGATACGCTTTCGTGAACGGACCGGCAATCACGGCTTCGGCTAGACAAATCACTTCGAAAGGCACTTTCTGTTCGGCCGTGCCGGCGACCTGCTGCCACTTGAGCGATACCAGCACGCGCTCCCCGTTTTTTTCTGCGATGACATCGACATAATGGGCACCGCCGCCAAACCGCGCGCCAATGTTCTGTGGCCCGTTGGGATAGGTGTAGCCGCCGCGCCGAAGAGATGGCAGAACCATCTCTTCAAGCACTCGGCCAGTTCCGGTATCGCGTGGGCTCATGACGGTAGATTCTTAATGGCGAGAACTTCCCGAGCAGGCGTGCGGTCCCCGGTGCAGCTGATCATGCGCGGAGCCTGCAGAAAGCGAAGCGAGAAACCGAGGCGCCTGTACAAGGTGACGATGCGTTTCGTGGCCTGATTCGATAGGACGACGGGGCCGGGATGCCGGGCGAGCCACTCTGCGGCTCGCACCTGGTCCTCCCAAGCGAATCCACCCTTGGAGTAGTGAGTGAACTCGACGTCATATGGGGGGTCAGCGTACACAAAGTCACCGGGTTCCAGGGGCACGGCCTCGAAATCCCGGCTGAGGAACGTCCAATTGGCGAAGAGTTCGCGATAGTCGCTGAAGTCGGTCGTGTAACCGATTTTCTTGTAACGGCCGAAGGGCACGTTGAACTGACCCTTCTGATTGAATCGACAAAGACCGTTGTATCCAGTGCGATTTAGATAATAGAACAGTGCCGCAGCTTCAGCTCCGTCGTCGGCCTTGTTGGCCAGCAGTTCATTGAAATGATCTCGATACGCGTAGTACGTCCGCTCGTCGTTCTGCATCGGCAGCGAGGTTACCAACCCGCGTTTCAGCCAACCGTAAAAGTTAATAAGGTGAGTGTTGACGTCGTTGAGGAGCGCCTGCTGCGGTCGCAAACCAATCGTCACGGCCAACCCGCCGGAGAAGGGCTCCACCAGGCGGCAGTGCTGATGGCGCGCCCACAACGGCAGGAGGTGCGGAAGTTGCCAGCGCTTGCCTCCGGCCCACTTCAAAGGCGGCCTCAGGACGGACGCGTTGCCTCGAGTTCTCAGGACGACCGGCGCGAATCGCGGTCTTGCAGTCCGCACCAAAGTTGTTGCTCGGCCTTTCATGTAGCTAAACTCTATCATATCAATACGTTACTGGCAATTTAGTGGTTCTAGATGGGCGACGTCCTCACCGACACTATCAATCCGTTGATTTAGTGATGCTGACTGTGTGAACGATTTTGAGACGCAATCGACAGCTCCTTGTCGGCCTGCTTTCCGTGGACACACGGGCATATGTGAGGCAATTCATGTGCGTTGGTCAGTTGTCAGTCTATTAATTGAGACGCTGGCAGAGTGACACGCCGTTGACGAATTTCAAGTATTTTCCCACCCTTCAAGCATGAAGTACCCATTCTTCCTCCTTGGCGCGATGTGTCAAATAGACCTCGCAATGACGGTCCGCGCACGACCTGTCGGCCGTGCGGACGGATCGTAACGTTCATCCAAGCTCCTTCCAGTTGGGCCGACACGGATGAAGAAGACCAGCAACTGTTTCAAATCGTCCGTATGGGAAATGTCTGCATGCCGATCTATGCCGACGCTCAAATGAAAAGCCACCGTTCTATTTGCTCACCCTTCGCGCAGCTTGGAAACAGTCTGTCTGGTGTGCCCCGGTGGCGTCGAACATGGATAGACACGATCGACGGTCGGTCACAACTTCGAGAGTTGCATCAGGTCTTGATCAGGTGCCCGGGCACCTGCAACTCTCGAACACAAACGAAACGACCTCCGCGAGGAGGTCGTTTGCTTTGTTTATTGGCCGTTTTGAGTGACTTCGAGAGTGTTTTCTGGTCGGCTAAACAGAACTTCTCTCGAATGCGATTTGTCCCCAGGAAGAGCCACCGTCTCGAGGTGCGAGCATCCTCTACACGGTGGTCAGTATAGGCCTTAAGAACTGACCGTACAAGGTGATGGCCGATCATCGCGCTGATGAGTGACGACAAAGTCGATCGAACGGTGCGCCCGTAACTTCAATCGCACTGGCCCGCTTGGTCCAAGAACGACGGGACTCGCCTCCATGATTCTGTCGACGACCCTCTACGGCGGCTGGCGATCCTCTTGTGTCCAATGTAGCTACTCCGAACGTTACTGGCCCGTTCTCTTCGAAAGACCGGTCTTCGGCAGCCAATCACGGTACTTGTTGTTACGACAACGGGAGCGGACCGTTTGCGCTATCCTGTTGGCGGAGGGCCTGTCATGAGATCTGGTTTTCGTCGCCCACTTCAGGGGCTTCTCGTATGTTTGACGCTGGTGTCAACTGGACTGGCGGCCCAACCGCTTCCGGCGACCGAGGCGGTAAACATGCAAAGAGCGACGCTGGAAGAGACGCGCGCGAAGCGAATCCAGGACGGTTGGCTTGAAGGGATAAAGATTGTTATCGGCGCCGCTGCCGGTGCTTGGGCCGTCAGGAAGTTCATCGCCTCGCAACGCCACGCTTTCAAGCTGAAAGCGATTGAATTAGCCTTAGATGCCGACAGTCCTGACGCTGTTAATTTTACAACGCATTTTTATCAAAATTTGTAATTTAAATTTAATACCCCTTATTTTGAAGGGGTATTTTTAAAAATATTACAAATTTTATAGTATTTCGAGCGTAAAATTAACAAGCTGGACGTATTCACTATGATGGTTGTCGACGATCGAGCTGAATGATTGACCCGGGACCCTACGCATAAGATACCCATTGACGCGGCCTCGTCCGGCGACGACGCCGTCAAATGCAAATAGGGGAAGGCCTTGAAGAGCT